>CATZDY010000006.1 GCA_958417755.1 uncultured Peptococcaceae bacterium
GCAAGAAAATGTTCTACTTTTTTGCTGATGGGCACATACTCATCTCCCTTGTTGTAAGTAAATGTCTAGATGTCGGACAGCTGGTCATAGAAATGACAGCAAAGCAGTTTAGTGGCTTTACCTGTTCTTCATCATTTTTATTTTTTATGAGTTTTTCTATACCCAAGGGAAAAAACCTTTTCTTTGGACAAAATGATGGTGTAGAATAAAAAAGAAATGCTTGCCAGGATTTTGGGGCTTCAAGCAAAATAAATCAAAAAGCAGGAGATACGAGTGGGCTCACAAAAAAACTTTGCACAAGGAAAGTTAGCAGTTTTGTTTGATTTGGATGGTACTTTATCCGATTCCTTGCCTTTGATTCAGCATAATTATCAAGAAGTATTTGCGGAAATGAATTTGCCCTGGGACCAAGGGGCAGTGATGAATTGGATTGGCGTTCCTTTGATGGATATTGCCCGGCATTTTGCCGGGGAAAAAGCCCAGGAATTTTATACCCGTTATCAGCATTGTTTTCAGCGGGATCATGATGCTTATACCAAACTTTTTCCTGGCACCCTAGCCATGTTGGAAACTTTAAAAGAACATCAACTGAAAATTGCTTTGGTAACTTCCAAGGGGAGACCTGGGACCATGAGGACCGTTCATTTTGTGGGTTTGGCCCCCTATTTAGATGCTGTGGTAACTGCCCATGATGTGGAAAAACACAAGCCCCATGCTGAGCCAGTACAAAAGGCTTTATCCTTGTTACAAGTGCCTGCTTCCCAAGCTGTTTTTGTGGGAGATAGCCCCTTTGATTTACAAGCCGGACAACAGGCAGGAACCGAAGTGCTGGGGGTGGCTTGGGGGATGGCTAGTGTAGAGACCTTGGCGGCCTATCAACCAAAACATGTTTTGGCCTGTTGGGAAGAATTGTATCAGTATCTATAAAGAATATTTTTTGTTTTAACAAGGGAGTGAAAAATCAAGTTAAAAAAAGATTCTCCATAGGCGGCGCACCCATAAGGAAGTAATTTAATCTTGGAGGACAGCATGGCGTTTCGCTATGCTGTCTTGCTCTTTCTCTGCCGTTCAATGGTCTGGTTATTGTTAGGAAGATTGACTTCCCCGATAAAGTTCCATACAAGCTGTATCTTCTGTCGCCGATGTCCGCTGGACTTATCGGGGGCATGAACAATTATCTTCTTCACAAACTCGTTGACAATCGTGGGCGTCAGTTCCGTTATCCCCACATACTTCCGAATGACCGCCGCGAAGCTGTCAAAGTTTGCTTTGTCCTGCTCATATGTACTAACCATTTCCCGGTCTGCCTTGACCTTTTTCGTTAGTTCTTTCTGCTCCGCTTCATACTCGGCGGACAGCTTCAAAAACCGTTCGTGACTAATTGCGCCACTTATATCGTCCTCATAGATACGCTTGAAAATACGGTCAAGTTCGGCGATACGCTTTTCCGCCTGTGCGATTTCCCGCTTGCACTTCTTTGTTTCCTTTTCCGCTTCCTCAAACCTTTGCATACGCGCCATTTCCATAAACGCATCCGCATTGTCAAAGAACAGGGCGGTTACTTCAAAAATCCGGCATAGCACAAACAGCTTCAATGTTTCCTCGCGGATAAAGTGCGCGGAGCAAGTACCTGTATTGCTCTTGTAGTTGGAGCATACATAGTGGTCTTGGTTGGGCGAAAAGCTGTTTGTCGTACAGAAATACAGCTTGTCCCCGCAATCGGCGCAGTACAGCAAGCCAGAGAATAATCCCAGCTTCCCTGTTTTGGCGGGGCGGCGTTTGTTCGACCGCAGCTCTTGCACTCGTTCAAACACTTTTGCGTCAATGATTGGCGGGCTGGGTATTCAGATGTTCCCCGGAGTTTCCTTTTGCCCTCATAACAGCGCGGATTTTCTTGCTTGTATCTCTGGCGTAAAAATCGTTGAACAAATTGCGAAACGGGGTAAAGTCCTTGTCGCCTTTGTCGCTGTCCACTCCGTCGTTGATGGCGATATAGCGAATATCCCTCTCGACAAAGAAGCTCTCGGTGTAGTAGCCGACCTTTAGATAATCGCGCCCCATGCGGGACATGTCCTTGACAATGACGGTTTTGACCTTTCCCATTTCTGCAAGGCGTATCATCTCATTCCAGCCGGGCCGGTCAAAAGTTACTCCAGATACTCCATCGTCGATAAAAAACAAGGGATTTGGAAAGCCGTTGTCTTTCGCGTATTTCAAAAGGATTTTCTTCTGGTTAGCTATGCTGTTGCTCTCTCCGTTAATTGCGTCCTCTTGGCTTAAACGGGCATACAAAGCGGTGATGTTGTCGGGATAGTTTGTATTCGTCATGTGTTCATTCCTCCAGTCATGAACGCCCGACAAACAGGTTGCTATCTGTATTATAGCGGACTTTCTGATTTTATGAGCCGTACCATCTTGTCATACAGCAGTTCAGAGCCGCCGCAGGAGGTTTCGATTTCAAAGACTGTGCCGCCGATTTTGTAATAGACCGTTTCACTCAGCGGATTGCCCCGTTTCGGCAGATATTCGTTTTCGTCCTGTTTTCGTTTCCGTTCCATTCCTATTCCGTCCTTTCCTAAAATGAGTAGGTAGCAAGCACAGCAAATGAGTGCCCATTTGCCGCTTGCTCTTACGGAGCAAGCATAGGAAGTGTGGCCCCACTTCTGAAAATGCGCCGCATTTTGCTTGTCCTCTCTACTCAATATCCACCTAAAAAGGGGCGGCTTGTTGTAAAAATTTTTTCAAAAATCTATTGACTGCCACCTTGGGGGGCGGTTTATCATGTAATCGGAGGTAATGAATATGTTGATTAACGAGGTTTGTAAGAAGTGCAAATTAACAAAAAAGGCTATTGAATACTATGTTGAGCAAAAGTTAGTTCAACCGGGAATATTAGAAAATGGGTATCGTAATTTTTCTGTTGGTGATGTTGAAAGATTGAAAAAGATTGCCATACTCCGAAGATTAGGCTTGTCTGTTCAGAGCATAAAAGAGGTTTTAGACGGGGGAAGTCAAGCGGCATTGTATAAAGTTTCCGAGAGCAAAAAAATTGAGATAGAAACAGAAAAAAGGAAACAGATTTTAGTTCAACATCTTGCAGAAAAACAAGATTGGGAATACACAAGCCCACAGCTTGAAGTCCTCGAAAAAAGTCAGACGATTTTGCAACGACTGATAAATGTCTTTCCGGGCTATTATGGAAAGTATATCAGCTTGCATTTTGCCCGGTATCTCAATGAACCTATTGTAAGCGATGAACAACAAGAAGCGTTTGAAACAGTCATTGATTTTTTGGATAATGTAAGTTTTGAACTTCCACCCGATCTTCAGCAATATCTCGATGAAATTACAAAAGATTTTGACGAAGCCTTTATCGAGAATGTATTTGCAAATATGAATGACGCGATTTCTGATACCGAAAAATATATGGCAGACAATAAGGAAATCCTTGAACAGTATATGCAGCTAAAACAATCCGACGAGTTTAAGGCTTCTCCGGCGTATAGACTCCAAGAATTTTTGAGAAAGCTCAACAGCGAAAGTGGATATGATACCATCTTTATCCCGGCGATGAAAAAACTTAGCGTATCTTATCGTGAATATCACACTGCATTAGAAACGGCTAATAAGGTATTTCTAAACAAATATCCAAATGCAACGCTTTAATTTGGTTATGCTACCGCTGTATCATCACGCCAAAACAGAATAGAGAAAGCTAAACGGCGGTTTTGATTGTTATTCAAAGCCGCCGTATTTTTGCGTAAATTGAAAATCTGGCGATATCTGGAGGTATCACCATGTTTGCTATTCAATCGTCCCATAGCCTACGGTCAAAAAAAGCGTTGTTTTGTTGCGGGATTTTCTCGCCTATGAGCATACACATAAATCATATAGCTGCCTTTATCAATTCATGTTGTTCAAACGCCCGTACAGTTTTGCGCTGTATGGGCGTTTGCTGTATTAACCCCCTGCCGGGAGGAAAGGGGGTGAGTTAGATGAACTATTCGGAGCAGTATCGGGAGCATATCGAGTGTAGTTTCAATGGCTTTTACAAAACCGTTCTGTACTATGAAGCTGTCAACGCTTATCGCGAAATAAGCAGGAAGCGAGAACGTGAAGTATCGCTTGATTATCTGTATGAAATGGGCTGTGAGCCAAGCGCAGCGGAGCAGTATTTAACCACATTCAACATTCGCGGAGAAGCAATCACAATCGAAAACGAACAGTTGGCCGCTGCCCCTTTTGAACTTGACACAACAGCAGCAGGAAATATTGTTTTTGTATTTCTTTTTCGGGTACAGGGACGCGGAAGTCGGCAAGCTGTGCGGCTGTTGCAGAACTACAGCAAATTACAGGAAAAATACCGCACTGCGGCAACTACAAAAAGAAATGGAGGTGTCAAAAATTGGGGAAGAGGAAATATCCATTATTACCTGTTGAAGTAATCGAAAAAGTGGTTATCGGAGAGCCGGAAGCAGTAGAACGGGTGTTGCACGATTACGCAGGTTATCAGATAACTGTCAACACATCAAGGGCATATCAACCGCGATATTCGAGACCGACTGGAAGCAAAGCTGATAAAAGCGATATTACAGTTTCAGATTGATCGCTAACGAGTAGCAAAGCCAAGAGAGCGCAAACGGATAGACCGCTTGCGCCCTCAAAATATTATGGGTATCTGTCACGCAGTAGGGCTTGAAAAATCTTTGCGCCACGCGGTTTGCAGACGCAGAAACAAGGAGGGTAAGTGTTTTATATTCCTACCCTCAAAAACAGCGTTCTATTGTGCCATCCAGTATATCCGGTGGAAGAGACTTAAGTTTACTGTGCATTCCGGCTGATAATATCCAGACATTTTATATGTTCTGTTAGGATAATGCCTGTGGTTTTTGTTTTATAATCCAAAGGAATATGTAAGGGGAAATGCTTGTTTGTATTTGTATAGGGCATACAATGGCTAACTTTGTATGCTGAAAAAATTCCTGATTGCTTATGATGACTCCTGGCTTTCTGCCTGCTTGTTTATGTTCGGATTGTGGACTGAAGTCCCAAAATATAATATCTTCTTATATTGGGATGTACAATGTTACCATACTTCCTTTCCCACAGGTTCATCCTATGCATATTCCTGGGGATGTTCCTTGGGGTCATATCCTTCAAAGATCTTCGAAAGAGTTCTTGTTTGTACTTTTTTTATGAGAATGTTATCACCAAATTCTACCGTATCGTTTTCAGCTAGCCCTACTGCTTCCAGATATGCTTTAGGAATCCTTATTCTCTGGGGATTTCCCCATTTTTGAATTGTTGTTTGCATACACTCACCTCTTTCTTAGAACAGGTATATACAATAGTATATACCTTGTCAAGCACGGTATTTTGTTTTTCTTTTTTGCTTGTTCTTGTAAGTAGAATTTGAAATGAATTCCTTTGCCCGTACCAGAATATTGTATATCCTGGTTTTTTATTTTAGGATGTAGCATTTTTTTGCAAAATTCGGGGTGAGCCTGGAAAAGAGGCATACAAATGCAGGTCCGTGGCATAATGAATAAGGAATAAAGCCATTTAGGAGAGAGAGGTACGATCATTTGTCACTTCAAAAGGAAATAAGACCCCTTGGCACCAGTGACTTTCCTGCAATCGATCAAATGGTTGAAAAGGCCTTACAGGCAGCCCAAGCCTATATGCAGTTGGAGCAGGAACAAGTGGATCAAATTGTTCATGCAGCTGCCATGGCTGGGTTGGCCCAACACATGCCCTTGGCCAAATTGGCAGTGGAAGAAACCAGAAGGGGAAATTGGGAAGATAAAATTATCAAAAATATCTTTGCCACTGAGGCAGTATACCATAGCATTAAATACAAAAAGACCGTGGGCGTGGTACGGGAAAATGAAGAAGAGGATTACTTGGAAGTAGCGGAACCCTTGGGTGTGGTGGTGGCAGTGATTCCAGTGACCAATCCCACTTCTACCACCATGTTTAAAGCTTTGATTTGTTTAAAAACCAGAAATCCTGTGATTTTTAGCTTTCATCCAGGAGCCCAGCAATGCAGCAGTGCTGCGGCCCAGGTGATGCGGGACGCGGCTATTAAGGCCGGAGCTCCTCCCCATTGCCTTGCATGGCTGGAAAGCCCCAGCATGGAAGCTACCAATTATTTGATGCGTCATCCTGGCGTAGCCACCATCATTGCCACCGGGGGGGCTGGTCTGGTGCAAGCCGCCTATTCCACAGGTAAACCTGCCCTTGGGGTAGGGCCTGGCAATGTGCCTTGTTATATCGATAAAAGCGCAAATCTGAAAAGAGCGGTCAATGATTTGGTAATGAGTAAAACCTTTGACAATGGATTGATTTGTGCCTCTGAACAAGCAGTGGTCATTCACCGGGATGTTTACAAACCTGTGAAAAAATATATGGAGGAAAACGGCTGTCATATGCTGAGCCCCCAAGAGATAGAACAGCTGGAACGCTTGGTGGCAATTCCCCAAGGATCTTCTTGTTCTCTCAATGCAGAGGTGGTGGGGCAATCAGCCGTACGAATAGCGGAGATGGCTGGTATTCCCGTGGAACCCCATACCCGGGTTTTGGTAGCAAAAATTGCCGGTGTGGGTCCTGCTTACCCCTTGTCCATGGAAAAACTAAGTCCCATTTTAGCTTGCTATCAAGTGGAGAATGCTGCCCAAGGTATGGATTTGTGTCGCCAAATTTTAGCCTTTGGAGGAATGGGCCATTCTGCGGTGATTCACGGGGAGGATGAAGCAGTGTTGCAAGATTTTTATGCCCAAATGCCCACAGGCCGGATTATTGTTAATGCTCCCTCTACCCATGGGGCTATTGGGGATTTGTACAATGTAAATATCCCTTCCTTTACCTTGGGTTGTGGTTCCATGGGCAGCAATAGCACCACTTCCAATGTGAGTGTGGATAATCTTGTGAACATAAAAAAGGTAGCCAAACGACGTCCAAAACTACAATGGTTTCGGGTTCCGGAGAGGATTTATTTTGCCTCAGGGTCCGTACAATATTTGACTAAATTTCCTGGCATGGAAAGGGTTTTCATTGTTACGGATCCAGTGGTACGGCAATTGGGCATGGTGGACCGGATTTTGTATCATATCAAGAAAAGGGAAACCCCGGTGACAGTGGAAATCTTCAGCGATGTGGAACCGGATCCGTCGGTGGAAACAGTGCGCAAAGGTTGCGAGATGATGGAGCGTTTCAAACCAGATACCATCATAGCCTTGGGAGGCGGTTCTCCCATTGATGCGGCCAAAGCCATGTGGTTGTTCTATGAGCATCCCCAGGTGGCCTTTGAATTTCTGCGGTTGCGCTTCATGGATATCCGTAAACGGACCTATAAGTATCCCAAAATGGGACGCAAGGCCAAGCTCATTGCCATTCCCACCACCAGTGGTACTGGTTCGGAAGTAACAGCCTTTGCGGTGATCAGTGATGGAGGGAAACATGTCAAATATCCCTTGGCGGATTATGAGTTAACCCCGGATGTGGCCATTATTGATCCCAGCTTTGTTTTGAGCATGCCTGCCAAGGTGGCGGCGGATACAGGTATGGATGCCTTATCCCATGCCTTGGAAGCCTATGTTTCAGTGATGGCTTCAGAATATACGGATGCCATGGCTTTAAAAGCAGCGGAATTGGTCTTCGCCTATTTGCCCCGTTCCTATCAAAATCCTAAGGACCAAGAGGCCAAGGAAAAAATGCATCATGCTTCCTGTCTGGCAGGTATGGCTTTTACCAACGCTTTTTTAGGTGTTAACCATAGCTTATCCCATGCTTTGGGAGGTGCTTTTGCCGTGTCCCACGGCCGGGCCAATGCTATATTATTGCCCTATGTGATTGCTTATAATGCCAGCAAGCCTGCTAAGTGTACTTCTTATCCCCAATATGAATATTTTATAGCACCGGAAAAATATAGCCAATTGGCTGCCTATTTACGCCTGCCAGGCCAAGGACCCCGGGCCTTGATTCAGGCTGTGCAGGAACTTTTACGCCAGCTGGATATTCCCAATACCTTTGGAGAGCTGGGGCTTGCGCCCGGGGAATATGCTGCCCGTATTCCCTCTATGTCTGAGCAAGCCTATGATGACCAAGTCACCACCACCAATCCTCGCTCTCCCTTGATTACAGAACTGGAGGATTTATTCCGTTTGGCCTATGGTTCTCCCCTAAGCCAGGAAGTGAATCCCAATATCATGGATTTTCGTTTATTGGAACGCGGATAAAGTTGGTAAGAGATAAGACTGTCCCCAAAGTTCTTTTTGGCGGGCAGTCTTTATTTTTATCTCCCCCATGATGGTGCTTTTATCCCATAGGAACTGATGAAAGACCAATTGCTTGCAAATCTTTTTGCCAGTGAATTTTTTAGCTAATTTGATTTTTCAATCAGCCAAAGGGATGAATTTACATATGGATTATAAATAAGATGAATAAAAATCCTTTGTAATAAACAAATCAAGCAACATCAAAAACAGGCTTGGGTCCATTTCACATAAAGAACTTCACTGATTGCATAAATAAATTTGCCTAAAGACCTTTGAATGGCAAACCATAGGCATAACAAAGAGCAAAGAGAAGAAATTATTGTGACAAAGCGATTGCTACCCATTGGGGGAAACAGTATAATAAGTTGCAACGGGTAGTATGGCAGGGGATTTGTATAGAATAAAATAATAAAGCTAAGCTATCCTGGGATGATGTTTTGTGCATTTCCCTTTCTCAGTAATATGAATGCTGAAAACAGTTCTGGTAAAGGGAGAGGGGACTACTTCACTGAAGAATGGAGATAATGATATGCGATGTATAATCGTCAGTGCTGGTTTTGTGGGTGATTTGGGGTTATTTGCAGGTATGATTGCCCCAGATACCCGGGTGATTTGTGCTGATGGCGGAGCAAAACATGTGGCGGATTTGGGATTTGTTCCTGATGTAATCATTGGGGATATGGATTCATTAAAACCCCGTTTGTTGTTGGCCCTTACCCGTCAAGGTTCACGTATCAAGCAGTATCCCACTGCAAAGGATGAGACAGATACAGCCCTGGCCTTGACGGAAGCTTTGGCGGACGCGCCGGATGAAATCATTATTTTGGGTGCCTTGGGTACTCGATTTGACCATGCATTGGCCAATGTACATTTGTTGCGTATGGCAGCTGAAAAGGGAGTGCAGACCAAAATCATTGATCCCTATAACGAAATATCTTTGATTACACCACGGATGCCCGGGGCTTTTAAAGGTTTGCCAGGAGAAGTTTTTTCTTTGCTTCCTTTGACCGAAGAAGTGCAGGGGATAACAGTGACTGGTGCCCGATGGCCCCTGGAGGATGATAGCTTTTATATTGGATTGCCCTATGGGGTTAGCAATGAAGTATTGCGGGAGGAAGTAAAGATATCGGTAAAATCCGGGTTGTTGTTATTGATTCGAGTGCGGGAAGAAGGGGATATGTTGTGCCGGTGCGGTTCATAGTTACGGAAGGCATCGGGGCTTGGCTTACTTTTGGCCTAGGCAGTCATCATGAGTAGGGATTTTTGGGAATCATGCACAATTCTTTCTTCCCAAAACATATATTGGAATATGTAAAAGGATGAAAGGGATTGGATACCCTGGAGGGGAGGCTTGACTTTTGTTATCTCCCAGTTTGGAAGATTATTTGGAAGAAATTTATCGCTTATCCCAAAGCCAAGAGAGCATTCGGGTCAGTGATATTGCCTTACGTCTGGATGTTAGTTTGCCTTCTGTAAGCAATGCTATCCGCCGTTTGGATGAGCAACACTATCTTCGGTATGAGCGGTATCGGGAAATCGTATTAACGGATAAAGGTCGCTTTTTAGGAAAATTTTTGGTGGAACGAAATGGAATTTTGCGGGAATTTCTGCGGGTTTTGGGTTCTCAATGCAACATAGACCAAGAGGCAGAAGCCATGGAGCATTACTTGACCTTACCTACCATTAGAGCCATTGAGAGTTTCATTGGCTTTCTTTGGCTGCATCCTGACTGTTATCAAAAGTTACAGGAATATCATGCCCAACGACAACAAAAAGGCTTGGGTCTTGTCAATGGGTATGAGGAAAAGGAACCTCTTTGAAGAGCTTGTTATGGCCTGGATACTTGGGTTTGCAAGGATTTATTGTTGCCTAAAAGTAAAATAAATTCCTCCATGGCAGCAGGAAAAGTTTGTTGCCCGGTTTTGATTCGTAAATCCATGGCATGCAAAAGCTGTAAAGCGCATATGGCTTCTGGCATTTCAATGCCTTGGGCTTGGGACTGTATTTTTTTCAGTACAAAGGGATGTAATCCTGTGGCAGCAGCCAATTCTTCCGGGGCATAGCCTTTGGTTTGGGCTTCCTTTACTTGTAAAATAAGACGAAACTGTCTGGCTACCATGGCTAGGATTGCTTGGGGCGATTGTTTGGCCAATAATAAATCACGAATACCCGCCAATGCCTGGAGGGTTTTTTTGTTGCCTATACAATCCACCACTTGGAAGATATTTTCTTCCAGCGGGATGGGCGTCAATTGTTTTACAGCTTCTAAGGTAATGGCTGGCGCATTGGCACTATAGCTGAGTAATTTTTCCAGCTCATTGTGTAAAGCAGTTAAATGAGGTCCCATTCTGGTAATTAGCATTTCAATTGCAGCAGGCTCTATTTTTTTATGGGCTAAAGTAGCTTGCTTTTGGAGCCATTGGCGCAATTGGTTGGGCTTTAAAAAGGAAAATTCCATGACCTCACCGTATTTGGACAGAGCCTTGTAGATTTTTTTTCGTTTATCCACTGGATCCGGGGTGAGAAAGACCAAACAAGTGGAATCCATAGGAGCAGCTAGGTAATGTAACAAAGCATCATCTTTGGAGACCTTGTTTTCTTGGGTTTCTTGTTTGCCAGGGCTTGCTTTAAATTGAGCCGGGCGGTTGACCACCACCAAACGTTTTTCCCCCAAGAATGGACTGGTATTGGCAGCTGCAATGATGTCCGCTGGGGAGCTGGTTTCTCCATCCAATTGAACATAATTAAACTCCCAGCTGTTTTCTGCCAATATATTGGCGCGCAGTGCCTCCAGGGCCTTTGCCTTAATATATTCCTCTGGTCCATGGAATAAATAAAGGGGGGCGAATACATGGTTTTTGAAATTTTGCAATAAAGCGTTATACTGTTTCATTCCACTGTGATTCCTTTATTTTTTCTTAATCCATATGTTTGCAATACAAAAACACCACCCTTCGGGGGTGGCGTCTGGTTAGCCCATCATGGTTTTATTAAAGCGTCGGGTCAGGCGGGATTTCTTCCGGGCAGCTGTATTTTTATGTAAAATGCCTTTTGTAACAGCCTTGTCCAGAGCTACTGTGGCGTTTTTTAACCTCACCTGGGCTTCTTCTTTATTAGAAGCAGCCATGGCTTCATCAAACCGACGAATGGTACTGCGCAGCGCTGATTTTAACCGGGAGTTCCGGAGGGTTCTTTTTTGAATGGTCGTAACTCTTTTGGCTGCGGATTTAATATTTGGCAAAATCTTCACCTCCCAATGCCCTTCATTGTACCATGAGAAGGAAAAAAAAGCAACAGCCTAATGGTTAAGACTATTCCTTTCTATATTATGGGTATCTGATAAAAGTATTTGCATAGGAGCGGGTTATTCTGTGAATGATCAATAATAGCGAAAAAGATGGGGGGTGATTGGATGAATTGGATAGGTGCAATTGTACGTTTTGTGGTATCAGCATTGGTATTGATGCTGGTGAGCTGGATATCCCCAGGGTTTGTAGTCCATGGGGGCATTACCGGCGCCTTGATCGCAGCAGCTGTAATCGCTGTCTTAGGATTTGTGGCTGAAGCTTTGATGGGCAATAAGCTGTCAGCTAACGGCAAAGGTGTGGTTGGTTTTATTACTGCTGCAGTGGTGATTTATTTGGCTCAGTTCATCATACCAAACCTATTAAGTGTGAGCATTTTAGGCGCTTTGATTGCAGCCTTTATCATTGGACTTATTGATGCTGTGGTACCCACATTTTTGCGATAAGCTATATGTATACAAGAAGGAAAGAAATCCATCCCTAAAACCAGATTTGGTATGACAACATCTTGTATAGGGTGGAAGATAGGTGATAGATTTTTATCCAATGTGCTTCGAGGTGGAGGTTACATAGGTAGTCGTTTTGAGCAAATGTAGCAATGTCTTAAAACCCAATTATCCTGTTGCTTGCCTCTCCTCGATGCCAGGATAAAAATATTTCTTTGTAATAAGGATTGGGAATGAAAATGATGTATTGCGAAAACTAACTGAAAAAGGATAAAATAACGAGAATAACAAGCAAGACATGCTAATAAATCTATGCAAAAAAAAATTTGATTTGTTATTCATGGGGTTTTGTATGATAAAAACGAATAACCATTTGATTTTACTCAATTGTATTTTTGTTACTTCCTTGGTGATTGCCAATATCATTGCTGGGAAGGTAGTTAGTTTTTGGGGTTTGGTTGTTCCTGCTTCCATTGTAGCCTATCCCATTACATTTTTGATTACAGATGTGATTGGGGAATTATGGGGCAAACAGCAGGCCAATCAAACAGTGCAAATGGGTGTTATATGCCAATTAGTCAGTTTATGTTTAATTGGGGGCGCCATGGCCTTGCCCATCGCGCCCTTTGCGCAAGATTTTCAGGGGAATTTTACTGAAGTATTGGGTCAGTCATTTCGGATGGTAGCTGCTTCTTTATTGGCTTATCTGGTTGCCCAATTCAATGATGTTTTTATTTTTCATCACCTAAAAAAGAGATTTGCAGGAAAACATAAATGGCTTAGAAATAATGTAAGCACAATGACCAGTCAAATGATTGATACTATATTATTTATTACAGTAGCCTTTTGGGGGATTGTGCCGAATCTCTTTATGATGATAATTTCACAATATATCATCAAGTTTGTCATTGCTTTACTGGATACCCCAATTTTTTATCTGGTCACAAGGTCTTCTCCCAAACAGCATGACAGGGGATAAAAGGAACAAATTCTTGATACAAGCCCATCATAAAAAGGAAGGCAGTTGCCAGCCATGTGTTTAAAATCAGGAAATGAGTGGCTTTCGGATTTATACCTTAAGCAGAAAGGGTTTACTGTTTGTAGTTGAACTAAAGAACATTGGTAATAAGTTAAATCGCAATTTTAGCGTGGTTTTATATGCAAAAAATCTTGTTAAATCAAGGTGTATCTTATTGGGTGTAAGGCGTACTTGTTTTAGTGGAAAAGCCATTTCTGCTGCACATGAAAATGCCTAGGAATAAGGTGAGATTGGTTCCCGCATAGGGACTTGCGAAACGTTAGAAGCCCCATTTTCGGGGGCATACGATAAAAAACAGGCCCCCACGGTTTTTAGACCGTAGAGGCCCATCTTACAAGGCATATGTTTCGCATAAGACCTTTCGAGCTTATTGTCAGGCCATTGCCCTGGCCTCGGTTTTTCGAAAATGTGATATTATGATTTTAGCAGCAGGCTGGTAGATGTGGAATGTGAGAAAATGTTCAGTTCATGGGGGTTTACAGGGGCCTGTGGGGAAATTATTTTTCATTTACCTCCTGCTAAAGTGATTTAAGAAATAAAAAAACCTTTTTTGCTGGTGAGATTATACGTCAATTGGTAGAGGAAAGAGATTATAAAGTAGCGTGAAAACGCTGGAGTACCCTACTGATAGGGGTGGCATAGGTAATGCGATTGGAGCCAGCGAAAAGAAGCCCCACAGCTTTTTTCCCTGCTGCCGTGGTGATGAGGGAGCCGCTATCACCATTATCGCTCATGGGTGTTGTGGCAAATTGTTCCTCAAAGATATAAGCCCTCTCACCATCTTCCAAATAAAAGGTATTGTGAATGGATATAATACGGCCCCGGGTGGTTCCGGTGCTTCTACCACTTTTGGCTACAAACATGCCGGGGCGGGGTTCTGTATAGCCTTGCACAAATCCCAATCCCAGGATTTTATTTTGCACATTGGCAGGATCCAAGGGAATAGCCACAGCTGCGTCCATTACATTGGGAATAGGCTTTTTCCCTTTGCGATAATCCGCTGGGCTGATCCAGTTATAGGGATTGAAATCATAGAGCTGGGCCAGAATATCGTTTTTGCCACCTCCATCATAAGGCCCTGGTTGCATAATGGGATCCCCTACATAGGCCAGGTCGTCTTTGCCATCCGAACCATTGGCCAAAATGTGGTTATTGCTTAGTAATGCAATGCCTTGGGGGAAATCACCCTGGATAATTGCTCCCAAGGTTCCAGCAGTAATTTGATAATGCCCTATGCTGATACCTGGTACGGCGGGACGTACTTTGTTTTTGCGCAGTTCTACAACAGGTTCTTTCTTTGTTTGCGGCCTTAAGGGCAGGCAAAACCCTTGAAAAGTGATTTTACCCACTTCAATGACATCTGTGGGGGTATTGCTCAAAAAAGTAGGAATGGTTTCGCTGCGGGAAAGCAATGCTCTGTCTTGTTTTTTTTCAACCCCAATGATCAGTGACATTTGTCCTGTGTAAGTATTGTTACAGATTTTAGGTCCAATGCCAATGGATACAACCCCTGGAAGATCCAAAAGATGAAACTTGTTTTCATTTAAAGTGGCCAGCAATTGATACATGTTATCACCTTGCTTTTTTATCGTTACCCAACAATGGGATCCGGATTTGGAAAACATAAAAACAAACCAAGGAACATAGTTGGTAGAAAGAAAGGAGCTCAATTGCGGACAATCATTTAGCGAGAAATGATGGTATAAATGGTTTGATTTTGTATTATATGCAAGGGGTGTATTTCGGTGCGTAGGCAACCATAAACGAAGATTGAAATGATAGGGAAAATAAAACTGTTCCCAAAGGATCAATATTGGTTGGGATAGGAATATGGCATATTCCATGTATTTGAGAAGGAATATTAAATATGCATAGAAAATAACGAATTGGTTGAACAATAAGGGGGATTTTAAATGAAACGTTTTTTAGGACTTGTACTGGTATTGATTTTGTGTTTAGGCACTTTTGTTCCAGGGTTTTTATCCCAAGAGGCTTGGGCAGCAGAAGAACAGGTGATTACTATTTTTCATACCAATGATCAACATGGCCGTATGATACAGGATAATAACAACGGGGTGATTGGTATTGATACAGTGGCTGCCATTCACAAGAGCGTACCCCACAGCCTATTGGTGGATGCCGGGGATGTGCTGCATGGCTTGCCCTTTGCTACATTAAATAAAGGGGCTGATGTCATTGCTTTGATGAATCAAGCTGGGTATGCTTATATGGTAACCGGAAACCATGATTTTAATTATGGATATGCCCGTTTATTGACTTTGCGCCAGCAAGCGGATTTTAAAATTCTTACCTCCAATGTAAAAAAAGATGGAGCAGTGTTGTTGGATAATATGGATATCCAGGACATAGAAGGAGTTAAGGTTGGCTTCTTTGGGTTGGCCTTGGAAAAGACAGGGAACATTACTATGCCAGATTATGTCCGGGGCCTTACCTTTGAAGATGCGGTGGCTACAGCTAAAGATTGTATACAAGATTTAAAAGCCCAAGGTGCCCAGGTCATTGTGGCCATTACCCATTTGGGAGTGGAGCCCAATGGGGGTACTACATCTCCGGATTTGGCCCAACAAGCCCCGGGAATTGATGTGATTGTGGATGGGCATAGCCATACCCCTTTACCCCAGGGGATGATGGTGGGCCATACTTTGATTGCCCAAGCAGGGAATTATGAGCAGTATGTAGGGCAGGTGACCCTTGGCTTGGAAGATGGCAAAGTTGTTTCCAAAACTGCCAAGCTGATTGATGCCAGGGAGGCAAAGGCCTATCAGCCGGACAAAGAGGTAGCTGATGGTATAGTAGCCATTGAGTCCGGTCAGCTTCCTGTTCTAGAAACAAAGATTGGTGTTGCTAACGTAACCTTATCCAGTGAGCGGGCGCCTGGGGTACGGACCCAAGAAATGCCTTTAGGCACCTTGGTGGCAGAGGCTTATCGTCAGTCTGCGGGAGCAGAAATTGCCATTGCCAATGGGGGGGATATTCGGGAGGATTTAAAAGCTGGGGATATTACCAAGGGTGAAGTGATTTCCATTTTACCATTTGGAAATAATCTGCAAGTAAAACTGGTGACTCCAGCCATTCTGAAAGCAGCCTTGGAAAACGGGGTGAGCGGGATTGTCCTAAATGCCCAGGGCAAAATAGATCAAGAAAAATCAGCCCAGGGAAGGTTTCCCCAAATTGCTGGATTTCAATTTACTTATGATCCCCAGCGCCCTGTGGGAGAGCGGGTGCTGGCCATGGTGTTGGATAATGGGAAATCTTTAGCCTTGGATGATAGCAAAACCCAAATCACCCTAGCTGGATCCAATTATGTCATGAGTGGCGGTGATTATTACACCATGCTGGGAGAACTGCCGGTATATCGGGAATTAGGAGCAGCGGACGAAGCCTTTGCTACATATCTTGCGGCCCATTCACCGGTTTTAGCCCCAGCCATAGGAAGGATTCAGGTGACTATAGATAGCTTGCAGCCCGCGGGGACAGTTCCTACCAGGGATGTAATGGCCTTGGGTTTTTTAGCTGCCATACAAAACTGCAGTATCATATCCCAAGGGCTTTCTTATCATACAGCATTATAGTGTAAATATATGTGCTATATAATCAGTGGGGGAAGATAAACATTGAACATGGTGAAGTTGTAGGACATCGGGATTGCTTTATATCCGGTGTCCTTTTTATTGCAGAATTTCGGTCTTGGCTTTCAATTGTTGTTTTTAAAGATTATGCTGAGGGGAAATTTTTTAAATAATGAATTTGTATTGGAAAGTGGTTTTTGGCAAAACAATCGCATTTAGAAAGCAAAATCAATGATAGGGCAAAAGGAGCTGAGGAGCTTTTATTGAAGGATGTTCGGCTTTTTTATTCAGATTTACATTTTTATATGTCTTCATATCAAGATAAAGGAAGGCATACAATGGATTAGAACGGAAGGAAGTGATGGTATGGGGGCAAAAGGATCCCTGGGCATGTACAAGCTGCGGTATCAACAGCGTAAAAGTGTTTGGGGCCAGCAAAAAGTACAATGGCTGGGTAAAGTCGCTGTGGTTGTTCTGGTTCTATTGCTTTTTTGTTGGCAACCATTTCGGATGCAAGTGGGAAAAGGCATGGAAGCAATGGGAACATCCTTGGGGCAACTGGTCCTACGATGTTGCGATGGCAATGCCTCAGTTCTTTTGTATGCAGCCATGCCAATCATAGATAAGAAAGACAAAAGCGAAGAATTGCCTGCCTTAACCTCTTTGCATTCCCTTTTAACTGCTGTTAAGGGTACTTTTATGGTTTCTTTGCATACCCCCAGAGAAGTCTTGGCTGATGAAATTGCATTGTTAAGAGATTTTCAGCCAGCATCTGGTCTATCCGGGGAAAATGCTGCAGAAAAGAAGGCAAAGGAAGAACAGGCTGTAATGACTTCAACCCCCCAACTTACCAAAGAAGTATTGGTGGGTATATACCATACCCATACAGGAGAAACCTATGCCCTTACGGATGGGCAAGACAGAATAGAGGGAGGGATTGGGGGCGTTGTGAAGGTAGGTGAAGCATTGCAAAAAGAGCTGGAAGATACCTATGGTATCCGGACTGTACATTCCACCCACATCAATGACAAATCCTATAATGCTTCCTATACAGAATCAGAAAAGGACGCCCGGCGCTTGTTGGAGGAAAACCCTCAGATTCAAGTTCTGTTGGATATTCACCGGGATGCTGGCAAATCCCGGGAGAATAGTTTGGTGGTCATTGACGGACAGGAATTAGCTCCCATCATGTTTGTAGTAGGTTCAGACGCCCGGGCTCCCTTTCCCAATTGGGAAAAAAACCATCAATTTGCTCAAAAATTAGCGGATTTAATGGAAAAGCAATATCCGGGATTGTGTTGTGGGGTAAAGGTCAAGGAGGGGCGTTATAACCAATTTTTGCACCCCCAAGCAATGCTGGTGGAAGTGGGTAGTGTGAGCAATGCCACTGTGGAAGGAGAAAGAAGTGCCCGCATATTGGCTTCCTTAGTGGCAGAGGTCTTAAAAGAAGAAGGGTTTATAGAAGGAAAACCTTAGCCCATGGATGAGGAAAAAGACTAGTTTTTTAGCAAATTCAGTATAAAAAAATAATATCTATATATACTATCCCCAAGATAATCCTGGGGAAAGAAGGATAACTGTGTTATTTCATAAAGGATTGATGCTCATTATCAGCGGATTTTTTTTGGCTGTGCTAATGTTTGGCCTTCAAGTTTCTTTGACTGCATTCAATCAGGCAGTGGTACCAGAAAATCCCTATGCTTTGGTGAATATCCAAAAGCAAGAAACGCAGTATGAATTGCAAGTATTGGGCCAAACAATATCCATCCCTTCCCTTACTCATATCATCAAGGGGCTACAAGATTAGATTTTAAGATTCATATGCTGGAAAAGACGAACTGTGAATGACCAAAACAGTTCTTTTTTGTGTTTTTAGTTGACTAAATTTATTTGTATTATTAAAATTATTTTGAAAATTAAGAGTATTGTTATTTTTACCAACTGATTTTCCAGCAGTTGGTTTATTTTTGAACATAACAGCTATGATATATCTACCTTTTTTGTGACAAAAATTCTATCCTATGCTTTCACATAAAAACAGATTTTCAAAAGAAAAATCCGATTTTTTTCGTAGTAATCACTATTCGACGAAAAAAAAAGATAGAATTTTTAACCAGTATACAGGGATTGATAGATGAAATCAATAAAAATATGTCATTTTTTTGCATAAATGATTCTATGCTTGGCATCTGTTACCTTTTTTTCTAAGCGTTATTTCATAAAATCATAACCATTTGGGGTCAGATTTCTGGTCATGATTCAAAAAAGATAGAAAGAGAAAAGGAGTAAAAAAAGCTATGCCAAGACGGGGAGAAAATATCAGAAAAAGAAAGGATAAGCGTTGGGAAGGAAGGTACATACAAGGGTATGATACCCAGGGAAAAGCCCAGTATAAGTCCGTGTACGCCAAAACTTATGTGGAAGCCAAACAAAAGCTATTGGCCGCCACCAACCAAAGAAAGCCGCAGCTTTCCGGAAAAAACAGCAACACTTGCTTCCGGGAAGTTTTGTTTTTGTGGCTGCAAAGTAAAAAGATCAAATTAAAACCCCAAACCTATGTCAAATACATTTACCTCATAGAAAAACATATCATACCCACTTTGGGTCAGCAAAAACTTAGGGCCATTCATCCCTCCATCATTCAAGACTTTATGAGCAAAAAAAAAGAAAGGGGCCGGCTGGATAACAAAGGAGGCTTATCCAATGGTACCCTGAAAACAATGCTATATCTTATCAAATCTGCCTTAGATTATGCCCAGGTTCAAGACCCTGGTATTGTCTTGCCAGAACTGAAAATACCATCCCTACCCGGAGTAAAAAAGGAAACCATTGTATTGCAAAGAGACGAACAAGTAAAACTGGAGAGATACATATGTAACCATTTAAACCCCAGCACCCTGGGAATTTTATTGTGTTTATATACAGGCATTCGATTAGGGGAAATATGCGGTTTACGCTGGAGTGACATTGATTTAACACACCAATTGATTCATATCCAAAGAACCCTGCAAAGGATGAAACAATACCAAGATAAGGGGCCTAACAAAGGGACTGTAATCATCATGGGCATTCCCAAAACCCCATCCTCCAAGCGAAGCATTCCCATCCCGTCATGTTTGACCCCTATACTACAAAGGCAAAGAGAAGAAGCGGAAAAGGATGGGTATGTCATCACTGGCAAGTATGATTATTATCTCGAACCTCGGACATATCAGTACCGGTTCAAAAGATATCTACAGGCAGCAGGGGTACCAAAGATAAACTTTCATGCTTTGAGACATACCTTTGCCACCCGGTGTATGGAAGCAGGATTTGAGGCCAAGAGCCTCAGTGAAATATTGGGGCATGCCAGTGTAAACATCACCCTAAACCGATATGTCCATTCTTTGGCAGAACAAAAACGTTTGCAAATGGAATTATTGACCCACAATTGGGGTCAAATTTGAGGGTCAAATAAAAGGTCAGAAAGCCTTATATAAGGTTTTCTGACCTTTTTTTCGTCGAATAGTGATTACTACGAAAGATTCTATATTATATGTAGCAGCTTTCCAAATTAGTATGTGCAGTCAAAGCATTTAGTATGTGCATATGTAAAAAAAGAAACAAAACAGGTGAAACAATGGGCAGCGGGTATAGTACTACCACCTATAGGATGAAACTTTATGCCAAAAGGATGGATTGGCTAAAAGAAACCAAAATACTATATAACAAAGTGCAGGGATTTTATCACAATCTTTTGTTGGCTTACCAAGAATTATTAAGTCTTAGCAACCAAAAAGCCTTGCGGGAGTTAGAGAAATGGACTATAGGGAGCAGAACAGGAAATATTCCATTATATCCTTTGCCCTTTGGCCCTATTCCTCTCTATTTTCGCCGAGCTGCCATCAATGGGGCCTTAAGTGCAGCCCGCAGCTATATGGGTAAGTTAAAGGCTTGGCAAGAAAGGAAAGACAAGCTGGAGCAAAAGGGGAAATTATATAAAACAAAAGCCCCAAACCAGTGCAGGAATTTCATTGTGCCCCAGTATTTTACAAAGGGCAATATAAAAATTTTACAGCAGGAGAAATCATTTTAAAGCTTTGGACTGGAAACAGCTGGGCCTGGGTAAAACATAAGTATCGGGGCAGAGAGCTGCCCCCTGGGGGAGAAAAGTTGTCCCCCACTGTGGTGTTAGGGAAAAAATATGCCCAGTTGCATATTCCAGTGAAAGAATCAGTGTTGGATACCAGGGCAGCGAAGGAGAGGATAGAAAGTAAAGAAAACATCTGCGCCGTACATTTTAGCAATTCCGATAACTTTGCTGTGTGTTGTGTTTATGGAGGCAACGGTAGTACACAAAAGATCCTATTTATCCGGGGTGGACGCCAGTATGTACATCGTAGTAAAAGCCTGTTAAACAGAATACGCAAAAACATGAAGCTCATGGGCAAACGTTTTGATTGGAAAGGGTGCAATCGAAAATATTGGCGTCATATCTACAATCTGGGTGAATATTACGCCCATAGAGTGAGCAAAGAAATTATCAATTTTTGTGGAGAAAACAACGTAAAAGTCATTGCTATAGCCAAGATAGCAGAAGATGCTCCTTGGTATAAGAAACGAGTGGGTGTGTATAGTCCAGCGTATTTGAGCAAACGCATCATGCGTTACCTCCAATACAAAGCCTGGAAAAAAGGGATAGTGATAAGCAGTGTAAGACCCCATTATACAGCCAAAAAATGCAATGTTTGTCGTAATTATATCAAAAGGCAAAGGAAAGAATTCAGTTGTCCCCAGGGGCATAGGGGCAATTATGGACTGAATGCCGCTAAAAACATAGGAAAAATGTGTTTGAAAAAATTTGGATATCAGATATCTTCAGAAGGAGCGTAAATCCTGGGAAGTAATTCACAGGTGGGAATATATTCTAAAAGGATATGTTTTCTGGTAGAACGCCACCAGTTTGCGCCAATGCTTGGATAATGCATTGGTGTGAATCAAGTTCTATCCATAAGATAGAGTTTGCGTTCAGAGTTTTGAATTATAATATATGAATTGGAATGAAAAAAGCTTTTATTCTGATGAATCTAGCTTTGTGATGAGCTCCTGTACAGGGTTGTAATAATGGTAGGAGAAGCTTAACTGGGAATAGCCAAAATAACCATGTAAATCATCCCATGTGCTTTGAACTGCTTCTAAGCCAACATCGTAATACGTATTGATAGGGGTAAGTCCGTGCTTACCTGGTTCTTGCAGCTCTGCGATACAGATGATGGGTTTAGCATACTTTTGGGCTAATTGTACTTCATTTTCTATGTTTTTTCTTTCATTTTTACGATGATAATTCATAATGGCAATTTCGTCACAACCCAGGGCAATGATTTGGTCTAAAATATCTGGATAGGTATTGTCAAACCAATAAGGTATACAGGCAATCAGTTGGACATGTTTTTTTTGGGCATAGGCATAGGTTTGCAACATATTTTGGGCATATTGTTCCATAATTACTCTTTCATTTTCAGCCCAGTTATCCGTGAGATAAGGTTCTATATCCAGCACAATGCCTTTGATATGGATAGCTTCATCAAGGGTTGCGTTGAAGGCAGCAATCTTATCGATTTCTTGTTTTATGGTATCCCCATGTTCTTCTAAGGCCCATTGTGGTTCACCAGTTAAATAATAAACAGCAATATGTTGTTCCTGCATGGCCTGGAGAAAAGATATGGTATTCTCCTCATACAGACTTTCTGCAGGAAAGCATTGATAGAAGGCTGTAATGCCTAGGGTTTTGCAAATATGATTGACCTGGTTCTTATTTTCAGGCAGCATGGGGTCCTTATGCCAGGAAAAGATACTTTTGCTATAGGTTTGGCTGGGATAAAAAAGCAGCAGCAATAATAGCAACAGGCCGACAATGATGCTTCCTATTATGGCTGGCAATAAAATTTTTTTGGACAAAATAGGCCCCTCCTTTATATTGTGAAGAATCATAAAAATCTGTATTCATTGTAGCCCATATTTTAATGGAAAGGGAAGACCCCAAAAAGCTATGTATATGAAGTGGATAGTTATGCGATGGCTTTCCCAAAGACATTCTAAGTCACATATGCATTGGATTTCATGAAGCAATACATAGAGAAGCCAATTGTTATATATCGTGTAAAGGTAACATTACCAGAATATAAAGTACAAGGAGTTATTATGCGAGAGTATCTTTTTAATATGATTGGGCAATCCACGGTCCTTAGTTTTGAAGAAGTTTTATTCAATATTTTAATGGCTGCTGTGATTGGTATTGTCATTTATTTATCCTATTTGTATACCCATGCCAGCACAGTTTACAGCAAGAAATTCAATGTTTCTTTGATGATGTTGACCATTTTGACAGCAACAGTGATGACTGTGATTGGGAGCAATCTGGTCTTATCTTTAGGCATGGTGGGCGCTCTTTCCATTGTTCGTTATCGCACAGCCATTAAGGATTCCCGGGATACGGCTTATATCTTTTGGGCCATTATTGTGGGGATTTGTTGCGGGGCTGGTTCCTATCTCATTGGAGCAGTGGGCACAGCGGTGGTATTTGTGTTATTGCTCTTGTTTGGCCGGGTACGCAATGATAACAGAATGTTGTTGATTATCAGAGCATCCCGGGGGGTGGAAAATCAAATTGAATCCACAGTGTATCAGTACTTTTCCACAAAGGTCAATTTAAAGGTGAAGAATACCACTGGAGATACAGTGGAACTCATTTATGAAGTGGCCAAAAAGAATGTATGGCAGGCCAATAATCAGGAGGAATCCATTACAGACGCTCTTTATAAAATTGGAAAGCTGGATTATGTCAATCTTGTTTCCCAAACGGATGAAGTGAATGGATGATGAGGCATTCAAATGGTTTGCAAAAAAAAGTCATCAATAAGAAAATGCTGGGTCTAGTGGTTATCATGGTGATGTTAGGAATTGTATTCTTTTGTTCCCAAACTTTACAACCAAAAAGCTTTCGCTATCACCAGCATCAAGAGGCAAAAGTTCTTGCCCCTTGCGGGCATCAGGCAGGGGAATTTTGTACCCATCTGCCCCTAGTTTCTTTGGATACCCATGGCCAGGCTGTTCCAGGCATGAAACGAGATGGGACTACCATTGTGGTAGATATGGCCATTCGGGAGGGAAAAAATAGCCGAAACCATTTAGCAGATTTGCCTAAAATTTTTTCACAGGCGAGAATACGTTATCGGGGAAACAGTTCCTTGTATTTTGATAAGAAATCGTATTGGTTAAAGTTGATCAAGGAGGACGGGGCTGATAATAAACAGTCAATATTAGGTATGCCCAAGGAAGAAGAATGGATTTTAAACGGCCCTTTTTTGGATAAGTCCCTGATCCGCAATTATATGTGCATGAATATTTCGGCAGAAATTATGGGCAATGCTCCCCAAGTACGTTTTTGCGAACTGTTTGTCAATGATGCCTATCAAGGGGTGTATGTGATGATGGAGAATGTTTCCAGAGGGCGGGTGGGGATTCAAAAGACCATGGAGGATAGGGATGAAACCAGTTATATTGTACAACTGGACAAATGGAGAGCGCAAAGAATATACGTTAACCCCTTATCCCGTTATGCTATGTTAACCACTGCTGTTATGAATGTGGAGTATCCGCCTAAAACACGTCTTACGCAGGGGAATATTGATTATATAGAAAAGGATTTGAGTCGTTTTGAGAAAGCTCTGTATTCCCTGGATTATCAAGATCCTGCCCTGGGGTATGAGCAATATATTGATGTGGACTCCTTTGTGGAGTATTTGCTTATTAATGAATTCTTTCAAAATTATGATGCTGGAACGCTTTCTACTTATTTGCATAAGGATGTAAGGGGCAAGCTTACCATGGGTCCTGTTTGGGATTTCAATAGCGCTATGGATAATTTTACGTATTCTTTTGATGGAACAGATTTTGATTTTCAATATAATGTTTGGTATTTTATGCTGTTAAAAGATGAGCGATTTGTGGGGCAAGTCATCAAGCGCTATCGAGAACTGCGCAAAACCTATTTAAGTGAAACCTATTTACAAAATTATGTGGATGAAACCGTGGCCTATCTGGGTGATGCTGTGGACAGAAATTTTACAGTATGGGGATATACCTTTGCCCCGGAAAATGGGTTGCTGGTTCCTGAGGATAGAAATATCGAAAGTTATGAGGAAGCTATTGCCCAGGTAAAATCATTTATCCATAAGAGGGGCGCATGGCTGGACCAGCATATTGAGCTCTTATGGCAATTTAGTCATCAGTCTAAGGTGAAAAAATATGATCATTAAAAGCCCTAAGAAAGTAATTTTATTGACTGGCCTTCTACTTGTTTTGCACCAATCAAAGGGCTTAGACGGGGGTAATCATGAGAAAATATATCCTTCTTTGCTTTGCCATCATTGTGCTGGCCCTTATCATTGAATTTGTGTATTATCACACTTCCTTCTATATTGATGTAAACCCAAATGCAAAGGTTAGCATCTTTACTAAGACCAAGGGTAAGGAAATTCTGCTAGATACTGAGGCAGGGTATCAAAATTTTGAAATCAAGGGTGTTGATATGGGGGCCGGCATACCGGGACATTATGCCACGGATTATGAGATTACTAAAAGTGATTATTTGCGCTGGTTTCAGTACATTCAGGCAATGGGGGCCAATACCATCCGAGTCTATACCATTTTGTCCCCAGCCTTTTATGAAGCAGTGTATGAATACAATCAAAACCAAGATACCCCTCTCTATATTCTGCAAGGTTTATGGTTAGATGATTATATTCAAAATTCCCATCGGGATGCCTATGATCCTGATTTTATCGATGCAATACTGGCAGATGCCCATATCATGATTGATGTGGTGCATGGAAAACGAAAAATCGCTTTTAACCCGGATCACGGTTATGGTACTTACAAAAAGGATATCTCCCCTTGGGTCATTGGCTATATTCTGGGGGTGGAATGGGAAGATATTACTGTGGCTTATACGGATCATATGCAAAAAGAAAAGAATCATTATGAAGGACAGTATATGGTTACCACCCCTGAGGCCACACCCTTTGAAAGCATGCTGGCCCGTTTGGGGGATGTGACCATTGCCTATGAATCCAAACGGTATAAAACCCAGCGTTTGGTGGCCTTTGCCAATTGGCCCACCACGGATCCCTTTGACTATGATGACAATGTAAAAAAAATATTTAGAAAAATTGCCAAAGTGGATGTGGAACATATTAAAACCACAAAAGCGTTTTTATCCGGCCAATTTGCCTCTTATCACGTGTACCCCTATTATCCGGCTTATCTGCGTTATGGCAGTGGGGATTTAACTTACTTGATGGATGAAACGGGGAACATCAATACCTATAGGGCTTATTTAAAAATGCTCACTGCCTACCATACCATGCCTGTGGTCATCTCAGAATTCGGGGTTCCCTCTTCCCGGGGCATGGCCCAGATAGATTATGACCGGGGATTTAACCAAGGGCAAATGTCCGAACAGGACCAGGGGGAAGCTTTGGTGCAATGTTACCGGGATATCCAAGCTGCTGGGTGTGCTGGGAGTGTGATTTTTACCTGGCAGGATGAATGGTTTAAACGCACTTGGAATACCATGCATGCCGTGGATTTAACCCAAACCCCCTATTGGAGCGACTACCAGACCAATGAGCAATACTTCGGCCTTTTGGCCTTTGATCCTGGGGAAAAGGAAAGTCTTTGTTATGTGGATGGCAATGACAGCGATTGGACCGAACAAGATATGGTTTGGGCCCAAGGGGAGCTATCCTTATCCCTGCAACATGATGAAAAATTTCTCTATTTTTTGGTCCGTAAACCCGATTATCAAGAAGGAGATATTCTGTATATACCCCTGGATATTACTCCCAAGACAGGGGCTACCAATTGCCAGAATTATAACCTTTCCTTTGACCGGCCGGTGGATTTTTTGCTGGTCATCCAGGGTAAGGATGAGGCCAGGGTTTTAGTGCAAGAACGCTATGAAGTATTGCGGGCCATGTATTATCGGGAGACCCATGGGGTGGACCCTTATGAATTCCCGCCAGCGAAAGATACCCCCATATTCAAAGAGATTCATCTCCTTTTACAACTTTATAATAAATATAATAGCAATGAAGATTATACCCGGGGAATCATGACCTATGAAACAGGGAAACTCATTTACGGCAATGCCAATCCAACCAGTGAAAGCTTTGATTCCTTAGCGGATTATTGTGCAGGTAAGGGATTCGTGGAAATCAAATTGCCTTGGCAATTATTGAATTTCTCCAATCCTTCGGATATGCAAATTCATGATGATTATTACGAACATTATGGAGTGGAGAATTTATCCATAAAAGAGCTATATGCTGGCTTGGCTTACGGAATAGCTGGCCAAAAGATAGAAACCATTTCCTTGCATCCATTCCCGCTAAAAAGGTGGAAAAACCAGGTGACCTATCATGAACGCCTGAAAGCATCCTATTATAAGATGCAAGCCATTTGGACCAAAGGGGAGAAGGGGTAGGCATATGGTTGAAGTGTTTGGAAGAGTGTTGTTTATCTATGTGTTAATCAGTATCTGTATAGTGTTTTTTGATTGTTTATTTTTGTTTAACAGCAAGCACAAGGATCGTAAATACCAGGTTAAGAGGGAAATATACAAGACATTTGTTGATAGGCAAACTGCTCTTCTGGCTCAAGGAGAACCTGTGGATGAAAAAATACAACAACAATTATATCATGATTTGAAACATGTGGAGCAACTGATGTTTTTTGGGGATGTGCTTAAGGTCTGCAAGGAGCAACAAGAAAGTCAAGTATCTGCATACCTTGTGGCCAGCTTAGAGCTTTTGCATGCCTTGATTCGGGTTTACCAAAAAAAAGAATCCATGTATCAAGCTGCCTTTGCCAATTTTTTGGCGACCTGTGGGGTGAAAAGTGCCTTGATCAATGCCTTTTTATTGGCCTGCGTTACGGATAAATCAATGTATAAGCGGGAGAATGCTTTGCAGGCCTTATATTGCTTGGGGGATCCTCATACAATTATCATTGCTTTCAAGCGCATGGCTCACAGGGGGATGCAGCATAATAGCAAGTTGCTGACAGATGGCTTGTTATCCATTATAGGGGAGCAAAAACTATTGAGTGAATTGCTTTGGGAAAATTTTAGCCAATTTGCTTTATCAGAGCAAATTGCTATCATTGATTATTGGCGATTTAGCGCCAATGCTGGCTATACCAATGTATTAGAACAACTGTTATCCGCTGAAACCACAGAAGACGAACTTTGTTATGCCATAATCCGTTATTTTGGGAAAATTCATCATGAGCCAGTAGAAAAGCAATTGCTGGCTTTTCTTACCCAACCCCGCAGAAATCAATGGGAATATGCCGCTATAGCGGCTGCAGCCTTAAAAAATTACGCCAATGGGGAAACGGTTGTTGCCTTAAAGCAGGCCTTAAGGGATAGCAATTGGCATGTACGTTTTAATGCGGCAGAAAGCCTCATGGTCTTGGGGCTGCCGGAGGGAGAATTGGAAGAAATATGGCAGGGAGATGATCCCTTTGCCAAGGATATTTTATTATATTGCAAACAACATCAACAATTAAAACAAGAAATAGGGATACATCATTCTCCGAAGCGTGGTGAAGCATTTGGAATATCTTAGTACCATTACGAAAATTGTCAATGAACTATTTTTATATTATCTCGTTATCTATGCCACCTTCTTATTTTTATCCGTACTGGTTGGTGCTTTGCGCATGGCCAAACGCCAAAGAATGTCTCAGCTGCATAATGTCTTAAAGCATGATTATTATCTCCCGGTATCTATTTTAGTGCCTGCCCATAACGAAGAGGTTACCATTGTGGATACTGTTTTATCCTTGTTGCAATTGCACTATAAATTGTATGAAATCATTGTCATTGATGATGGATCCAGCGATGAAACAGCCCAGGTGTTAATCCAGCGTTTTCACCTGCAACGGATTAACCGTCCCATTCATCGCCGGGTTCCCAGTTTGCGGGAAACTTTTGTATATGAATCCCTGGCAGAAAAGGTACCCATTACTTTGATTCAAAAGAAAAACGGGGGCAAAGCGGATGCTTTAAATATGGGCATCAATGCAGCCCGTTTTCCCTATTTTGTTTCCATGGATGCAGACTCGGTTTTACAGGATGATGCCCTGGAGAATATCATCAAACATGTGTTAGCAGATGATACCACAGTGGCTTGTGGAGGTATGATTCGGCCGGCCAATGGTTCGATTTTTCAAAAAGGACGTTTGGTGGAATTTAGGTTCCCGAATAATATATGGGCCATGTTACAAATCATGGAATATGATCGTTCCTTTTTGGCTGCCCGGGTATTGTTTGACACCTTTAACGGCAACTTGATTATTTCTGGGGCCTTTGGCTTGTTTAAAAAAGATGTGGTCATTGCGGCCGGGGGATATAACTGCGATACCCTGGGGGAAGATATGGATCTGGTGACCAAACTGCATGTGTATTGCCGCTTACACCACAAGCCTTACACCGTGCAATATGCCTCGGATGCCATTTGCTGGAGCCAGACTCCGGATAATTTCCGGGATTTACGAAAACAACGCCGCCGCTGGTATTTTGGTATGTTTCAGACCATGCTAAAACATCGATGGGTTCTGTTCAATCCCCGGTTTGGCGCAATCGGCAGCGTATCATTTCTTTATTATGCTTTGTATGAACTTTTCTCTCCCTTGATTCAAGTGCTTGGATTGGTGTTCATTGGATTGGCCTATGGGTTAGGATTAATTTATGTGCATTTTATGATTACATTTTATGTGTTGTGTCTATTGTTTGGGGCCATTTTATCCATTACTTCCTTTTTTACCCGTATGTATACCCAGCATACCAAACTATCCTTCAAAGATTCTATGAAAGCCATTTTATTTTGTATCCTTGAGAATCTCGGTTATCGACAAATCCTTGCTTTATTCAGTGCCACTGCTTTCATTGGGTATAAAAAGAATAAACTGCAATGGGGAAAAATAAAACGTTCCAAAATCCAGTATTCTGTTGAAGAAACAACAAGGAAGGAGGAGCTATGAGGCAAGTTATCCGCTATGAAAGAAAGTATGCCCTTACCTATGCAGAATATAAAAAGTTGAGTCATTATGTGGGACTCTTTCTTCCCAAGGATTCACATACTGGCTTACAAGGCTACCGGATCCGTTCCTTGTACTTTGATACACCCAATGACAATGATTTTTTTGAAAAACTAGAAGGTATCTCTTGCCGCAAAAAAATACGGCTGCGCTTATATGATCCTGCTGTGCCCTATGCTTATTTGGAAATGAAGCAAAAGGAAGATGATCGACAAAAAAAGCGTTCTTTAAAAATAACCCGACAAGATGCCCAGGCTTTGATCCAGGGCGATTATAGCCCCCTTTTGGGTTATCAGAATCCCTTTGCAGACGAGTGCTTTGCCTGCCTGTATATGCAATCGTATCGCCCCAAAGCTGTGGTGGAATACATCAGGATGGCCTATGAAAAGCCTGAAAACAAGACCCGCATAACCTTTGACCGGGAGATCAGGTCCAATCAAAGTAATTTTGATATCTTTTCTCAGCACATGGTTTTCTATCCAGTAGTGGATGGGGATCAGGTTATCATGGAAGTAAAATTCAATCATTTTTTGTTGGAATATATCAAAAACCTGATCAATCACTGTGACCGGAGTCAGACTGCTGCCAGTAAATATTGTATGGGCAGGTATCCGGTATTGCGGTAATTTTGCGATGAGCCAAAGGCCCGTGTTTTAAGGTCATGGAAATTGTACTTGAATCGATCTCCTAAAAAATGTCTATGGGGATAAGTATTTTTCAAACCATGGGTTTTACAAGATAAGATATGTAGGGGAAAAGGCCCAGGGATTGGGGTAAAACCAAGATAAATAAAAGGGGTGGTGTGAAATATTGAAAATAAGTAAAAGAATTTCTGTTTTTACAAGTATCTGCTTGCTAGCAATATGGATATCTGCTTTTTCTTGTCCAGCGTATGGTATTGCAATGCCCCAAGGGACTCCTCAAATCCAAAGCATTACCTGGCAGGATCCCCAAAATGCCGTGCTTATCTGGACGCACACAGAGGGAACTTCGTACAATATCTATCGAGCTGATACTTCAAACGGGGCCTATTCCCTGGTTGGCATGTCCTCTTCCGGTTCTTATCGAGATAACACTGTTGATTATCCTAAAGAATACTTTTATAAAATTCAGGCCATCTCTAAAGATGGCATTGAGGGCAGTCTTTCAGCAGCCATGAAAGTGGGAACCAATCCCCAACATGTTAGTAGCGTAATTGTCCTGATGTACCATAATTTTGTCTCTATTGAGGATAGAAATGCAGGGATTCTTTTTGATGAATACTCCATTTCCCCCCAAGCCTTTGAAGAAGATTTATTGTATTTGAAAAATAACGGCTATACCACCATTACTTCCAAAGATTTAATTGCCTATATAAACGGGGAAAAGCCCCTTCCCTCTAAAGCTAATTCTTAGTATTGATGACGGTGCTTGGGGTGTCTACAAGCATGCCTGGCCTTTGCTGCAAAAATATAACATGCAAGCTGATTTCAATGTGATAGGCGAAAAGATCGATGAAGCCTGGGAGATAACCCATGTTGGACAGACCCGGAACGGTTTGGCTGCTCCATACTGTGATTGGAATGAAATTTTAGAAATGTGCAAAAGCGGGGCTATCAATCTCTGTTCGCATTCTTATAAAATGCATAGATACCATCAAGATGTGCGGGTTGGCGCTATGATCAATGATGGCGAAAACATAGAAACTTATATCAATGCGATTAAAGAAGATTATCGGCTTACCCTCAGTTGCATCAAAGGTTGGACGGACATTACACCCAAGACCTTTTCTTACCCCTATTCCAAAAGAAATGATGTCACTGATGCCATATTGCTGGGGAATACCTCCTACGGGATTTTAATGGCTGGTGACGGGGTACGACCTACTTCAGCTAACTATTTTGTGGACAATGCCAGCAAGGATAGCTATCAAAGGCTAATGAATCGTATTTGCCGCATGGATCAAACCCCCATAGAAACATATCTCCTGAATGCGAAAAAACATGATATGGAAAGTGGTATTCGTAAGTATTGATGATGCTTTAGAAAATGGATTGTAACATAAACATAAAAGCCACCTTTCGCCTTAATGAGCAAAAGCTTGAAATGTAGCTTTGAGTTTTTCGGATTGGCAAGACTTGTCGAGGGATGCCCAATGGATGAGTAAATATCCAATCCAAAGGCCCTGGCCCATTTGGTATTTTTCTCTGCATTTATATATTAAGAAAGAAAATAATTTTTTACATTTCCCTGGGCATAGAGATGTCATCTTGATTCTATAATCCAATGAATGATATAATACTTTGTCAACAATTCGTAGATGAGAAAAGCAGCAGTTTAGGGGGATTGCATTGAGTCATAGTCAGAAGAAAATTCGTAACTTTTGTATCATTGCCCATATTGATCATGGCAAATCCACCTTGGCGGATAGGATTTTGGAATTCACCGGAGCTTTGACTCAGCGGGAGATGACTGAGCAGGTTTTGGATAAAATGGATTTGGAGCGGGAACGGGGCATTACCATAAAAATGCAGGCAGTGCGCTTGGAGTATACTGCCAAGGACAAAGAAACATATCAGCTTAATCTCATTGATACACCGGGTCATGTGGACTTTACTTATGAAGTATCCCGCAGTTTGGCTGCCTGTGAAGGAGCTTTGCTGGTGGTGGACGCAGCCCAGGGCATTGAAGCCCAAACCTTGGCCAATGTGTATATGGCCATTGAACATAATTTGGAAATTATTCCGGTGATCAATAAAATTGACTTACCCAGCGCAGATCCAGAACGGGTGAAAAAGGAAATTGAAGAGGTCATTGGATTGGATGCCTCAGAGGCAGTGCTGGTTTCAGCCAAAACAGGTCTGGGTATTGAGGAAGTCATGGAGAGTATTGTCAACCGCATTCCTCCGCCCCAGGGGGGCTTAGAAGGGCCCTTAAAGGCCTTGATTTTTGACTCCCATTATGATCCCTATAAAGGGGTCATTGCTTATGTGCGGGTAGTGCAGGGAACCTTGCAGCACGGGATGCAAATCAAAATGATGGCCACAGATAAGGAATTTGAAGTCACGGATGTGGGGGTTTTTCGGCCTGCCATGACCTATGTGCAGCAACTACAGACCGGGGAGGTGGGTTTTTTAGGGGCTAGCATCAAGAATGTAAAGGATTGTCAGGTGGGGGATACGGTGACCTCATCCCAAAAGCCGGCCCAAGAGCCTTTGCCTGGATACCGAAAGGTCACCCCCATGGTGTATTGCGGCTTGTACCCCATTGATACGGTGGAGTACGAGAATGTAAGGGATGCCTTGGAAAAGCTGAAGCTAAACGATGCTTCCTTGCTTTATGAGGCTGAAACTTCGGAAGCCCTGGGGTTTGGTTTTCGCTGTGGGTTTTTGGGGCTTTTGCATATGGAAATTATTCAAGAGCGTTTGGAGCGGGAGTACGGGTTGGATTTGATTACCACTGCGCCCAGTGTTGTTTACCGTATTACCACCACCAAGGGCGAAACCTTGGAAATTGATAATCCCACGAAAATGCCAGTCCAGGGCAATATTGAAATGATGGAAGAGCCCTTTGTGGTGGCTACCATCATGGTGCCCAAGGATTTTGTGGGAACCATCATGGATCTGGCCCAAGAACGCCGGGGGGTTTTTAAAAACATGGAATACATGGGGGAAAATCGGGTGATGTTGACCTATGATTTGCCCTTGGGAGAAATTATTTATGATTTCTTTGACCAGTTAAAATCCAGAACCAAGGGATATGCTTCCTTGGATTATGAGTTATCCGGATATCGCCAAAGCAAATTGGTGAAATTGGATATTATGATCAATGGGGACCCCTTAGATGCTTTGACTTGCATTGTCCATCAGGATAAGGCCTATTACCGGGGGAGGCAGCTGGTGGAAAAATTGAGGGGTTTGATTCCCCGGCAGCTTTTTGACGTACCTGTGCAAGCAGCCATTGGCAATAAAATCATTGCCCGGGAAACCATCAAAGCCAGGCGCAAAGATGTGCTGGCCAAATGTTATGGCGGTGACATTACCCGGAAAAGAAAGTTATTGGAAAAGCAAAAAGAGGGGAAAAAGCGCATGAAACAAGTGGGCAATGTGGAGATTCCCCAGGAAGCCTTTATGGCTGTGTTGAGTATTGATCAAAGCAAAACAAAATGATGCAAGTAAAGATGCTGAAGTCATGTTGGCGTGAATGAAGATTGCAAAAGGGAGAATCCGAGGCAATTCGGATTCTCCCTTACTTGATTTTTCTCTACAGAAATATTATTTTTTCCCAATACGGGGATCAATGCCGCTTCCCTGGGGAACCTGGCATTCCGGTGTATAACAAGTGACATCGAGAAACGTACAAGTTTGCTGACAGGAAGGACATTTTTCCGGCAATTTATCCGGTTCGCAGGAAAAAGTGTACTGACATTGGTCGCATTTCCAATTCATTGTTGTATCCTCCTTTGTCTCATAAAATTGATTGCTGAAAACAAATGAAATGTACCTATACTGTAACAGGAATCAAGGGAATGGTCAATAAATCCGTGGAAAAGATTGCAAGAAAAACAAGGCTTTATAAGGAAAATAAATTTCCTTGTAAGAGGTTTGAAAGGGGAACTTGCCATGCCTATGGGGTTGTATATTCACGTGCCTTTTTGTATGAAAAAGTGCCATTATTGTGATTTTGTTTCCTTTGTATGGGAACCGGCAGGAATAGCCTTGTATTTGCAATGCCTGGAAAAGGAGATGGCCTTATACGGAGCGCTGTTGTCTGCTGAGGAAAAAAAAATCACTACTTTGTATGTAGGAGGAGGCACGCCCAGCTGTTTGTCTGTAACCCAGTTGGAAGAGTTGCTGGCTCATGTGCATTGTTATTTTGATTTGTCCCAATGTCAGGAATGCTCAGTGGAAGCAAATCCTGGTACCCTTACAGAAGAAAAATTGCTGCGTTTACGCCAAGGAGGATTTAACCGCCTTAGCTTGGGCGTGCAGGCTTGTCAAGATGAACAATTACAAGTATTGGGCAGGATTCATTGTTTTCAAGAGGCCTTGGAAGCAGTGGATATGGCCCAAAGGGCCGGGTTCACGGACATAAATGCTGATTTTATTTTTGGCATTCCCGGACAGACCTTATCCCAATGGGAAGCTTGTTTGGATACCATGATCCGCTGGCATTTGCCTCATGTTTCTGTTTATGGCTTACAGGTGGAGGCAGGAACTCCTTTGGCCCAAAGGGTTGCAGCCGGAGATGTGCTAATCTGTGATGAGGATTTAGAAGCTGATATGTTTGCTGCCGCCATCGATACATTGACGCAGCATGGCTATGAGCAATATGAAATTTCCAATTATGCTTTGCCTGGAAGGGAGTGTAGGCATAACATAGGGTATTGGCGTCATTATCCCTATTTGGGCCTGGGACCTGCGGCCCATTCCTATCTCCAGGGAAAGCGTTTTTTTAATCCACCCACCTTGGAAGCCTATCAAAACAATATGAATCAAGGCCATGTGGCTTTGGAAGAAGGGATTTTGCTTACCCAGGAGGAGTCAATGTCTGAAGAAATCTTTTTAGGATTGCGTCTGTTGTCCGGGGTGGATGTATCCGGATTTCAAGAGCGCTACGGGGAAAGGGTGGAGGATGTATATAAAGAGCAGATTCAGCAGTTGGTAGGGGAAGGTCTTTTGCAGATAGGCCCGGGGATGATGCGTCTCACCCGTCGGGGCGTGGAGCTTGGAAATCGGGTGTTTTCCGCTTTTATTTAAATAGCTTTACAGGCAGGAAAGGCTTCTGGGGACTACTGTGTTAAAATTTATCAAATTCGGTAATGCTTTTAAAAACAGGAAGGAGGCAGGAATCTACCTTTTGTTCTCTTGACAAATGAATAGCCTGATGATATTTTTTACTATAGAAGGTTGGCACTCGCTAAAAGAGAGTGCTAACAAAAGGGGTGACTCTTGCTATGAAAATGGATGCCCGTAAACAGCAAATTCTTTTAGCCTTGATTACGGATTTCATTTATACGGCGGATCCTGTGGGTTCACGCACCATTGCCCGTAAATATCAGTTGGGGGTTAGTCCCGCCACCATTCGCAATGAAATGGCTGATTTGGAGGAAATGGGCTATATTGAGCAACCCCACACCTCTGCTGGTAGGGTTCCATCACATAAGGGTTATCGCTATTATGTTGATTTTCTTATGCAAAAACATGATTTATCCCAATGGGAGGAACAGGTCATCAATGAAGGCTATCAGGATAAGCTAAAGGATGTGGTCCAGGTGGTTCAACGTACCACCCATATCCTATCCCAGATCACCAGTTGTGCGGCAGTAATCATTACCCCCAAACCCACGGCAGGTTCTTTGAAACACCTACAAATGGTGTTGATGAACCCCGGCAAAGCCATGGTGGTGGTGGTGATGGACACCGGAGCAGTGCATCATCGCATGGTGGATGTGGCGGAGCGCATTACTCAGTCGGATTTGGATACCATTTCTCAGGTTTTTAATGCCAAATTGCAAGGACATAATTTAGATACAATCAAATTAACTTTAATCAAAGAAATATATTTTGAGCTTTCTAAACACAAGAATATCTTGGATTTAGCCATGCATATCATTCAGGATAGTTTTGCCTTAACTGGGGAAGAAAAGATTTATATGGGCGGTATATTCAATATTTTGAATCAGCCAGAATTTAACAATGTGGAAAAAGTCAAGACCATTCTCAGTTTATTGGAACAGGAAGAAATGCTTTGTGAGTTGTTGGAAAGCAACCGAGCCGCAGAGGGTGTAACCATTCGCATTGGTGATGAGCTGCATCGGGATGAAATCAAGGAATGCAGCGTGGTGGCCACCACCTACCACATGTCTGGAGAAGCGGTGGGTACTGTGGGGGTCCTGGGTCCCACCCGCATGGATTATGCCCGGGTGGTCAGTATTGTAGAACATTTATCAAGAAATTTATCCAAAGCCCTGGAAAAAATGTTTCGGGCTTGGCAATAGGGGGATTTGAACCTTGAGTCTAAAACAACAGGCCAACACCGGGGCAGAAGTGGATGAACGGATGGCAGCTTTGGTCACCAATGCCAATGCCATCCGGGCCATTGCTTCAGCAGTGGAAGGAACCCTGGGTCCCAAGGGATTGGATACCATGTTGGTAGACCAATTCGGAGAAGTGGTCATTACCAATGATGGGGTAACCATTCTGACGCTAATGGAAGCCAATCATCCTGCTGCCAGGATGTTGATCAACATTGCCAAAGCCCAACAGGAAGAAATTGGAGACGGTACCACCACAGCCACAGTGATGGCCGGGGCCTTGGTGGGCACTGGGGTGGAGCAGGTGGCCCGGGGCGTTCCTGTGGCCCGGGTGATTGAGGGGTTGCGCACCGGCATACGGGAAGGATTACAGGCCGTCTCAAACCAAGCCCAGCCTGTGGAGGATTTGACCATGCCTTTGTTGCGGCAAGTGGCTTTGGTGGCAGGTCGGGAGCATGAGGATATAGCGGATTTGGTAATTCAAGCTGCCATTCTGGTGGGCAAGGATATGTTACAGCAACGCAACTTTAAGCTATCAGATACTGTGATGGCAGAAGAAGGGGCGGACAATCAAGTTTTTATGGGGGTCATCATTGATAAGGAGAAAATGAACCGCCAAATGCCCACTGAACAAAGGGATGTTACAGTGTTGGTCATTGACGACGCCTTAGAACCAGAAGAAATGGAAGAAGAGGCTTTGGCCACAGAGGCTGGTTTTAACCGTTATTTAGAGCTCCAAAACCAGCATCGCGCAGGGGTGCAGAAAATCATTGATTTGGGTGTAGGCCTGGTGTTGGTGGATCGCGGTGTGGATGATACAGCAGAAGAAATGCTAACCGATGCAGGCATTATGGTGGTGCAACGGGTGTCTGCCAAGGAGTTGCGCAAAGCAGCAGAGCATACCGGAGCCCGCATGATGAAACGCACGGGGTTAAAAAAAGAGTTGGATACTCTGGCGACCTACCTGGGGCAGGTGGCAAAGGTTTATCATGATGAAAAATTGAAACAGATTTGGATGATGGATGGCCAAGGCAAGCCCATGGCCACTGTATTGGTGGGAGCGGCCACAGCGGAAGTGGTGGGCGAGCGGGAGCGCATTGCCAAAGATGCTGCTTCTGCGGTGCAAGCTGCAGTAAAAGGTGGGGTAGTCCCCGGGGGTGGCGCCGTGGAATTGGCAGCAGTCAGGACAGTGGAAAAGGCCCGGGCTGGCATGAAAGGAATGGCAGCCTATGGTTTGGATTGTGTGGTGGAAGCTTTAAAAAGACCCCTGGCCCAGATTGTGGCCAATGCAGGCTTCAATCCCTTGGAAAAACTAGGGGATGTGATGGCAGCCCAAGGGGAGGCAGGCAAAAGTTCCTTGGCTGTGGATTGTGAAACCGGGGCTGTTTGTGATATGTATCAATTAGGGGTTGTGGATCCGGCCTTGGTGAAAACCCATGCCTTAAAAGCAGCCGGGGAAATAGCAGAAGCCATTTTAAGAATTGATACGATTATTAAAAAACGGGAAGAGAAAAAGGATGGAGAAAATTATTCCTTGACATAATAATTAGGAAGCATTTTTGTGGCAGGGGTTTTGCATACAGGGCAATAAAAAAGAGGTGATTGACATATGTGGGATAGCAATGGCAAAGAAGATAGGGAGAACAAAGAAACAACCCCGCCTGTTTATGAGGCGGAAAACTCGGAACAATCTGGGGAACAGGGGGATGACGATTCCTTGGATAGCACCCTGGAGGGGGATTTAGCGGCTTTGCAAAAGCAGCTGGAAGAGGAAAAGGCCAAAACAGAAGATAGCTATAACCGGTTGTTGCGATTGCAAGCTGATTTTGATAATTATCGTCGCCGTACCCAAACAGAAAAAGAAGAATTTTTTAAATATGCCACAGAAAGTGTGATGTTGGCCTTGTTGCCTGTGTTGGATAATTTTCAGCTGGCTTTGGAGGCCAAAGAAAATGATCCTGCCAAGGTTGTGGAAGGCGTGGAAATGATTTACCGCCAAATGTTGGATGTACTGCAAAAGGAAGGCTTATCTGTCATAGAAGCATTGGGAGGAGAGTTTGATCCAGAAAAACACGAGGCTGTGATGCAAGAGCCTGCAGGGGATAAAGAAGACAATACCGTGACCCAGGAATTGCGCCGCGGGTATTGTTTAAAAGAAAAGGTAATACGTCCCACCATGGTGGTCGTGGCAAAGGCCTAAGCACAATGGTTGGATGATGGTTTAGCAACTATATTTGTATGGTTTGGAGGGTTTAAAGAATGAGCAAAGTAATCGGTATTGATTTAGGAACCACCAATTCCTGTGTTGCTGTGATGGAAGGTGGCGAAGCAGTGGTGATTCCCAACGCAGAAGGCGGGCGGACCACAGCTTCAGTGGTTGGTTTTTCAAAAACTGGAGAACGTTTGGTAGGCCAGGTGGCCAAAAGGCAAGCTGTGAGCAATCCTGACAACACCATTAGTTCCATTAAAAGACATATGGGTACCAGTTACAAAGTGAACATAGAAGGCAAAGAATATACCCCCCAAGAGATTTCCGCTTTGATTTTGCAAAAGTTAAAGTCAGATGCTGAAGCCTATTTGGGAAGCCAAGTGACCCAAGCGGTCATCACTGTGCCAGCTTATTTTACGGATGCCCAGCGGCAAGCCACCAAGGATGCGGGGAAAATTGCGGGTTTGGAAGTCTTGCGGATCATCAATGAACCCACTGCAGCTGCCCTGGCTTATGGCTTGGATAAAGAGGAAGATCAAACCATTTTGGTGTTTGACTTGGGTGGCGGCACCTTTGACGTATCCATTTTGGAATTAGGAGACGGTGTTTTTGAGGTCAAAGCCACCAGTGGGAACAACCGTTTGGGTGGCGATGATTTTGACCAAAGGGTTATTGATTGGATGGTGGCTGAGTTCAAAAAGGATAGTGGCATTGATCTGTCCAATGACCGCATGGCCATGCAACGCTTGAAAGAATCCGCTGAAAAGGCCAAAATAGAACTAAGTGGCGTGGCTTCCACCAATATCAACCTGCCTTTTATCACTGCAGACGCCACAGGACCGAAACACTTGGATTTAAATTTAACCCGGGCCAAATTCGAGGAATTAACCGCGGATTTGGTGGAAAACACCATGGGGCCCACTCGCCAAGCCATGAAGGATGCGGGTTTAGAACCCAAGGACATTCATAAGATTTTGTTGGTGGGTGGTTCCAGCAGAATTCCGGCAGTACAGGAAGGCATTCGCAAGTATCTGAACAAAGAACCCCATAAAGGAATCAATCCGGATGAATGTGTGGCTTTGGGAGCTGCCATTCAGGCCGGGGTATTATCCGGCGAAGTGAAGGATGTTTTGTTATTGGATGTCACACCCCTATCCTTGGGCATTGAAACCTTGGGTGGGGTATGTACCAGACTCATTGACCGCAATACCACCATTCCCACATCCAAAAGCCAAATCTTTTCCACTGCAGCGGACGGGCAAACCAGTGTGGAAATCAATGTGTTACAGGGTGAACGGCAAATGGCAACGGATAACAAATCCTTAGGGCGGTTCCATTTGACCGGCATAGCCCCGGCGCCCAGAGGGATCCCGCAGATTGAGGTAAAATTCGATATTGATGCCAATGGGATTGTCAATGTATCAGCCAAGGATTTGGCCACAAACAATGAGCAGAAAATTACCATTACCGGTGGGGCTGGACTATCGGACGATGAAATCAATAAAATGGTGAAAGATGCGGAAGCCAATGCAGAAGCTGACCGCTTGCGTAAAGAAGAGGTTGAAGTACGTAACCAAGGGGATAGCATGGTTTATCAAGCAGAGAAAACCATCAAAGATTTAGGGGATAAAGCGGATAAAGCCAAGGTGGAAGAAGTGAACAAAGCAGTGGAAGAACTGAAAGCTGCTTTGCAAGGTACGGATGTGGAAGCCATTAAGGCCAAAACTGAAAGTTTATCAAAACCTTTGTATGAGCTGAGTGCTTCTTTGTATGAGCAGCAGCAACAGCAAGCTGGTGAAGGTTGTGGCGCTGGTGGTTGTGGAGCAGATGCCGGGAGCACACAAGACAACAAAGACGCTGACAATGTAGTGGATGCTGATTTTGAAGTAAAAGAAGACAAATAACAGGGATAAAAAAGGCATTTGTCGAATCAATAAAATATTGGAATAACAAGAATATGTTTAGATGCTTGCCAATGGCTTCTGAATGAGACATGGGCAGCATACAAGTAGTAGAAGGAATGTTAATGGTAAAAAAGGCAGGCGATACATTCGTCGCCTGCCCGGTACAAAGCAGTGCCCGTGTTGAAACCAACATGGGCACGTGGTGCGAAATGGGAAATGTAAGCCTTGTTTCTTTACAAAGTTAAAATGAGGAAAATTCGTATAAGGTGGTGCCATTGCCTTGTCCAAACGGGACTATTATGAAGTGTTGGGGGTATCCAAACAGGCTTCGGCGGAGGAAATCAAAAAAGCGTACCGTAAACTGGCCCGTCAGTATCATCCGGATACCAATGCTGGCGATAAAGATGCGGAAGCTAAGTTTAAAGAGATCGCAGAAGCTTATGAAGTATTAAGTGATGGTGAAAAGAGATCTTCTTATGATCGCTTCGGTCATGCCGGGGCAAATGGACAAGGCGGTTTTGGTGATTTCAGTGGTTTTGGCGGCGGTTTCGGTGGCTTTGGTGATATTTTCGATATGTTCTTTACCGGTGGAGGTGGCGGGCGCCGCCAACAAGGACCGGAAAAAGGCGCGGATATCCGGGTGGATTTGGAAATTTCTTTTAAAGAAGCAGCCTTTGGTTTGGAAAAGGATGTCAAAGTACCCAGGAATGAGGATTGTAGCACCTGTGACGGAACCGGGGCAGCAGTGGGGACCAGTCCTGTTACTTGCAGTACCTGTAATGGTCGGGGGCAAGTACAATATACCCAAAATACACCCTTTGGTCGCATTGTGCAATCCAAGACCTGTGACCAATGCCACGGAAGCGGTAAAATCATTGAAAAACCATGTCCTACTTGTCGAGGTGCCGGCCAGGTAAGACGCAGCCGTAACATCCATGTCAAGGTACCGGCTGGAGTGGATAACGGCACAAGGCTTAGGGTTTCCGGAGAAGGGGAAGCTGGTTTACGGGGCGGTCCCCGGGGAGATTTATATGTGTATCTTTTTGTAAAACCCCACAAAATATTCACCCGGCAAGGCAATGATGTGCTTTGTGAAGTGGATTTATCCTTTGCCCAAGCAGCCTTGGGGGATGAAATTGAAGTTCCCACCTTGGATGGAACAGCTGCAGTCAAGATTCCCGAGGGTACCCAACATGGTACGGTTTTTCGTTTAAAGGGAAAGGGAATTGTGGATATCAGCGGGTATGGCCGGGGAGATCAACATGTGAAAATAAAAGTGGTAACCCCTACAAAGTTGACGGAAAAACAAAAGGATGCTTTGCGGGAATTCGCCACTTTGTGTGGGGAAACTCCAGCTGGAGTGGAAAAAGGCTTTTTGCAAAAAATGAAAGATGCCTTTAGCGGCTAAAGTGGAAAATCCTTTTGACAGGAAGTATAGGCCAGAAATGATGACGAAAGGATTGAACAATGGAAAAAGATGCATCAGAGGGAAGCTGGTTGGAAGTCATGGTTTCTACCACTGCCAAAGATTTGGAAGTGGTGGCTGATGTTGTGAACCAGTGGGGGAGCGGCGGGGTTGTGATTGAGGACCCCGCCGTATTGTGTCAATTGGCCCAGGAAAAAGGGGTGGAAGAAATCGCCTTTTCTCCCCCAGACCAAGATTCGTTAAACCCTGTGGTCAAGGGATATTGTCCAGTGGATGATACATTGAACCAGCGTTTGGAGGAATTGCAGGGCCTTCTCAAGGCCAGTGGGTTACAAGCAAAGCCCAGACTTTCTTGGCAAGTATTGCAAGAAGCGGATTGGGCCAATGCCTGGAAAGCCTATTATCATGTGATGGAAGTGGGAAAAAGATTGCTTATCAAGCCCACTTGGGAAGAAGCCCCTGAGGGAGAACGTTTGATTTTGGATATGGATCCAGGGATGGCTTTTGGCAGTGGTTCCCATGCTTCCACCACCATGTGTCTGACTCTGTTGGAGCAATATGTGCATCCAGGGTACAGGGTTTATGACGTAGGCACAGGGTCCGGCATTTTGGCCATAGCAGCAGCGAAATTAGGGGCAAGCCAGGTGTTGGCTGTGGACAATGATCCCGTGGCTGTGGCAGCTGCCCGGGAAAATGTGGAGCGCAATCAAGTATCCCATGTGGTGCAGATTGTGGAGGGCGACTTATTAAATACAGTGAAAGATCCGGCGGAACTCATTGTAGCTAATATTGTGGCGGATGTTATCATGGCCCTGGCTCCAGCAGTAGCAGCTTTGTTAAAGCCAGGGGGCGTATTTTTGGCTTCAGGCATTTACCAGGGCAGAGAAGACGAGGTGCAAAGGCGATTGGAGGCATATCATCTGCCTGTTGTCCAAAGTTGCCAGCAGGGAGAATGGACAGCTTTTGCTGTGGTGAAACAACATGGGTAACCGTCGTTTTTTTGTTTCTCCCTCTGTGTGGGGACAAGAGGAAATTCCCATCACAGGGCCTGATGTAAAACACATTGTCAAAGTTTTGCGTTTGGGGATTGGCGATGTCCTGGAGCTTTTGGACGGCCAAGGCAATGGAATGGTGGCTAGGATTCAAAAGATTGAAAAGGAACAGGTGTTGTGCCTATGTGAACACTCTTTTTCTCCCCAGGGCCAGCCGTCTTTACGGGTTACTTTGTTACAAGGATTGGCCAAAGGGGAAAAGATGGAATATATTATCCAAAAGGCCACAGAATTGGGTGTTTCCCAAGTCATTCCCTTGTCTTGTCACCGGGCAGTGGTGCGTTTGGATGAAAGCAAAAAAGTTGCTAAAGGCCAGCGTTGGCAGCGGATTGCCTTTGAGGCAGCCAAACAGTGCCGCCGTCCTGATGTGCCTTTGGTGCAACAACCTGTGGATTTTCAAAAAGCTATGGCTGCCCTGCCAGAAGATGCCCTTTGTCTTTTGCTGTGGGAAGGGGAAAAAAAACAAGGATTAAAGGAGATTCTGTTGGCCACAACAGCACCCCAGGAGGTGTATGTGGTGGTAGGGCCTGAGGGGGGTTTTACAGAGGAAGAGGTGGCTTGGTCTTTGGCCCAAGGCGCCTTGCCAGTGTCCCTGGGGCCTAGGATTTTACGTACAGAAACCGCAGGACCTGCTTGTTTAGCCATTCTCATGCATTGTTGGGGTGATTTAGGGTAAGTGGGACCATACCAAAGGAAACTTTTAATCAAAAAGACATACAAAGTTGGTTACTGATTAGATTGGGCAAAAGGAAAGCTTGTGGAGGGATGTCAATGAGCCTCAAAAAAGTGGCCATTACCACATTGGGTTGTAAAGTCAACCAATACGAGGCTACAGCCATAACGGAGATGGTCAAAACCGCAGGGTATCAGGTTGTATCCTTTGACGAGCCTGCGGATATATATATCATCAATACCTGTACTGTCACCCATTTAGGAGACAGAAAATCCAGGCAATTGATCCGGCGGGCTGTGCGGACCAATCCAGATGCTTTGGTGGTGGTAACCGGATGTTATGCCCAAATAGCCCCGGATGAAATTTTGGCCATTCCCGGTGTGGATGTGGTGGTGGGAACAGCGGAAAAACATAATATGCTGGATATATTGGCAGCAGGAAAAAAGGGCCAGCGCCTCAAAGCTGTGCAGGATATTCGCCAAGTGCAGGAGTTTGAGGAAATCGCTGCAGTGGCTTATACAGAAAGAACCAGGGCATTTTTAAAAGTCCAGGAAGGATGCAATCATTTTTGTGCTTATTGTATTATTCCCTATGCCCGGGGGCCTTTGCGCAGCCGTTGTCCGGAAAACGCTCTGGCAGAGGCTAAGAATCTGGTATCCCGGGGTTTTAAAGAAATTGTATTAACTGGCATTCATACTGGCGCCTATGGCAAGGATTTGGCTGGCAATATGAATCTTGCTCGTTTGCTGAGGGATATGGCGCAAATTCCTGGCCTGGCCCGTTTACGCTTGAGCTCCGTTGAACCCATGGACTTTCATCAGGATTTACTTGATGTTTTTGCCCAAGGCCCTCCCCTTTGCCGACACATTCATATTCCCTTACAAAGTGGGGATGATACAGTATTACAGCATATGCGCAGGCACTATACCACAGCAGATTTTGGACATTTGGTCACTGATATCAGAAAAAGATTGCCTGGGGTGGCCATTACTTCAGATATCATTGTGGGTTTTCCCGGTGAAACAACGGAGCAATTCAACAATACTTTGCAATTTGTTCAACAACTGGGTTTTGCTGGTTTACATGTTTTCAAATATTCTCCACGTCAAGGCACTTTGGCAGCGGAATTTCCCCAGCAAGTAGCGCCAGAGGTAAAAGAGGAACGGAGCAAAGCCCTGATGGCATTGGGAGATAAAATGGCCAAGGAATTTGCAGCTCAATTTGTAGGCACCAAACAAGAGGTATTGGCAGAAGAGTATTTTGATCAAGGCAAAGGATTATACCAAGGCTTTACGGATAATTATTTAAAAGTGGTGTTTCCCGGAGAAGAACAATTGAGGGGACATTTGGTTTCCATTGCCATTGAATCCTGTGAGCATGATATATTGTTCGGCCGACAGTGGTAAGGAAAAATTTAGGGTACTGAGTGATGATTTTTTTCAATTCACGGAAATGTTTTGCAGGAGTTGGGTTATTTTTAGGGAATAAAGTGTATACCAAAATACATTGCTATCATCATAAGTGAGAAAGATTTATTTGGATAAACTAGCGAAGGGTATTTGGTGGAACCCGAAAGGGGGGAGACCTGTGGAAGAATGCATTTTTTGTAAAATTGCTGAAAAGAAAATACCTGCTACCGTGGTATATGAGAGCGATACGGTGATGGCTTTTCAAGATATCATGCCTGTAGCCCCCACCCATGTGGTGATTATACCAAAGAAGCATATTGAAACCCTTTGGGATGTGCAAGAAGCAGATATGGGGGTTTTAGGAGAAATTCAACAAGTGGCTGTAAAATTAGCCCATCAGCTTAATTTACAAAAAGGATTTCGTCTGGTGAGTAATTGTAATGAACAAGGGGGCCAAACAGTGTTCCATATTCATTACCATTTGTTAGGCGGAAGAATGTTCCAATGGCCTCCAGGCTAGTTGACGCATTCAGCAGCTGGTAGTATAATAAATAAGCATTGTATACTTTTTGGGGTGATGCAGTATTCATAAGGTTTACCATTTTGGCAACCTGGCGGAGGGAGGGAAAAAGCATGTCAGAAATACGTGTCGGCAAAAATGAGACACTGGATAGCGCCCTCAGACGCTTTAAACGCACTTGCCAAAAAGCAGGCGTCATGGCGGAGGCCAGGAAACATGAACATTACGAAAAGCCCAGCGTAAAGCGGAAGAAAAAGTCTGAAGCAGCTAGAAAACGTAAATTCCATTAAAATGAATACATCCTCAAAGGCGACCTTGTGGTCTGCCATGATGAAAGAATGGATGCCCGGCAGTCAGGTCGGGCATTTTACTTTATTTTGAGGTGCTTTAAAACCGTAATATTTGTTAGAATAAAAATAGAAAGTTTATGCCGCCTTTGCTGGTAAAGGCAGTGTTGGTCTGATTCAAATAGAAGTAGGAGGTGGATGATGGTATGTCGCCTGATTTAATGACCTGGCTTGCTGTATTGGCCTTTGTTTTGGGTATTATTGCCTTATTACTGGAAATCTTTGTTGCCCCTGGTTTTGGGGTATCCGGAGTGGTGGGCATTATATTGCTCATTTGGGGCGTTGTATTTTTAACAGTGGATTTTACCCAGACCATTTCTTCACTGGTCATTGCTTTGATTGCCACAGTGGTGTTGTTCATTGTGGGTTTAAAGGTTTCATCCCGCTTGAAGTTATGGCAACGCATGACATTGCAAGACAAACAGGAAAATAGCTCTGGTTATGTGGGGCCTGTTCATGAAGAAGATCTTGTACTAGGATTAGAGGGCAAGACTGTTACCCCTTTAAGACCAGCAGGTACAGCGGTGTTCCACGGTAAGCGAATAGACGTGGTGACCAGTGGCGAATTTATTCCTTCAGGGCAGGCCGTAAGACTGATTAAATTAGAAGGCACCCGGGTGGTGGTGGAGCAAATCCAATCATAAAGAAAGCGGGCTTAATGGTTTGAAACGGTTGTGTTCTAGATAAAGAATATAGCCGTTTTTTTATCACAAAAGAAATGAATCGTGGTTTAAGACAACCCTATACCATGATGGGGTGACATAAAAAAGCAGGATTTACAGGTAGGAAGGAAGATGGTATTTTGGAAAAGAAATTTTCCTATATGACAGGCCAGGGGCAAGATGATACTTCCCGGCGTGCTTGTTTAAGGGCCTTAGAACGGTTTGCCCAGAGAAAGCCCCAGGAAATGGCCCATAGCGCTGGCGCTATCTATCAACATGAAGATGCTTCTTGTATTGTCCTGCCCAGCATGGGGCAGATTGTAAAGGTAGACTATCCCCAAGGAACCATGGTGTTGGCGGATACAGGACAAGAACCCCTTAATCACTGGCGTTTTCTGACTTTACAATATCTTTGGGGGGCCAAAGACATAAATCCTGAAGGAGAGTTTATTTCCTATAAAGAGCTGGAAAACGGCCATGTCTTTTATCCTGCTTTTTTTCGGGAAAGCATCTCGCCCTTGGTCAATGGTTTGACCCATAAACCTGCCCCAAATATCCTGGCAGCATGCCAAGTTTTAGGGTCTGTGTATCAAGGAAAGGCGGACATTAGTGCAGAGTTTTATTTTTTTCCTAAATTTCCTGTGCGTTTATCCCTATGGTTATATGATGAAGAAATAGGTGGATCCGCCAACCTTTTATTTGATCGCACAGCCAATCAATTTTTACATACAGAGGACATTGCCATGGTGGGCCAGCTGGTTTCCTATTTTTTGCTGCAACAATATGAACAAATGTTTGACGAAACTGTTTCATGATTTTATCCATATCTTTTGATCAGTAGATAGAATGTTTTAGGAAGAAAGGATGAAGGAAGGCAAATGGAGGTTACGTTGCGGGTGGCGCTGGGCCAAATGGAAGTCATACCAGGTAAGCCCAGTATCAATGGAAGCACCATGTTGCAAATGATTACCCAGGCAAAAGAACAGGGAGCCCAGATAATTGTTTTTCCAGAGATGTGTTTATCTGGATACTTGGTGGGAGATTTGTGGGAACAACAGAGCTTTCTGCGGGATTGTGAAGCTTGGGGCCAAAAAATCATTGCTGCAGCCCAGGATATTTGGGTATTGTTCGGCAATGTGGCAGTGGATTGGCATACAGTGGGAGAAGACGGCAGGGTGCGCAAATACAATGCTTTTTTTGTGGCTGGGCAAGGACGCCTTTGGGGGGGAGATAATTTTCCTTATCCCTTTCGTATCAAAACCCTGCAACCTAATTATCGTGAATTTGACGATAGCCGTTACTTTTATAGCTTGCGCAAACTGGCCGTGGAAAAAGGAGAGCCCATTGCTCATTTCTTGCGTCCCGTGCATATTCCCTGGCAAGATACAACATTGTCTTTAGGCTGTTTATTGTGTGAGGATGGGTGGAGCGATGATTATGCGGTCAAACCCATGGATATCATGGCTGAACAAGGGGTAGATTTGTTTATCAATCTTTCCAGCTCTCCCTTTACCTTGGGCAAAAGGGAAAAACGCCATCGCGTGTTTGGAACCCAGGCAAAGACCCATGGTGTGCCTTTGCTTTATGTCAATCATGTGGGCATTCAAAACAATGGCAAAACAGTATACACCTTTGACGGTTCCAGCACTGTGTATCATGGGAAGGGGCAAGTGCTGCATAGGGGGCCGTCCTTTGCCCCTGGATTGGATTTGCTTTCCCTTGGTTTAGCTGCAAATTCCCCTGGGCCAATCACTGCAAGAACCAAGGACCAGGACGCTGGGCCTATCTTAGTCCAAGCCCTGATTTATGGGATTAAGAAATTTATCCAATCCATTGGCATCAACAAAGTGGTCATTGGGTTATCCGGGGGCATTGATTCTGCTGTGAGTGCTGCCCTGTATCGCCAGGCCTTAGAGGCAGACCGGGTGCTCTTGGTCAATATGCCCAGTCAGTTTAACTCTGACACCACCAAAGGATTGGCCCGGCAGCTGGCTGGCAATTTGGGCTGTTTGTATACAATGGTCCCCATTCAAGAGGCTGTGGATTTTACTGTACAGCAGATAACCCAGGCCCGCCTAGAGCATCTGGGAGGGGGGACAGCGCAACAGCTTCAGATGGCCCCTTTGGTTTTAGAAAACATCCAAGCCCGGGATCGTTCAGCCAGGGTGCTGGCTGGTTTGGCAGCAGCCTTTGGAGGGGGCTTTCCCTGCAATGCCAATAAAAGTGAGATGACCGTGGGCTATGGTACTTTATACGGCGACTTGGCCGGCTTTTTTGCCTGTTTGGCGGATTTATGGAAGCACCAGGTATACCAAGTGGCAGAACAGATCAATCACTTGGCTGGAGAAGAGCTGATTCCCCGGGGCATCATTGATTTGGTACCCAGTGCTGAGCTCTCAGCCGCCCAAGCAGTGGACCAAGGAAAAGGAGATCCCTTGGTGTATCCGTATCATGATTATCTATTTTGGGCCTTTATGGAGCGCTGGGATAGGGCTACGCCGGAAGATATCCTGGGCTGGTATTTGGATGGGGTGTTAGAAAAAGAAATCAATTGTCAGTCCGGTTTGGTGGCTTCCTTGTTCCCAAGCCCCCGGGAATTTGTGGCAGACTTAGAACGTTGGTGGCAGCAATACACTGGC
>CATZDY010000007.1 GCA_958417755.1 uncultured Peptococcaceae bacterium
CATCAGGTATATGGAGTAACAGGCAAGATATAGAAGTATGCCCTTACTATGTTACCACAAGAACCATGGATAAACTAGATTGCTTCACAAAATTTCTACAAATTTAACATATATCAGTAAACCATGATTGCTTCTTTTCTTGGTTTATTCTTGGTTTTTAAGCAGGAATCCCTAAGAAACAACAGAATATTTTAGGTATGGAGATAATAGCAAAGGAGGGGAAACAATGAACCAATATCATGCTGGAGAAATAAAAAGTCCTGGGCTGGAATGGATGTTCTTTTTGTTACAAATTTTAGCTTATCTTATCCTTGGTTTTGCGGTTGCGGGGGCTTGCATTGTAGCTGGATTACCCTTTGTTGCAAGCGGTACCATTGCTGGTCTTATTGTGGTTGGATTATTTATTGGCCATTCTTTCTTTGAAACCATCAGTTATACATGTCCAGGATGTAATACCCAAATCAAGTCTGTAAGAAATTTTGGTCATTATCAATGTCCTGTTTGTGGTTTGGAAAATAGAATTTTAGAAGATAAAATAAAGAAATAAGCAACATACTGCATTATGATTTATACAAAAAGCCTGCTAAAATAGCAGGCTTTTTGCATAATTTTACGCAAGGGTTAAACAATAATATGAAACATAATAAAAAGACGACGATAAAATTTGACCCAAGCAAGAATTATAAAAATGCATCAATGCCTGCTGCCAATGGGAAGATTATGTTTGTGGAATGCAATGTGTAATCTTAAGAATATGGTTTGTTTTTTTGCATAGTGTTGCTCAAGGAAACAAGGTGCTTCATATTGTATCCTAAAAAATTATCTGTCTTAAAAATCTATTGTAAAACAAGTAATCCTTTTTCAAAAAGCCTTGCAAAGGAAATAATAATAGGAAATTTATCTTTCTGACTCTTCTCCTTTTGTGTATTTATGTATACAATAGATGGAGTCTTATCGCTATTGTAAAAATTTAAGAACGGATGGTATCTATGGACAATCATACACAAATTCCCTTGCCAGGGGGAATTGTTGGTAATGGCAATATGTTGGCTTGTATTCAACCAAATGGTATATTGCAAAAGCTATTTTGGCCCCATATTGATTGGGGACAACATATGGGTACCCTTTGGGTAGGCATTTTAGAACCTTCCCAACAAAAAACATTATGGTTACATGAATCAGGATGGCAGTATAGCCAATACTATCAAAGAAATACCAATATTCTTATCACAGAAATGATATTGCAGGATAATGTAACCATAAAACTAATGGATATGGTTGATCCAGAAAAAGATTTGCTTTTACGTTCCTACACCATTACAAATTTACAAAAACAGCCTAGGACTTTGCAATTTGTAACCTATACATCTTTTACCATTGATGAGTCTGATTTATTTGATGGAATGTATGTGGATTTACAAACAGGTTTTTTGGTTCAATACAAACAGCATGTATTTTTAGGGATAAGTGTCCCTGGTTATCCTTTATACGGTTTTCATTGTGGTCGCAAACATACGCCATCTGATCCCTATGATGCTGCCTCAAAAGGAGAATTTTGGGGAGGAAAAGACAATATCAAAAGCGGAGCCAGTGCCATGTGTTGGGATATAGGCGTGATGGCTCCAGGAGAAGCCCAAAGGGTAGATTTATATGTAGCAGCAGCTCCCACTGCCTATGATTTGACCAATCTGTTATTCCCTCTTACTCCAACAGAGTCAAATACAATCAAAACGAAAACAACAGATTATTGGAACAAGTGGCTTTCTACGTCCAGTGTAACCCAACAGGCCAAATTACAATCTTTCGCCCATTACCATCGTTCTTTATTAACCTTAAAATTATTAAGCGATAAAGATGGCGGTTTTTTGGCAGCTCCTGAATTTGACCCCCAATATACTGTATCAGGGGGATATGGGTATTGCTGGCCCCGGGATGGTATGTTTGTGGCTGTTGCCTTGGATGAAGCAGGTTATCATCAAGAAGCAGCAATGTTTTATCGCTTTGCTAAAAATGTGCAGTGTCCAGATGGTGGTTGGCAGCAGAGATATTGGATGAATGGAGATTGGGGCTCCAGTTGGGGAAGACAAAATGATCAAACTGGTGCTGTACTATGGGGGTATTTTCATCATTATCAAGCTACGAAAGATAAGAATTTTCTAAAAGAAATATGGCCTTCCACCTTAGCAGGAGCAGAACATTTAAGACGACATGTGTTTCAAAAAAATAATCTTCCTTTGCCAGGAATGGATTTATGGGAAGATACCTTTAGTCAGAATACTTATACTGCTGCTGCTGTATGGGGTGGACTACATGGTGCCGCAAAAATCGCCAGTCTTTGTCAAGAACCAGCTTATGCCCAACAATGGAATCTTGCCGCTCAACAATTAAAGGAAGGGATTCTTACCCAACTTTTTTGCCAGGAAAAAGGGATTTTTACCAGATCCATTCATAAAAAAGTATCTTGGGAAGAATTCCAACAAGCCCGAAATCAAGGACGTCCTGTGCAAGAAATGTTAACCCCTGATATGCCTTATGCCTTGACTAGGGACTATACCTTGGATAGCGCTACATTGGGACTATGTTTTCCCTTTGGGGTTTTAGAACCTGACCATCCTTACTTCCTGACTACAATGCAGGAAATCCAGAATCATCTGCATAATGAAAAAGTGGGTGGTTTGCATCGATACCAATGGGATCGTTATGCTGGCGGAAATCCTTGGATGATTAGCACCCTGTGGCTTTCCATATGTCTTTCGCTGAAAGGAGATAGTACGCAAGCAGAAAAATTAATCCGCTGGGCAGAAAAAAATTCCTCTTCCACTGGTTTGCTTCCTGAGCAAGTAAATCAATTTACCGGAGGCCCGGCTTGGGTGCTTCCTCTCAGTTGGTCCCATGCCATGTATATATTGGCTTGTTTGGCATTAAAGGGGGCTGGCAAAGGATTTTTGTCCTGTGTTTGACCTTTCTATTCTTGATTCCTTTGTCCAACCAACCAAATACATATCATTTGCCAAACTAGCATATGGTGCTGTTTATTTTTAATTAGGAAGTGATTTTTTGAAAATTGATATTGATACCTTTATCAAAGAGCATCAAGAAGAAATCCAAACCTTGATCAATTTAAGCTTAAATAAAGCTGGAAGTACCCTGCAAAATAGGATATCATCCGGGGAAATAAGCCCTAATATACAAGAAATCTTGCCTTTGCTTCTCTATGAAATTCTTACCACCAATACAGTTGCAATTTTACGTTTGGTATCTGAAATGATTCATGAAGCACAAAATAATATAGATTCCTAAGGTAGAAAGGAATAAACAAATGAGCACAAAAATGATTATTTATTTAATATTGCTTCTGATTCTAGGTGTGATTGCCTTTTGGGTTGGTTTTGTTCACTCCAATAAACGGTACAAGTAAAGGGCTAAACCATAGAAAAAGAAGATGTCTTCTTTTGTACATAATTATATATCGAAAATAGCAAACTAAGGCTCATTCCTTGACCTTCTACGTAGCGGTAAGTAATGCATATGTTAATACATACTGAAGGTAGTGCCCCCAATCCCCTTTGAATAACTCCCGTGCCGGAGCTAGCCGCGCGTCCTTCGGCCGCTTATGCAGGTGCTGCAGGAGTAGTACAGAGCGGGAACTGCATCAAGAGCAAGCCGGCATACTGCGCACTCTTGACCCAGCCCCCGCTCCGCAAAGGCACTTTTGGCGCTTTAAATGTATTAACAGCGGATATCAGCCATATTTTTCGTAATAGGGCTGATAAGAACACAGAGCAATATCATATTTGTGCATTTTTTTAATGGATAACTTAATAATTTTCTCTTTTTTTCTTGTAAGCTACGATTTTACTAACATGATTGCCTAATGTTGCGTTTGGTGTTTTTTGCCGTTCTGCCACCTTTGGACAAATGTCCAGAGGTCAGTTGGGTATGGAGAATGACCCGGCGCAGCATGGTTTTTTCTTACCACTTGCAGGTGGATTTTGAATTAAGTCATATCATCCCGAATCGCATCAATAATATTTTCTTTTTTTATCTTGCTAATGGCATACAGCATTGTAATGAAGACCACAAAGAACACGCTGAACACGCTGATTCCGATACTGCCCCATGGGAACGTAAAACCGATTTCTGCCCCGCCGATAATTAATCCTTTGTAAATCAGCCAAGAGATGATTCCTGCTATTGGAAGCCCGTACAGCAACGTCTTTACGCCATAAAAGGCACACTCGAAATTCATCATCTTTTTGAAATCGCGATCAGACATCCCCACAGAACGGAGCATGGCAAGCTCCCGCCTGCGCAACTTGATGTTCGTAGAGATGGTGTTGAACACATTGGCAGTCGCAATCAGCGAAATCATAATAACAAAAACATATGTGAACACATCAACAACGAATATGATATTGCGATTCTGTTCAAGTATTTTATGCACATTGTACAGGGTATACTCGGATGTAACTCCAGCACCCTGAATCATCCCTTCCATTTCAGCCACCGACTGCGAAGGATTCTCTGACAGAAAGGTCAAGCCCATTTCTACTTGGGTATAGGGGGATTCAAACTTTTCCTTTAGCTGATAAGGCGCAACCACCATAAAAACGAATGACTTCACCTCAGAAGGTTGCCTTGGAAGCGTATCGACCGGTATTGTATCGACAAACGTAATGCTTATGTTTTGGCCTTGTTCCCTTTTTGCCGCGTTGTTTGTTTCAGGAGTAATCGTAAAATTCATGGAACGATTTGCGAACATATCAATCAACTCGCTCTTCCCGTCTTTCTTGTCATCCACCTTTTTGGCTTTGGCAACAGCGATCATTTTCGCATTTTGTCCGGTATATTCCTCTGCGGATAAGCCTAGGCTTTCGATAAAACGTAGATATACACTGTCCTCGATAAACTGGATGTCCATTGGTAGAGCAATCGTTTCGTTTGTCAGATTATAATCAACGGATTCCCTGTAGCTGTCTGAAAAATCGCTTGTTTTAACCGGGCATGAATACGTCGAAATCGCTTGATAGGAACTTTCATAAATCCCGTCCACGGTTTTCAATTCGTCATAAAGCCGGAACATTTCACCTTCGTCCATATCCTGGGTGGAAAAACAGATGTCATAGTCACTGTCCACTACTGACCGTTTTGCTGCCTGTTTCAGATTTGTTCCGAAAGCACTTGCCGAAACAAATAGCACTACACTTAAAGTAAGTGAAAGCACGATGCTGCGATAGCGTTTTCTGTTCCTTTTAAAGTTCTTTAGCGCAAGGGTTCCCTCTAGGCCATATATGCGCTGCGCCAGTTTTGACGTTTTCACGGCTTTGGATTCGATTTTGACCTCGTTGGTCTGGCGAATACTTTCCATCACAGGTGTGTTTGCGGCCTTTTGAGCCGGGATATAGGCTGAAATCAGAATTGTAACCATGCTGATCGCTGCCGCCGCAACGATTGCAGGGACAGACACCGTTAAGGTCAATGGTACGGTACTATAGAGAAAGTTTCCAAAATTCCCGGCGACAAAGGATATCACAAGTCTGATACTGCCAATGCCGATAATAACGCCAATGGGTATGCCGATTGCGCCAATGCAAAGTCCCTCAAACAGCACTGAATTTCGCAGTTGCCTTGCCGTGGCTCCCACTGATGAAAGAATCCCGAACTGGCGTGTGCGTTCGTTCAGCGAGATAGTGAATGAGTTATAAATCAGAAAAATCGAGCCGATCATGATGAAGGCAACCAAAATACCGCTAACTGAGTACAATAGCGTGTTGAACAAGTTATCGCTGGAAACACCCATGAAGCGCAACACATTATCATTAAAGACATAACTATGGGTTCCCGCTGTGTTGCTTACGTAAGCATGGACTTGTCGCGGATTTGTAAGCGTGACAAATATGCTGAAGCTATCCGCTTGATTTGTTGGGTCTATTGTTGTGATCAAGGTGTATCCTGGCGCGGAAAATTCCTCAAAAGCGGGTCTTTCGCAGATACCGACAATCGTGTAGGTTCTCTCGGCTTTTGGCACAAGAGTTTCTTTGACCTTCCCCAGCCCATCTCCGGAAATATAAGGGTCGTGTTGACCGAGATTCTCATTTCCGTTCATGCGGCTTCCGACAGCAAGGGAAAGCATGTCGCCCACCGCCAATTTAACACCGCCGTTTGCCGCGACATGCGCTGGGACAAGAATTTCTCCGCTGTTTTTCGGCAATCTGCCAGAAATCAGGTGTATGGGTAAGGTATCAAAGGCTTCCTTGCTGAATCCGGCTATAAAGAGATACGGCTTGTTGGGATTTTTTCCACCATCAAGTGTTGTATAGCCGATATTTTCAAATGTTGCGGTGCCTGCAACTCCATCGTCGTGGGTTCGTTCCTGTACGAAAGAGGCATCAACATCCAAAAACTCAACGTGCCAATCGCCGTATTTCACAATTGAGCCGTTTACTACATAGTTTAGCAGGGAAACGGCAAAAGTAGCGACTGCTGTAATCATGGCAGCGGATAGAATTACTCCGATTATTGTTACAATCGTTCGTGTGCGACTCTTTTTCATGCTTTGCAGGGTGACTTTGTTGAAAATATTCATGACCGCACCCTTTCGTCTCGCGTTACTTTACCGTCTGATATGCCGACAATGCGGTCAGCTTGTAGGGCGATATTTTCGTCATGCGTAACGACGATAAGGGTCTGTTTATATTTTTTATTGCTCAATTTTAGTAAATTAATGATTTCATATCCATTTTGGCTGTCCAAACTACCTGTGGGTTCGTCGGCTAGCATGACCGCCGGGGCGTTCATCAAAGCGCGTCCTACGGAAACGCGCTGCTGCTGTCCGCCTGAAAGTTGATTGGGTAAATGCGTTTTACGGTCCTTTAACCCAAGCAGTTCTAGTAAGTCATTCAGCCGTTCCTCGTTGACCTTCCGCTTGTCCATCAGTACAGGCAAGGTGATGTTTTCCACCACATTCAAAGTGGGAATGAGATTGTGAAACTGGTAAATCAGTCCGACCTGCCGCCTGCGGAAAATGGCGAGTTTTTCATTGCTTTGGGCATATACATCCTGCCCATCCAAATATACCTTGCCGCTCGTCGGCACATCCACGCCGCCAATAATGTGGAGCAATGTGGATTTACCGGAGCCGGAGGAGCCGATGATTGCGGTAAACTCCCCCTTTTCGATTGTAAGCGAAACATGGTCAAGCGCGACAACTTGATTTTCTTCTTTTCCGTAGACCTTGCATAGATTTTCAATTCTTAAAAGCTCCATTATGTGAGCCCCCTTCCTCATGGCTTACCTATATAATAGAGCGTTTAACTTGCATCTCGGTGACTTTTTGGTGAGAGATTCGTCACTTTGGGAAACGAATGGCAAATATCGCGCCGCCCTGCGGGTGATTCTTTGCATTAATCGTCCCTCCCTGCCGTGTAATAATCATCTTACAAAGAGCCAATCCAATCCCATATCCTGCTTTGTTTGCGCTTTTCCCGTGATAAAACCTGTCAAATAGGCGGGGCAAATCTTCTTTTTCAAAGCCCGAACCACTGTCGTGAATGACAATTTCAGTAAACAATACATTGTCCGTGCAAACAATCTCAATCTTCCCGTTATCGCCTATGCTTTCCATACAATTTTTGAGGATATTTTGAATTGCTTCTGAAAGCCAGCCAGAATCGCCCTGAATACTCATCCTTTTCGGCGCGTCTATCTGTACATCAATATCATGTAGCTCCATTGAGATTAGGAACGGGCGAAGCGCGGTGCATATTAGGTCATTTACATCGACAAGCTCGCTTTGGAACACCACAACGCCTGCATCCAAGCGGGATAATTTTAGTAAGGAAGTAATGAGCCAATCCATCCGTACAAGCAATTCCTCTGTTTCCCGCACAAATGCTTTCCGCTGGTAGTCATCAGGGTTATTTGACAACAATGATAGAATGAGGTTCGCGGATGTGAGCGGCGTACGGAGTTGGTGGGCTATATCAGCCAACGAATCGGCAAGATGTACTTTCTCTTTTTTCAGCGCATCGTTTTGTTCCCAAATGCGCAACATCATTTTTGTTATTTCGCTGTGCAGAATAGAAAGTTCGCCCTCGTCCAATTCGTCAATATCCAGACGGTCAGCATGATGAAGCACAAGATCGATTTGATTTGAAAGTCGCGCAATACTATTGTATCGGGCTTTGGTAAACGCAAAAAACGCTGTGCCAAAGGCAGCGGCAGAGGAGGTGGCAAGGACTCCCGCCGCTATATTGATTGCAAATCCAAGGATTATAGCAGCGGCAGCCATTAAAGAGAACAAAATAGCAAACTGCCGAAACTCCCTATTCCGAAGCATACCTGCCCCCCAATCTATACCCTGTCCCGCGAACAGTCAGAATGATTTGCGGGCTTGCGGGGTCGTTCTCTATCTTCTCCCGCAAGCGTTTGATGTACACGGTCAATGTATTGTCATTGACAAACTCACCCGCTGCGTCCCACAATTCATCAACTAGCCTACTCCTTGTGATAATACTTTTGGGGTTGCTAATAAACACCAACAATAGGCGATATTCTAAAGCTGAAAGAAAAACTTCGTTGCCGTTTTTTTTCACAACACCAGTTGCCGTATCGACATGAAGACTGCAGATTTCAAAAGCTGATTGAGAACGCCCGCTTTTTCTTAGGGCGGTTTTGATCCGCGCGATCAATTCACGCGGACGAAATGGCTTGGTGATATAGTCGTCCGCGCCTATGTTCAGCCCGGTAACAACACTCGCCTCATCGCCGGAAGCTGTCAGAAAGATAACGGGAATATCTTGCGTTTCTTTGATTTCCGTGCAAACCGTAAAACCATTTCCGTCAGGCAAGGAAATATCAATCAATGCCAAATCAAATTTATTCCCAGAAAGCATAGCAAAGTCTTTACCCCGTGTGGAGGCGTGGGTGACTGTAAATCCCTCCGAGCGGAGCAAAAGCATAAGGTTTTTAGCGATTGCCGTATCGTCCTCAACCAAAAATATTCGTGACATTAGTCATCCCTCCTGTCCACGTCATGGGTACAAGCCATAGGTTATAACGGCGCAACTGCACCTTTGGTCGGGTGATTAGCTTCATTTTTCTCTGGTTTCCTTAACTGTAAAATATTTCATGCTTGCACCGTATTAAATAGATTTAGATAAAAAAGGTCCTTAGAAATTCTAAGGACCTTTTTTTGCCTTTTCTTTTTATACTGTAGGTGAAGTATATACTCTAGTTGCTAACTCTGCATCCAAGGCATATAAAGCCTGGGCATCATTGCCGATTCTTTCCAATCTTTTTACAATATTTTTCATAGTAGATTCTTCTTCTATTTGTTCATCCACAAACCATTTCAAAAAACTAATGGTAGCATGTTCCTTTTCTTCCATGGCAATATCCATTAACGTATAAATTCTTTTGGTAACCCATTGTTCATGGGCATAGGCTTTCTGAAAGACAGCCAGCATAGAGTCATAGTCATTTTGCGGATCATCAAATCCGAACATTTTGACTCTCCCATCCACATCATTGACATAAGTAAAAAATTTTAATGCATGATCCCGTTCCTCTTGTTCCTGGATCCGAAAAAAATGAGCAAATCCAGGTAAATCTTCTGCTTCACAATAAGCTGCCATGGCAAGGTATAAACAACCAGAAAAGAATTCATATTTAATTTGTTGATTCATTTCATGAACCAGCTTTTCTGATAACATGCATAGCCCTCCTTCTTTCAAGGTGTCTTTTTCATATTTTACCACATTTATCAAGGACTATACAGAAGTTATCTTGGTTTCCTCATAATTTATTATTGTAGGACTGTTTTAATAAGAAAAAATAAAGCTATCCATGACTCTGCTTACAGATCTGTTTTGCAAAAATTGATTGGGAACCCAAGATTCAAAAAAGTATAAAGCACCATTGGTGGGATCCCAGCCATTTAAAGCATCTTGGGCTGCTTTTTGAGCTGATGCAGATGCTGGTTGATTGATCCACCCATTTAAAACAGGTTCAAATTGATATTTTCCTAATTCATCAACATGATAGACCACTTCTCTAATGGTATTGGGAAAATGTTCACTTTCTACCCGATTCAAAACAACAGCACCAACAGCCACTTTTGTTTCATAAGATTCTGAATCAGCTTCAGCTGAAATAATTCTGGCCAACAAATCAACGTCACTTCTTGTGATAATGCCATTGCCCCTAGACACCGCTTGTCCACCACCTGTTGTTGGTATGTACAATATTTGTCCAGGATGTATTTGGGTATTTGCTAGATGGTTTGCTGATTGTAACTGTCCCACTGTTATTCCATATCTTTGGGCAATCAGAAATAAACTATCACCAGATGCTACTTGATACGTAACAGCATTATTCAATAACAATGTTTGTCCAGGATATATGGTATTCCCTTGTATGCCATTGTTCTTTTTGATTGTTTCCACTGGTATGCCATAAGTTTTGCTAATTTGATACAGAGATTCACCCTTTGCCACCGTATGTGTAGCAGCCCATCCTTGCATAGGGCTTGTCAACAAAATGAGAGCGCAACAGCAGAAAGCACAAATGCATCCAAACATCTTATCTATAATTAACAAGTTGTCTGCACCTCCATTGTTTTCCATAGTTCACAATTGATTGGTCGACTAGGTGAAAAAAAGTATTAATTATTCACCATGTAATTTTCTTATTCAAAAATCCAATCTTTGCTTTTGTTTATTATACAATCCTACAAATACCTAGCCAAGCTGTAATACATGGGAAAATAGGAAAGAAATTAATGGCTTAAATATATTTGCTAAAATGAAGCTGTACTTGGGTTAAATAAAGCTAAATATGGAAAATAATATTTGCTTTCTTTTGCCAAAGAAATATAATAAAATTGTAAAGAAAAAGAAATTATTTGGCAACACTTCTCTTAATCCCAATAATCTATCAGGAAAGGAATGATTCAATGAAAAAATTTAAATTATTTTCAACCATTTTTTCTTTCATTTTTCTAACAACAATATTTGCCATGCCAGCATTTGCAGAAGATTATATAAGTGCATGGGATACCTTGAAAGTTCGGGAAGGGGGCGTGTATGAGTTAGGGACTGTGGAAATGGAACTTTCCTCTGATCGCCTGCAAAAGGGCTCTTCCGCAGTATTTTCTTTGCCCTCAGACTTTGAGTTTCGTAATAGTGATGGAAGTATCATGAAGGACAGTGATTGGGAATTCACAGTTAATGATAGGGATGTAAGGATTGGTAATGAATATAATTATTTTAAATTTAGAGAGAATTCAAGTGCTGGAAATGCGCTTTATAATCGTGAAATAGCCCCTTTTATTGTGGAGCAAATTAATGCTAATGAAATAAAAGTGACTGTTAACATTAAAATAGATGAAACGAAATCAATCTCAAATTTTACCCTTCATCTTGGTAAAATCTATATAGCGGACGGCTATACAGGAGATATTCGGCTTGATATTGTAAATGATGGCAGTAGTGGCTTTATTGACACAGATGAAGACATTGGGCATACAAAAAATGCAACCAAAAACAATATAAATCAACAAAAAGATAATATTAAAAAATTTTTTCATATCAATGGACTTATCGCACTAACTGTAAATTTACATGAAATGTTATTGTATCATTCCACTGTAAAAGGATGATAAATTTTGTTAATAAATAGCACCTCTAAATGATTAGTAGAGGTGCTATTTATATTATAAGATGCATAGGATTAAATATTTGCACTGATGATATACAATAATAAATTTATGAGATAGATAATTTTTTATATTTGGCTTTCTATGAATCTTATTTAAGTAATGAAAGAATGTAATATTTAGAAATTAATGTGCCTTTTATCACAATGCAGCCTAAATAAACCTTCTTTTATCCGTAATTTATCTTTTAACTTCATTATTTAGCAAGCTTTTTGCCACTATTTTATCAGCCTCTGTTAAATCGTAGGATAAAATATTAGCAATAGGGACCCATCGAAAATCATGGCAATCTTTAGCTTCTGGTTTTCCTTTTATTACTTTAGCTGTATAAAACAAAATGAGACAGCCTTCTTCTCTTAATATGGCTGATAATAATGTTTGTGGTTGAATGGTCATATTGAGTTCTTCTTGCAATTCCCTGATTAAACATTCTTCTAGAGCTTCACCAGGTTCTAACTTGCCACCGGGAAACTCCCATTGGAGGGGGTGTTTCCCGGTTTCTTTGCGTTGGGTTAATAATACAGAATGATTCTTTTGGATAATGGCTGCTGTTACAATAGTATATTTCAATGTTTCAGCTTTTCCTCCGCATCTTCCAATGATGTATAACCATATTGTTTGACCGTGTTTTCTAAAATTTCTTGATGTACATTGTGGTTTGCTTGTTTCTGTTCTAAAAGATACTGATATAATAATTGCAATGTTTTTAAGGAATACGTCTTTAACTCACCTTTGAAATAGGTTTCCACAGAGGTGGCTAAGGGGCTATCCGCCACACTATCCATCGGCCTGCCTGCCTCAGCAACAGTGGGATATGTTTGATATACTTCTTCTGTCCATTGCATCATTAAAGCAGAAATATTTTTCACCAATTTCACTGCTTCAGGATTTAATTTAGGCAAATAGGGTTTTACCTTTGTATAAAATTCTTCTGGGAAGGTAGATTCCATCATCCAACCGTATTTTTCTGTCATCAAATTTCGTTGATTCATTTTTGCTTTTACCAAGTCCCGGTGATAGCTCTCTAATACTTCCTCAGGCCAGGCCATGGCTTGGCTAGAGCGCATAATTTCAAAGGTTTTTGGATCTCTTTGACAAGATGCCTGCCCTCCAGCGTTAGGGACTGCATGAAACATTTCCCATTCAATTGCCACTATTTTTTGTACCAAATCTTCCTTTTGAGTTATTTCTTTATCCATTGTATACCCTCCTTTGATTTGACCTATGGACAAAGTTATTCTGCCATGACTGGTAAAGACTTTAATTGTGGATCTTGTATATGTTGTTGAACCAAAGGGCCGTGATCAAGCAAAAAATCGCTTTTTCCCTCACTTAGGTTCTGTTCATTTAAAATTTCAATGACCAAGCGACAAATTTGTTCTATCAATTGAAAATTTTCCTCATAAGCATTGGATTCCTGAGAACAATTCGCTAAACTTTGAAACATTCCATGTACTTTTTCACCCATAATCGGTAAATCCTTTAGGCCTCGATGCATCCATTTATAAAAAGGTTTGTATCGTTTATTGCATAAATACATCATAGAAATGCCCATATTCATGAATTCCGCTAAGGCACAATGGGCAGCTACATATTCCTTACGTTTTACGCAACGCATATAGTTGTATTGACCTGCTTGGGCCATATACATACACCGGGCAGCAATTTTTTTGATGCGAATATCTTCTGGATAAAAATCCAACAATTGCTTTCGAAAAGAAGTAAATTCTCCTAACGGATCAACAAAAACAGTCCCATTGGTTGCTGCTGCCAAATAGGATTCGGGGATTCTACGCCAATCTAAAAAAGAATTTGGAACATGGTCAATGCCTAAAAATTTAAGATAAAAATGCTTGATTTCAAATACACCAACTCTTTTATCACCAAATTCTGTTTCTTTTCGTTTTGGAAAGCCAAGATAATCATCTGGTAACATTTGATATGCTTGTTGTAATGGCTGCCCTATTTTTTGAAAATCTTCCTTGGTCAGCCATAGACAAAATCCTGCGCCCCAATCATGATCCTGGGATGTTTCATCATCAAAGCCAAAACACTCGGAACCATCTCCTACCAGACCCACAGCAATTCTATCTTGATAGGCGGGAAATTTTTCTTTAATCATTGGTTTGCCAAAGGTTTCATAGTATTGATAAGCAAGCTCCAATCCTTTCATCTCTTTATTCCTTTCATCTCTTTATTGTTTGATTTTAGCCTGGATTTTCTCTAAATCTTTGCAAGTCTCTTGGTACAATGGATTTTCCGGACCAAACATATGCAAATACCCTTCTGCTTCTTGTTTGATATAAGTATATGCCTTGGGATAACTTTCTATTTTGACATATAGAATCCCCAGATTATGTGCTGTTGAGGCATACTCCCGGCAATAAGGCCCATATAATTTTTTATAAAAATCCAAAACTCGTCTATATAGTTGTTCAGCTTTTATGTAGTGCTGCTGAGAAAAATAGACACCCGCTAAAGTATTTAAAGTAGAGATATAAAATGGATGCGTATGACATTGATTTTCTTCAAATGTTTTTACTGCTTCTTGTAAAAGCATTTCTGCTTCCTCAAAACGGCCTAAGGCTTGATAAGCACTGGCCAAATTATTTAAGCTGGTAGCGTAAGGCACCAATTGAAAGGCTTGTTGCTGCACAATATTTAAGGCTTGCTGATGCAATTGAATTGCTTTATCGTATCTTTGCATATCCTGGTATAATAATCCTAGATTATTTAAACCACTGGCATATAAAAAATGGTTTTTTCCCAATGTTTTTTCATAAATTGCAATGGTTTCTTGAAACAGGGTTTCTGCCTTTGGAAAATCCCCCATTAGACGGTATAGCCCGGCTAAATTGTTAATGGTCGTGGCATAGTCAGGACTGTTTTTACCCACAGAAAAGGCTAATCCTTTTTTTGCTTGTAGAAACGCTTCTTCTGATTTTGGGTATTGGCTTTCTGCTCGATAGAAACCACCTAATTCATTCAATAAAGCACAGTATTTGGGGTCAGTATCTCCATAGGCATCCTTGGCCCATTTTGTTTTATCAAGCAAAAAAGTCCTTACTTGGTTCATATCCCCTTGATTATATAATGCATCCAATTGAGTCCTGATTTCCTCCAAGGTTTGTTCCACTCTTTCGCCTCCCAGGATTTTTATTGTAAGCATATTTTTGTCTTTCTTTTATTGTACCATAGATTTGTTTATTTCTTAATACATATAAAAATCTGTGCATAAGCCTATACATACATACGCAAAAATGGTTTATAGAGGATTTACCATATTCAAAAAGTTGTGGATAATGGATAAGCCAAATGGGAGCAAATTAAAATAAAGCATGAACTGTATTCTATATAGGAAAATATATTTTTTACTACTTGTTTTCTTAGGGGGATATTGTAATGATTTCATCTGGCAAAGTACTGAGTTTTTTTAAGCCATTACTTTGTACCACAAAGGTATTTTCAATCCCCACAGCCCCTAAACCAGGAAAAGCAAACTTAGGCTCTAAAGCAATGGTCATATTTTTTTGTAACCTTTCCCGGGTTTTTAAGGATAATACAGGCCATTCATTTAGCTCAATGCCTAAGCCATGGCCTACAAAGGATACTGGTTGATGATATCCCATGAAATAACGACCAACCCCAGCCTTTCTTGCCATATGGTAAGAAACTGTATACAAGTCATCTGTATATATCCCTGGTTTTGCTAGGTTCATGAGTTTCTGTTGAATATCCAAAGCAATTTGGTGGGCTTGCAGCAGTATGTCAGGTAAAGTGCCCACCACATAAATCCGGGACATATCGATGCAATACCCATCAAATACCCCAGCATAATCCACCATTACAGGCTCATTATGCTTGATTTCTCCTCTGCCTGGACCAAAAGGGAAGGAAGGATTTAACCCTGGGCCCCCTAAAGGGCCATCAAAAAAAGAAGAAACAACAGCATTTTCTCCTGCCAATACACAGCCAAAATAAAATTCGCTATTCAATCCCCTTAGGCGGACAACCCCCTGATGTCCCCTATTTCTGGCAGCACATTCTAACTCTGCGGCAACTTCAAATTCTTTTTTTCCTGGCTGAATGATAGAAGGTAGTTCTTGAAAAAAAGCATCTGTTTGAAAAGAAGCTTGCTGCATGATTGCTAATTCATATGAAGATTTAATCATTCTTTGGGCACGGATTAAGCTAGCGCAATCCACTAACTGGCTGTTTAAAAAAATATGGTCCAGCTCTTGATAAAGCTGGGCAGGGATTACATCCATTTCCAGACCTAATATAGAGGGAATGGCAAGACCTTCTTTTTTTAAACATGCAGGTAGTTGGCTGATATGCTTAAATGGAAGAATCTTATTTAATGATGATAGCTCTATGGCCCGGGAATGGTTTCTTTTGACAAAAAATATACCTTCCCCTTGACACGGAATATACATAACTCCCGTTTGATAAACCCCTGCGTAATAAAATAAATCACTACTTTGTTGAATCAATACTCCCTCTATACCCTTTTGCTGCATTGCCTGTTGCAAGCAGGTCATTCTAGAAAGCAGTTCTTTTGCTGGCGTACAAAACATAGTGTCACTTCCTTGTTAGGAAACATGGAATCATAAGCAATGAATAAAGCAAACCAGGTACAAGAAACCATGATAAATAAAAAATTGGCAGACCAATAGGGCTGCCAATTTGAAAAGATAATACATTGCTACCTTATTGATTTTTAAAGCCAGGTTTACGTTTTTCCAGAAAAGCGGCCATACCTTCTTTGCTATCTTCAGAAGTAAAGACAAGACCAAATAAATCCGCTTCATGCATAAAGGCTTTTTCTAAATCCATTTCCAGCCCTTCATTGATGGCTTCTTTGGTTAAGCGGACAGCCACTGGGCCTCTGTTGGCAATTTTGCCAGCCATTTTTTTGCAAAAATCTAGCAATTCTTCTTTGGTTACCACATGATTGACCAAACCCATTTGTTTGGCAGCTGCAGCATCATAATTATTCGCTGTAAAGAGAATTTCTTTGGCCAAACCTGGATTCACCAATCTGGTCAAGCGCTGGGTTCCACCAAATCCAGCAATGAGTCCTAAATTGACCTCTGGTTGTCCAAATACAGCATTATCGGAAGCTACCCGAATATCACAACACATGGCCAATTCATTCCCGCCACCCAGGGCAAAACCATTTACCGCTGCAATAACAGGTTTTTGTAAATTTTCTATTTTGCTAAACACCATTTGTCCTTTTCTAGAGAATTCCTTGGCAGCCATGGGAGCCAAATTACTCATAAACGCGATATCAGCCCCTGCAACAAAAGCTTTTTCGCCAGCGCCAGTGATAATAATAACCTGCACTTCATCATTTTTTTCCAATTGCTCCATGGCTTGATCCAATTCGTCCAAAACAGTTTCGTTCAAAGCATTTAATACTTTAGGACGATTGATGGTAACAATAGCAATTTTTGCTTCTATTTCCAATAGTAATGTTTCAAAAGCCATCTTTTTGCTACCCCCTTAGTCTCTTATATGAAGCCCTATGGAATTTTACTTATTGGTAGTTGTAAAATCCTCTGCCACTTTTTTTACCCAGCCAACCGGCAGCAACATATTTCCGCAACAACGGACAGGGACGGTATTTGCTATCTCCTAATTCTTTATGCAAAACTTCCATGATGGATAAGCAGGTATCCAATCCAATGAGATCCGCTAAGGTTAGAGGGCCCATGGGATGATTGGCACCTAATTTCATGACTTCGTCAATAGCCTCAGGTTTACCAACCCCTTCTTGTACACAATAAATGGCTTCATTGATCATGGGTAACAAAATTCTATTCACGCCAAAACCTGGTGAATCATTGATTTCTACCGGCACTTTCCCCATTTTTTCACTTAATTCTTTGACTGCTGCATAGGTTTCATCCGAGGTGGCCAAGCCGCGAATCACTTCTACCAATTTCATGACAGGCACTGGATTCATAAAATGCATGCCAATGACTTTATCTGGACGTTTTGTTACAGCAGCAATTTCTGTAATGGGCAATGATGAAGTGTTGGTTGCTAAAATTGCATGGGCTGGACAAGTTGTATCTAAGGTTCTAAAAATATCAGATTTAATCGCCATGTTTTCTATGGCTGCTTCTACAACCAAATCGCAATCAGAAGCATCGGCTAAACTGGTGGAAGCAACAATTCGACCTAGGGTTTCAGTCTTTTTGCTTTCTTCCATCCGACCTTTGGTCACATCTCTGGTTAGATTCTTTTCTATGTAACCCAACCCGCGTTGCACAAACTCATCTTTAATATCATTTAAGACTACAGTTAAGCCTGCCACTGCTGCCACTTGGGCAATACCAGAACCCATCTGCCCTGCTCCCACTACCATAATTTTCTTTATATCCATCCATGATCACACCTTTCTTTATTTTTATGATGTTAAAAGCCTAATCAAAATTGAATAGAAATTTATATGTTTTCTACAATCATAGCGGTTCCTAAACCTCCGCCAATGCAAAGAGTTGCCAAACCTTTCTTGCTGCCCCGCTTTTTCATCTCATGAAGCAAGGTGACCAAAATTCTGGCTCCACTGGCTCCAATGGGGTGTCCGATGGCCACAGCGCCACCATTGACATTGACTTTATCCAAAGGAATCTCCAAATCTTTAATGACTGCAAAGGCTTGGGCGGCAAAGGCCTCATTGGCTTCAAACAAATCAATGTCCCCAATGGATAGACCAGCTTTTTGCAATGCTTTGCGGCTGGCAGGAATAGGACCCAAACCCATATAAGCAGGATCTACCCCTGCAATGGCTGTGGAACGAATCACAAACAAAGGAGTGATGCCTAATTCTTTTGCTTTGTCAGCTGACATGACAACTACTGCAGCAGCACCATCATTAATGCCTGAAGCATTGCCTGCTGTTACTGTACCATCTTTTTTGAAGGCAGGTCCTAATTTGGCCAAAGCTTCCATGGTAGTTCCCCGACGGGGGCCTTCGTCCGTATCAAATATAATAGGATCTTTTTTGCGTTGAGGAATGGTTACAGAAACAATTTCATCTTTAAACTTTCCCCCATCAATGGCCTCAATTGCTTTGGTTTGGCTGGATAAAGCCAGGGTATCCTGATCTTCCCGGGTAATGCCATACTTTTCTGCAATATTTTCCGCTGTAATGCCCATATGCACATCATTAAAAGCACACCATAAACCGTCTCGGATCATTTCATCCACAAGTTTGCCATCTCCCATACGATAGCCACCCCGGGCCTTTTCCACAAGATAGGGAGCTGCACTCATGTTCTCCATCCCACCGGCCACCACAATATCTGCTTCCCCGGACCATATTTGTTGGGCAGCAGTGCCTACAGCCTTGAGTCCGGAACCGCATACAACATTCAAGGTCCATCCTGGTACTTCTTGGGGAATGCCAGCTTTTATCAAAGCTTGACGGGCAGGATTTTGACCCAATCCAGCTTGCAGGACATTTCCCATGATGACTTCATCCACCATGGATGCTTCTACTCCAGCTCTTTGTAATGCTTCTTTGATAGCCAAAGCGCCCAAATCTGGTGCAGATATGCCTGTTAAAGTTCCTAAATATTTTCCTACAGCAGTCCGTACAGAAGAAACAATGACCGCTTCTCTCATGAATATACGCCCCCTTTTTATTCCAACGTTACGTCATTCTATATAATATAGGTAGGTAGATATCATTTCATAGTAAAACATCTTAACCTAATGCAGCCCTGAAAGATTACAGAGCATGTGCAGGGCTGCATTAGGTTTATAAACTTTCCGCCAAAATTTCGCTAATATCTTTGATACATAAATCCTCATCTTTGTTGAGGGTTTTGGCACTATCCTCTAACATAACAATGCAATAGGGACAAGCAGTGGCAATCACTTGAACTTCTTTTTCCGCGGCTTCTTTTATCTTGACATCAGCAAAGCGTTGTCCTGCCTTTGTTTCCATCCAAATTCTGGCTCCTCCACCACTACAGCATAAACTATCATCCCGATTGCTGTTGAATTCAGTTAACGCTAAGCCAGGTACTGCCCCCAGAAGATTGCGGGGTGCTTCAAAGGTTCTGGTGTGTCTGCCTAAATAACAAGGTTCATGATAGATTACCTTTTCTTGGATAGATTTAGCCAGTTGTAATTTACCTTGGGCTATCAATTCGTCCAATAATTGGGTATAATGAAAAACCTCAAATTCTCCACCAAACTCAGGATATTCATTTTTAAAGGTGTAATAACAATGGGGAGATGTGGTGATAATTTTTTTCACACCTTTTTTATTATACAAATCAATATTATATTCAGCCAATTTTGTAAATTCTTCTTCAGCCCCGATTTTTCGTACAGATTCACCACAACATTGTTCTTCCACACCAATCACACCAAAACTTACCCCAGCTGCTTTGAGCAGTGTAACAATGGATTTGGCAATCTTTTGACTCCGTCCATCATAGGCGCTGGTGCAACAAACAAACAATAGGTATTCCATATCTGGGGTATATTCAGGTACATCCATATCCTTCATCCAGTTGGTACGTTCTTCCCGTTCTTGAGACCAAGGATTGCCTTGACTTTTTATGCTGCCTACAACAGCCTTTAGGTTCTTAGGAATACCACCAGTTTCGGCAATAACACTGCGCATGGACCGAACCAAATTGGGAATTTTTATGCCTCGAGGGCAACGAACAGCACATTGATTACAAGTGGTACAGGCAAATAAATAATCATCCGACTCATACCCATCATAACCCAGTCTTCCCATATGGAACATTTCTCGGGGATTGAATTCTGATTTTTCTTCCATTCTCCCCCAAGGGCATGCCCCTGCGCACATTCCGCATTGCATACATTGGACAATTTCTTCTCCGCCGGACAATTCAATGGCTTCCCTTACTTCGTCAAAAACCATTAGATCTGACATATAGGATTTTCCTCCTTGATTCGCAAGGAACAACATCCCTGCTAAACTATCCGAATAATATAAAGCTAGGAACAAGCAAATATGAATATCATTGAAATTTTCTAAGCTAAAACAAGCCATTGCAAAACCATCCTTTGTTGTTTATAACAAAGGATGAGAATTGCTGGTAAAATGATAAACATGCCTATGTGGTGAAGCGGCCCTGGAAAGGGCCGCAAATACCATCTATCTTACGCCAAAAGTTGTTTGAATTCTTCTTTCAATATAGGCACCACTTCAAACAAATCAGCCACAATACCATAATCAGCAATTTTAAAGATATTGGCTTCAGGGTCTTTATTGATGGCTACAATGCATTTCGATGAAGTCATTCCAGCCAAATGCTGAATGGCGCCAGAGATTCCACAGGCAATGTAGAGGACAGGAGAAACGGTTTTACCGGTTTGCCCCACCTGATCGGAATGGGATCTCCAGCCAGCATCCACTGCTGCCCTTGATGCCCCTACTGCTGCTCCCAGTATATCTGCCAACTCTTCTAATAAAGCAAAATTTTCAGGCTCTTTCATTCCCCGACCACCGGATACAATGATGTCAGCTTCTGTTAGTTCTGGTCTGGTACTCACTTCTTTTACGATATTTTTGATGACTTGACGGATATCTCCTGGATTGGTGCCTGCAGCCACCACTTCGGCGGCTCGTCCACTTTGGGGCTCATCTGCTGCCAATACATTAGGACGAATGGTTGCCATCACAGGTCTAGCGTCCGTACATACTGCTTTTGTAAAAGCTTTGCCAGCATAAAGAGGACGAGTGAATACCAATTGGCCGTCTTCCAAAGCAATTTCTGTACAATCAGTCATCAGCCCTGTATTTAACCGTTGCGCAACTTGCGCTGCTACATCCCGACCTGCTGCTGAACAGGCCAATAAAATCGCTGTGGGTTGGTGTTCTTGCGCCAACTCCGCTAAAGCATTGGTATAAGCATCTGTGGTATATTGTTCCAGAGCAGCGGATTCCACCATAAATACCTTATCTGCTCCATATTCACCAAGTTTTCCGGCCATTTGGTTTACATCTTTGCCAAACAGTACTGCACACAATTCTTCGCCCAATTCATCTGCTAATTTACGGCCAGCGCTTAATAATTCAAAGGTAACTTTTTTTATTTCTCCATCACGCTGTTCCGTGAAAACCCAGATCCCTTTTGCCATACTATTTTAAAACCTCCTGTCTGGTAGGGTGTCATTTTTATTTCATTTCGTTTATGGTTACTCCAAAATGAAAACTATATCACCTTTGCTTCATCCCGAAGCATACGTACTAACTCTTTTGCAGCTTCGGCAGGTTCACCAGGAACCAACTTTCCTGCAGCCCTGGGAGATGGGAGGAAATAATTGATGGACTTTACTTTCGCAGCAACCTGGGAAGCATCTAGACCAAGATCTCCCAATCCAATTTTCTCCATGGGTTTTTTCTTTGCTTTCATAATTCCTTTCATGGAAGGATAACGAGGTTCAATTTCTCCCTTTTGAGCCGTAAGGATTGCCGGGAGATTGACTTCAATTTCTGCAGTCCCGCCGTCAATATCACATTTTACCACTGCTTTGCCTTCTTCCACTTCCGCTGCTGTCACCATGTTGACCACTGGAATACCTAATATCTCCGCCACTCGACCACATACTTGGCAAGAGCCATCATCAATGGCCTTAAAACCACCTAGAATGATATCATATTCCATTTTAGCTACAGCTTTAGCCAAAATCGTTGCTGTGGTAAATTCATCAATATCTTCTACCCCTGGATCAATGAGTACAGCTTTATCTGCCCCCATAGCCAAAGCTTGGCGTAGAGCGTCTTGGGTCTCTGTACCTCCAACGCTGACAACCGTAACTTCCCCTTTGAATTTTTCTTGGATTCGCAATCCTAATTCAACTGCATATTCATCATATGGATTCATCACAAGACTTACATCTTGTTTGTTAATTTTTCCGTCACCATCCAAAGCTATCTTGGCTTCGGTGTCAAATACTTGCTTCATGAATACCACAATTTTCATGGTTTTCCTCCTTCACCAACTGTTCTGCCAAGTCAAATTGTTCTGTCAACTTTTTAGTTGCTTAAAACATATATTTTATGCTGATTCATCAACATTTGTTTACAATACAAGCTTCTATCATTTTTAATGTTTATATGGTATTTATCTTAAAATGTTAGAGGCAATGACCATCCGCTGCACTTCACTGGTACCTTCATAAATTTCAGTAATTTTAGCATCCCGCATCATGCGCTCCACTGGATATTCTCTGGTATATCCATAGCCGCCCAAGATTTGCACTGCTTTAGTAGTAACCCACATGGCAGTTTCTGCGGCAAATAATTTTGCCATTGCTGCTTGTTTGCTATAGGACTCATTGTTATCCTTTAACCAAGCTGCTTGATAAACTAAAAGTCTCGCTGCTTCAATTTGGGTGGCCATGTCTGCCAACATCCATTGTAAGCCTTGATTGGCAGAAATAGGTTTGCCGAATTGTTCCCGAATTTTGCTGTAATTCAAAGCTTCTTCATAAGCACCTTGGGCAATTCCCAATGCTTGGGCAGCAATACCGATACGGCCGCCATCCAACAGTTTCATGGCGATTTTAAATCCTTCATTTTCTTTGCCCAACATATTTTCTTTGGGAATACGGCAGTTTTCAAAAACCAATTCATAGGTAGCAGAAGCACGAATGCCTAATTTATGTTCTTTTTTCCCAAAAGTGAAACCAGGGGTCCCTTTTTCAATAATGAATGCAGAAATCCCTTTATGTTTTAATGATCTGTCCATGGAGGCTAGAATCACATAGATATCAGCATAATACCCATTGGTAATAAAAATTTTGGCACCATTGATTACATATTCATCACCATCCAAAACAGCGGTGGTTTTAGTAGCCCCAGCGTCTGACCCTGCGCCAGCTTCAGTAAGTCCCATGGCTCCGATTTTTTCTCCACTGGCCAATGGAACCAAATATTTTTGTTTTTGTTCCTCTGTACCAAAATGATAAATAGGCCATGCGCAAAGAGATGTATGAGCGGAAACCAACACACCACTGGAGGCGCAAACTCTACTTAATTCTTCCACTGCAATGGCATAGCTTACATTATCCATGTCAGCACCTTCATATTCTTCGGGATAAGGAATCCCTGTAAGGCCCATGTCGGCCATTTTTGTCCATAAGTCCCAATCATATTCTTCTTTTTCATCCATTTCTGCTGCTTTGGGACCAATTTCATTTTCTGCAAAATCTCTTACAGTTTTTCTCAGCATTTCTTGTTCTTCAGTTAGTTTAAAAAACACAATAACGCCTCCTTGTATTTATGTATATATAGTTTGATAGATACCCTTTTGGGGTCGCAACCTTTGGTAGATGTACTGCATGCCATGGAGAATAACCCATTGCTACTTAATCTATGGGTTGTCCCCAATGATATGCTTTGTAGTGATTTCAACAACCACCCAAATATAGAACTTTATTACTAATGATTCCGCAAATAAACAGACTCTCCTTTAAATTATTGCAAATTTACGAAAACGTCAATAGCAAAACATCGTTTCAAGCATTTTTATTTTTATTTTTTTCAGAATTTATTAAATAGAGCCAACATAGAAGCAATTAAAAAGATAAATTTTCCTTTTTTGTTTATATAAGGTCTTTGGTGGCTTGGTCATTTAGATGATTAGTCATCCTATTTGTTTATATCATGTTCGGACATCTAATACAATCCTTGAATGAAGCTCAAATAAAAATATAGGCTATACAATACCATTTCTTTAAGGCATATCTCTGGAAATGGTATTGTATAATAAGTCAAATATGATATATTATTAAGCGGTTTGCTGTTTCTCTTGATGACGATTGATGGCCTCTTGATACAATTGTAAATATTCCACCCCGGAACGCGCCCAAGAAAAGTCCATTTCCATACAACTTTCCATTAATTTTTTCCACTGCTCTGGATTATCTCGATACACTTTCAAAGCCCTAGCAATGGCATGGTAAAATGAACGTCCATTGTATTCAGAAAAAACAAACCCATTGCCAGATCCAGTTACCGGATTATAATCATGTACAGTATCCGCCAAACCTCCGGTGGCCCTTACAATGGGTATAGACCCATAACGCATGGCAATCAATTGTCCTAATCCACAGGGTTCAAACCGAGAAGGCATGAGGAACATATCTGAACCAGCATAAATCCGTTGCGCCAAGATGGAGTTAAACCCAATATATACCCCTATTTTTTGCGGATACTTGGTCTTTACATGTTGAAATAATTCTTCATAATGTCTTTCTCCGGTTCCCAAAACCATCAATTGTATATCCAAACGCATGAGTTCATCACTAATTTCTGCGATTAAATCAAGGCCTTTTTGATCCACCAAACGGGTAATCAGCCCAATGACTGGAACATCTTTAATAGGTAGCCCCAATTCCTTTTGCAAAGCATATTTGTTTTCTTTTTTTAATTCCAAAGTTGTATTATCGTAATTCCGATATATTCTATGATCTGTTTTGGGATTAAATTCATGATAGTTAATCCCATTGACAATGCCATATAGATCATGGGCACGCTTTCTCAACAATCCATCCATTCGTTCCCCTAATTCTGGTCTTTGAATTTCCGTTGCATAGGTCCTACTCACAGTATTAATAACATCTGCATATACAATGCCCATTTTCATAAAGCCGACTGCGCCATAAAACTCCAATTGATCCGCAGTAAAATATTCTTCCCCTACCCCTAAAATTCTCAGGGTTTCTTTGGGGAAATTTCCTTGGTATTGAAGATTATGTATGGTAAAAGCTGTGGCAATGTTACGATAAAAGGGGTCTTGTTTGTATCTGGTTTTCAGTAAAAAAGGAATTGGTCCTGTTTGCCAGTCATTGCAATGAATAATATCCGGCTGCCAACCTAATTTGGGCAACATATCCAAGGTTGCCCGACAGAAGAAAACATATCTCTCCGCTTCGTCGGGAAACATATACATTCTATCCCGATAAAAGTAATGGTAATTATCTACCATATAAACAGGTATGCGATGTCTTCTTCCATGAAGGTGGGCTTCAAAAGAAGATTCCCGGATGATGGCTGTCTCTGTTCTACTGGTAAAGGATACGGGAAAATCCATGGCATAAGATGCTCCTTCAATGCCTTTATAATGGGGCATGGCTACGCGTACGTCGTTTACTAAACAATCATCATTTACTGTTAAGGCCAAAGCTTTTGGCAAAGATCCTGCCACATCCGCTAAACCACCTGTTTTAGCAAAAGGTACAACTTCTGAGGATATTACTAATATTTTTAGTGGCCTATCAAACATATCGGCTACCTCCCTTAAGGGTATTGGGTAACTTGAGCATCCTGACAGTTTATCCCTTTCGATATACTTTAAGACTCCTCCCCAATGACCCAAATCAATGAATTTCTCTTCAGATCTACAGATATTATGCCACCAAAACCAGATTACACTCCTATAATTTTAACTTTTCATGGAACCAAACAAGACAAGATTTTAAGCAAACAAATTTTTCCTTATAACAAGGAAAAGAAAGTATTTTATCGAATAAACATATATTCTCAGATAGCATGGGAGGGGATGTTTCACTTGCTTAGTGAAGCTGTTCAGATAAAAGGAACAAAAGAGGGTTTGATTATCCTGGTAGATCCTGATCAAGATCATGAAGAAGTAAAGAAAAAACTTTTATTAAAAATGGAGTCATCCAAGGGCTTCTTCAAAGGAGCTAAATTTTCCTTTTGTAACACAACCATGGAAAGCCCTGCCAGGGAATATCGTAAAGAGTTAGAGAATATTTGCAAACAATATGGTTTGATTCCTTCTGAGGATATTCATTGGCCCATGGGCCAAAAAACGCTTAGGGGGAAAAAAACAATACCATTTACTCCAAAAACTTTGGAAAAAGGTATTGTTCTTCCTTTGCGGCAACAAACACAAGGTCTGAATGACATGGATCCAGCTTGGGAACAAGCAGTGTTGATTCAAAAGATTTTGCGTTCAGGTCAAAAAATAGCTGCCCCTGAAAATCTTGTTTTATTGGGGCATGTGCATCCGGGTGCGGAAATTCAAGCAGGAGGCAGTGTACTGATTGCTGGAACATGTCAAGGCTCTGTGCAGGCAGGATTAAATAATAAAAGGGATGCTGTGGTCATGGCCTTAAGCCTTAACCCCTGCTTATTAAAAATAGGTCCTTATTTGGCTGCTTCCGATTTATGGCCAAAACAAAGCAAAAGTCCCTTGGTGGCTTATATCCAACAAGAACAGATTCAGGTAAAACCTTATATTTCATGATCAACATGGTCAAAATATCGTTTTGCTGCCAGTATTCCCACAATGGATTTAGCATCCTGCAATTGTCCTTTATCAATCATGTCTAGGGTTTTATCCAAAGGATAAGATTCTATTTGCACAAATTCATCCTCATCCAAATGTTGCGCTGCAGGGATCAATCCCTGGGCCAAATAAATATAAAGTTTCTCATTGCTAAACCCAGGGCTTGCATAACAAGTAGCCAAAGACTTCCATTGGCTTGCTTGGTACCCAGTTTCTTCCCAAAGCTCACGGCTAGCAGATACTGCAGGCTTTTCACCTGCATCTATTTTACCTGCAGGTATTTCTAATAAATCCTTTCCTGCTGGATAACGGAATTGACGGACAAAAAGCACTTCCTTTTGTTCATTTAGAGCCACAATGGCCACTGCCCCAGGATGTTCCACCACTTCCCGGGTGCTTTGATGTCCATTGGGTAAAAGCACATCATCTACTCTTACTTTGATAATTTTCCCTTTATATACCTCTTGGGATGACACTTTTTTTTCTTCATATATAAACATGTTGTTCCCCCTTTTTGAAAACATGTTAATGGCTTCTCTTTATGTAAAATTAGCTGTTTTCTTTTAATTTTTTCATGGCAGAAATCACAAGGCTGGGCAATAACGCAAAGTCCTCTGTGGCCAGATGTTTCGATGCTGTACGATCAAATAAGATATTGGCATTAACAGGAAACTCCTCATCGCCTTCCCAGATCACAAAGGTAATAGGGATTTTAGGAAAAACAGGTATCATCACTGCATAATCCCCTAGTTTTGCTGCAATTCCCCCCAATCGTAACCCAGCTTCTACCATTTTTTGCGGACAAGAACCAAAGTTACCTAGCAAAGGACGAATACAACGGTTGGTAAAAGGTATTTCATAAATGAACCCACTGGGCAATTCGCGGAAAGTGATAAAAGAGCCTGCTATTTCATCATCTGTAGCATTGGCCAAATAATGTAAGATGCAAATGGAATTTTCTAGGGGAATAGGCTCTCCATCCTGGGCGATGATTTCTCCTGAAGGATGGTTTACAAGATATTGTCGACCTAGAAATGAGATGGTATATTGATTGGCATAACGCTCAAAGGCAAACCCTGTTCGAACTGCCATGAATGCTGGGTTGGAGTGAGCAAACTCTTCTTTTGCTTTTTCATAAGCTGGTTGTAAATTGACTAAGGCCATATTGTTCCTCCTTGTAGTCATGATTTTGTTCTTTCCTTTATCTTGACTCATCTTGCGTTTTTCTGCAATATCTTACAGCATCTTTTTAGAAGCAATGTATAATTTTTATTGTATCCCATCCGGGCAAACCAAACCCTTTCCACTAGCTCCCTTTGGCTTTGAAAAGGATTTCCCCCCTATGCCGTAGAAATATCTTTAGCTGAAAATGTTTTACATGCATTGTCAACTTCTTCAACAACGACAAACACTTTGTTGTTTGTATAAGGAGGAATTAAGATTGACGGTAAGGATTGGCATACCTAGTTCATTACTCTATTACATGCACTATCCCATGTGGCATACTTTTTTCTCAGAACTTGGCGCACAGGTGATTACTTCTGAACCAACCAATAAAAACTTATTGGATGCAGGAGTACAAGGGGCATTGGCAGATGCATGTGTTCCAGTCAAAATATATTTTGGCCATGTGATTTCCTTGGGATCTAAAGTGGATTATCTTTTTATTCCAAGGGTGGTTTGTTTAAATGGAAGGACTATTTATTGTCCAAAATTTTTGGGAATGCCTGATATGCTTCGCCTTACCATACCCCAATTGCCTCCAATCATTGATGTAACCATGGATGTTCGGGAAGGTCGTTTTGCTCTTTTTAAATCCTTTCAACAAATCGGAAAAATAATAGGAGCCAATGCTGCTGCTATTCTGAAAGCATATGCAAAAGCTCAAAAAGTAGCAGGACAGTATCAGAAAGCTTTGCTAAAAGGTTGGCATCCCCCAGAAGCAATAGAACTGGTTACAAAAGGAGAGCAAGCATTAAAAAGCAAAGATTCTGGTAAAGGGGATATTACTTTAGCAGTTTTAGGCTATCCCTATGAAGTACATGATGATTATATTAGTGTTGGATTGATCAAAAAACTCAAGAGACTTCAGGTCAATGTTGTGACCATGGAGAATATACCGCCCCATACCTTAGCTTGGCAAAATACAGGATTGGATAAAAATATGTTCTGGACTTTTAGTGATTTGGTTTTAAGGGCCACCCATTATATTTACCAAAAGGGTACAGTGGATGGGGTGATTCATTTGACTGCTTTTGGTTGTGGACCGGATTCCATTGTGGATAAACTGATGGATATGGCAGCCAAACAAAATGAAAATATTCCCTTTATGAGTTTAAGCATTGATGAACATACCGGTGATGCTGGTATTTCCACCCGTTTAGAAGCTTTTACAGATATGCTTAGACGTCGAAAAGGAGGCCAATAATATGCCCCGAATTACCTTTCCCCATATGGGAGAATCCTATCGTACCTTTAAAATGTTGCTCAATGATTTAGGCAATGATGTTGTTTTGCCCCCTCGGCCAAGCAAACGGACTTTGGATTATGGAGTGCAACATGCGCCTGAATTTGCTTGTTTTCCACTAAAAATTTTAATGGGCACTTACATTGAAACTTGCCAAATGGGCGTGGATATCATTATAAGCAGCGGTGGCGTGGGTCCCTGTCGGGCGGGTCAGTACGGCCAGTTACACAAAAAAATTTTACAGGAAATGGGATATAATGTGGAGTTTATTGTTTTTGAACCCCCTCGTTTTCATCCTATTGATTTTTTGCGCAATATTCAACGCATTAATCCCAATCGCATGTCTTATAAAGCCATTTGGGAATGTATACAACGAGCTTGGCAGAAGTTGATTGCTTTAGATGATTTGGAAAAGCTTACCCATGTGGTTCGCCCCAGGGAACGGATCAAGGGGAGTACCAGCAAAACCTATCAAAAGGTTTTAACCTGGTTGGATAAGGCTTATACTGCGAAGGAAATCCAAAGCGCCCGGATTGCTGCCATGGAAGCTTTGCATCAAGTGGACCAAGATCCAGAAAGAGAAATTTTAAAAGTGGGCATAATCGGGGAAATTTATGTGCTTTTGGAACCTGCTAGTAATTTGGAAATCGAAGAAACCTTGGGACATTTAGGCGTAGAGGTGGAACGCTCCATGTTTCTCACTGGTTGGACCAAAGACAATACTGGAGGTAGTGATACAAGAGAACATATCAGTGTAAAAGATGCTGCTTTTCCCTATCTTCCTTTATGTATTGGGGGGCATGGCCAGGAATCTGTAGGCCACACAGTGATTTATGCCAAACGAGGATTTGATGGGGTAATTCAAATGGCCCCTTTTACCTGTATTCCAGAAATTGTAGCCAAAACCTTGCTTACCAGCATTAGTAAAGAACATGATATTCCAGTACTCACTTTCTTTTTGGATGAGCAAACAGGCAAAGCTGGTATGAATACCAGATTGGAAGCTTTTGTGGATTTAATGAGACGGCAAAAAAATGCCTTTTCATCCCAGCAACCCCTAGTCATGGAAGGATAAAGTTTTACGAATTATTGAATCATTTGATTGAATCAATCATTACCCAATGAGGAAGGGATAATCAATATGAAAGCATATTTGGGAATTGATGTGGGATCCGTAAGTACCAACCTAGTGGTTCAAGATGAAACTGGGGTCATCCACTCTCATCTTTATTTACGTACCCAAGGCAGACCCATTGACGCATTGCTGGAAGGACTGCGCCAAACCCAAAAGAATATTCCTGCGGATTTAGAAATTGCAGGAACAGGAACCACAGGAAGCGGAAGGTATTTGGCAGGGGTTATGGTGCAAGCAGATGTCGTTAAAAATGAGATTACTGCCCATGCAGTGGCAGCTTCCACCTTAATCCCAGAAGTACAAACCATCTTGGAAATCGGTGGACAAGATTCTAAAATCATTATTGTGCGCAATGGCGTTGTGACTGACTTTGCCATGAACACGGTTTGCGCTGCTGGTACAGGTTCTTTTCTTGACCAACAAGCTTCACGTTTGAATATTCCCATTACGGATTTTGGCGATTTGGCTTTACAATCCACTACGCAAGTGAGGATTGCCGGTCGTTGTACGGTATTTGCTGAATCCGATATGATTCACAAACAACAAATGGGATATAGTCTTCAGGATATTATCAATGGATTATGTGAGGCTTTGGTGCGTAATTATGTCAATAATGTTGGCAAGGGAAAAGAGATTTTAGCGCCTGTGGTATTCCAAGGTGGTGTAGCTGCGAACAAAGGGATTAAAGCAGCCTTTGAACGTTTGCTTGATATGCCAGTGATTGTTCCCACTTACCACCATGTGATGGGGGCCATTGGAGCTGCCCAATTGGCCAAAGAGGAAGTGGCCAGAACAGGTCAAACAAAGTTTAAAGGATTTCAAATCACAGGATTAACTTATAAAACCGGAAGTTTTGAATGCGATGGATGCCCCAATGCTTGTGAAATTGCTGAGATTTATGAAGGAGATACAGTGATCGGTAGATGGGGTTCTCGTTGTCAACGCTGGGATATTGTATCATGATGCCTAAAGGAGGATTCCATGAGCAAAATAATTGCTGCCTATGGTCTTTATATCTTTATCCTCATTTTTATGTTTATTTCCGCCATTTGGATAATGTATGATACAAGAAAACGGGCTGTTCCCCTTTCTGAAACAATCGCCTGGGGATTATTTAGTTTTTGCTTTGTAGGTATAGGACTTATTTTGTATTTTTTTTGGCGCAAAAAGTTCTATCCGTTGCCTCAAAAGAATTCTGAATAAATCCAGTTCTAAGAGCTGCTGCTTCTTTTTGTTGGATATTTTATCTTAGAGAAGCAAATAAAGAAGAGATACGCAAAAAAATGTATCTCTTCTTTCATTTTTATGAAGTACATGCACAATCTTGTAGCTTTTGCGGGGCTGGAATATTTTTTTCAATAATTTCTCGTAAACATTGTAAAGCAAAATCAATTTCTTCCTTTGTATTAAAATAAGAAAAACTAAAACGTACCAATTTTTTATCAAATGTGCCCAATGTTCGGTGAGCGTCTGGAGCACAATGCAAACCAGCCCGACAGGCAATATCATACTGTTGATCCAAGATGGCTCCGATTTCTGCCGCATTTCTTTGCCCCAGGCGAAAAGAAACCACAGGAGCCCTTCCTTTTAGGCCTCGTATACCATATACTTGGATGGCCCGCATTCTTGCCACTCCTTCTAAAAATCTTGCTGTAAGGGCCATTTCATGAGCGTGAATTTTGTCTATGCCTTGCTCCATAATATACTGAATTCCTGCCCCTAATCCTGCGATACCCACTGTATTTAAGGTGCCGCTTTCATAGCGTTCCGGCATAACCAGGGGCTGTCCTGGCGTATCAGAACGACTGCCAGTTCCACCCTCGCGAAAGGGTTTTAAATCCACATCTCCAGCCACATAAAGACCTCCAGTTCCTGGAGGTCCCATCAAACATTTGTGTCCTGGAAAAGCCAACAGACTGATATGCATTGCTTGCACGTCAATGGCAAACAATCCTGCTGTTTGGGCAGCATCCACCACAAAATAAATACCTCTTTGGGCTGCGAAAGCACCAATATCCAACAAGGGCATGACTGTACCTGTTACATTGGAGGCATGGGTCATTACAATAGCTTTGGTTGTATGATCACAAGCTTTTTTTACATCCTGTACTTTGATATAACCCGTTTGATCGCAAGATACTTTGGTCACGCGAATCCCCTGTTGGGACAAACTATACAATGGTCGCGTAACGGAATTATGTTCCATGCTGCTGGTTACCACATGATCGCCAGGTTGCAACAGCCCCTTTAAGGCCATATTCAAAGAATCAGTAGTATTTAAGGTAAAAATAATTCTCTCAGGATCTTCTATGTGAAAAAGCAATGCCAAAGCTTGCCTGGTTTTGTTGACCATTTCATTGGCTTGAGTAGCCATCTTATGGGTAGCCCTACCAGGATTGGCCCCCAATTCCGTAAGGCAGTGGTTCATTGCTTCCAATACCCCAGGAGGTTTGGGCCAGCTGGTGGCGGCATTATCAAAATAAATCATTGTATATACACCTCCATCTGTACTCACTATACAAGCATTTGCATTTCTCTTGTATAGTATTCCAGAGGAGCTGAAAAGGTTTCCAAAATCATCCTCATTGCTTCAAGCCTTAAGCCATAAATCTAAAATCCGGTAATCTCCCGTAAGTTCCGGATGAAAAGCACAGGCCATGAATTTGCCCTCTTGGGCCAAAACGATTTTTCCTGCATATTGGGATAAAATTTTGGTTGCCTTGCCTGCTTCTATACCATAAGGGGCCCGGATAAATATACCTGGATATGGTTTATCCATACCCGAAACAGTCAAATCTGCCTCAAAACTATCTTTTTGCCGACCAAAGGCATTGCGGCAAACCACAAGGTCCATTAAACCCAATAACCCTAATTCGCTCTTTTCGAGCAAATATTGATTTGGAGTAGAATTAACCAGCCTTTTGGCCAATAGAACCATCCCTGCACAAGTTCCTAACATAGGTTTACCAGATTTGGCAAATTGCTGAATTGGTTTGATAAAATTATATTGCTGCATCAAAGAGCCTATGGTGGTGCTTTCTCCCCCTGGCAATACCAAGGCATCAATATCCTGTAAAGTTTGAGGATGTCTGACCAGTACAGGGTGAGCTCCATATGATTCAATGTACCGCAAATGTTCAACCACAGAACCCTGTAATCCTAAAACACCAATGGAAATTGCTGATTCCATTTTACCAACCCCGTTCCTGCATCCTTTGTCCTGCATCCAGGGTAGATATTTCAATACCCTTCATGGGTACACCTAAACCTTTGGAAAGCTTTCCAATTAAATCATAATCCTTTGGATAGGTAACAGCCTGCACAATGGCAGAAGCAAATTTTTCTGGATTCCCTGATTTGAAAATTCCGGAACCCACAAACACCCCATCAGCCCCTAATTCCATCATCAAGGCAGCGTCTGCAGGGGTAGCCACCCCACCAGCCGCAAAATTTACCACAGGCAAGCATCCTTTGGCGTGAATTTCCTCTAACAAAGCATAAGGAGCTCCCAAAGACTTTGCTTCAGCCATCAATTCATCCGTATTCATAGAAGCAACTTTCCGGATTTGGGCCTGCACTTTCCGCATATGCCGTACAGCTTCCACAATATTGCCAGTGCCTGGCTCTCCCTTGGTCCGAAGCATGGAAGCACCTTCTCCAATACGACGCAAAGCTTCTCCTAAATCCCGGCAGCCACATACAAAGGGCACTGTAAATTGTCTTTTATCAATGTGAAACTCTTCGTCTGCTGGGGTTAATACTTCGCTTTCATCAATATAATCCACACCCAATGCTTCTAATACCCTGGCCTCTACAATATGCCCAATGCGGGCTTTGGCCATCACAGGAATGGATACGGCGTTCATAATTTCTTCAATTATTACTGGATCCGCCATGCGAGCCACTCCACCCTCCCGGCGGATATCTGCTGGAACTTTTTCCAATGCCATCACCGCAACAGCCCCTGCTGCTTCAGCTATGCGGGCTTGCTCAGCATTAACAACATCCATGATGACACCGCCTTTTTGCATTTGGGCCATGCCTCTTTTTACGGTATCAGTTCCTATTTGTGCCATAGCTAGCCTCTCCTCTATAATAGAATTTCCTTTGTGTATTGAAACATGATCTAGTATAGTGATAGTAAGACCCTGTGAAAAGTACCAGTTTTTCATAAAATAAAGAGGTCAGTTTTGTAGGTATTTAAGAGATAAAAGGAATCTTCTTAACAATGATAATCTTAATCTTATTAAGGAGAGGAGGATATTTGGCTATGCCCTTGTTTCCATTTCCCTTGCACTTACAAATGAATGCAACCAGTTATCTCTATCAGCAGTTATATGAACAAATCAAAAGTGCTATTTTAAAAGGAAAATTATTGCCAGGAGAAAAGCTTCCTTCCAAACGAAAATTAGCTGAATCCTTACAGATTAGCCAGACTACCATTGAGACTGCTTACGGCCAGCTGGTGGCAGAGGGCTTGATTGAAGCAAAGCCCAAACAGGGTTTTTTCGTTTTGCCTGTGGATTCTTTAGGATATGTGACCCAAAATGATTTACAGCATCCAATGCCTCAGTCCAGCAGTTGTTCTGGGATAAACAATATTCTATATGATTTTAATCCAGGGCATGTGGATGTTTCCCATTTCCCCTTTTCCCTATGGAGGAAATATGCTCGGGAATTATTGGAGCCAAAGCATGCAGATTTATTGCTTTTAGGGAATAACCAAGGAGAATATCAACTGAGAGAACAGATTTCTTCCTATTTATATACTTCCAGAGGCGTCCATTGTACTCCTGAACAAATCATTCTTGGGGCTGGTACTTCTTCTCTACTCTGGGAATTGAGCAATTTACTGCAGCCCAATACTTGTTTTGGCATTGAATATCCGGGCTACCATACCACCTGCCATACCTTAAACTGCCTGGGCTTACAACTTACCTTTATTCCCATTGACGAGGAAGGCTTGATGGTGGACCAAATCCAACCACATATTCAGGTGGTGTATACCACTCCATCTCACCAATTTCCATATGGTAGTATCCTATCCTATAATCGTAGAATTGGATTGTTGAATTGGGTGAAAAAGGAATCCCACCGCTATATCATTGAAGATGATTATGACAGTGAATTTCGTTATAAAGGACGTCCTATTCCCTCTCTACAAAGTATGGATCAGCTAGGACATGTGATTTATATGGGGACATTTTCTAAATCTTTGATGCCTTCTTTGCGAATTAGCTATATGGTTTTGCCTTTACTTTTGCTGCAAAAATACCAAAAAAACCCCATTGAATACATCTGTAATGTCCCCCGCATTGAACAGCATATTTTATATCTTTTTTTGAAAAACAGAGATTTTGAAAAACATCTCAATAAAATGCGTAAAATATATCGACGTAAATTAGAATTACTGATTCATTTCCTTCGTCCTTATCAGGGTACTATTGATATCATTGGAAGTTATGCTGGATTTTATGTATTGTTATGGGTGCATAAGCGCATGACAGAAAAGGAATTGGTGGATGCAGCTGCCCAAAAGAAAATAAAAGTATATGGGTTGTCAGCCTATACAGCTGTCCAAAACCAGGAATCCCCTGGTGCTCATATTATTTTGGGATTTGCAGGTATTCCGGAAGGGAAACTAATTGCTGGACTTACATTGTTATTGAAAGCTTGGAGAATATAAGGTTTTCAGGAGGTCATTGCAAGAAATGGCTAAGTTTTTTGGAACAAATCTTTGTTATAATAGACGTATATTTAGATTGATCAATGAAGAGAGCCTTCATAATAAAATAATCATAAAAAATACTACAAATGAAGGATGTATAATAAAAAAAACAAATTTATACTAAAGTAGACTATAGTCTATTGATTTTCTATCAATTTCACTTAATTTCCGAAGGATAATTTTCAATATATACCATGCAAAAGGAAAAAATTAGCTTACTAGTTGCAATCTATCCTTTTGTAATTTTTAATGTCAAATTTAGAGCAGTGGGATGCATAATTTTAATGAATGAATCTATGAAGTAATGGATGTGAAATGGTTGAGTTCTTTGGAGAATTACAACAAAGGTATAGGCATAAGCAATGCTGTTACATGCGCAATCATTGATATTATTTGTGTTTTTTTGGCCCATCGATTGTCTTTTTGGTTCATGGGCCTACATACGACTAACAATGTCTTTTGGGAACAAGGACAAATCAGTATGGCGATTTTTTCTATTTTTTTGGTTCTCTTTTTTCTAGGATTTGAGTTATATACAATTGTCATCTTTCCCTTTTGGGAGAATATCATTATTATTTTTCTTTCTTGCTTATATACCACGATCATTGATGTAGTGTATCATCTTTGGATAGGAAAAGAACAGCCAATGATAGGTAGTATTCTTCTGGCAGGCCTATTTTCCATTGTTTTGCTGTTTTTATGGAGGCAATTGCGCTTTTTTTATTATTTACGAGTGACCAAACGGATTAAATTGCTGATTTTAGAAAGCAATGATTGCGATAATCGAAGGGCCCGCAAAATCAAATATTCTTGTTTGAATCAATATGATTCTTGGTATGTTCTTGTTGATGTTTATAATGAAGAGGAAATGGAAAAGTTTCTGCAAGAAGAATTGCTTAAATATGATGGCATTTGTTTAACAGAGTCAATTCCTGAAACACTTAAAACCCAAGTTGCCCAAAAAGCAATTGCAGATGGGAAAGAATTATTCATCTTACCTGGTATCTATGATATGAATATGGTGCGCATTGGTTTGGTACGGTTTGACGATGTATTGGCTTTTCGGGTAAAACCTTTGGGGCTAACCAAAAGACAGCTGCTAGCAAAGCGTTGCCTGGATATTGTATTATCAATGATAGGCGTAATTATTACAGCCATACCTATGTTGTTCATAGCTTTGGCCATTAAATGTACTTCTGCAGGCCCTGTGCTATATACCCAAGAACGGGTAACCCAGTGTCAAAAAACGTTTCGCATTTATAAATTTCGTACCATGATTCAAAATGCGGAAGCCATGACTGGCCCGGTGTTATCTACTAAAAATGACCCTCGAATTACCAAAATCGGACGGCTTTTGCGAGCCACTAGATTAGATGAGTTACCTCAATTAATAAATATATTGCGAGGCGATATGAGTTTGGTAGGACCCCGGCCGGAACGTCCCTTTTTTGTAAATCAATATTTGCAAACAATTGATAACTATGAAAAAAGATTTGAAGTAAAAGCAGGCCTGACTTCTTTATCCCATGTGTATGGACGTTATTCCAGCGATATCAATGATCGTACCCTATATGATTTATTGTATATTCGCAATTATAGCTTTTGGTTGGACTTGCGCATTATCCTATTAACCACTAAAATCATGTTTTTGAAAAAAGCAGCAGAAGGTCTGGATGAAAATGATCCCTATCACCAAACTTCAACGACTCTAGATGGTATAAACAAACCACCCGGTGCAAAAGAGGTGTAAACGAATGAAATTGATAGATGTTGTGCGCTGGTTATGGCATAAGAAATGGTATATGTTGATTACAGGAGCTTTGTTTGTGGGCATTCTTTTTTGTGTGCAAGCATATAAAGCCCATTACAGCTATGCTTTACAAATCTCATTTATTTATCCCAAAGCGGAAAAGGGACAATATCCAGATGGGGCTCGGTTTTTGATGTATGATTTTTTAGATCAAGATTGTGTGGCAGAAGCTTTATCTTCCATGCAAGATAGGGGTTATTATAAAGATATTACTGTGAATGATTTACGTAAAAATCTACAAGTGCAAGATTATCTTTCCAAACCCGTTCAGGATAAAATCTCCACCGCCCGTAGCACAGGAGAGGATTATACCTATTATTCCAATGAATATATTCTCTCGTTCCAACAACCTAACTTATTTTCTTTTGCCTCTCCCACTACTCTTTTCGGATTATTTCGGAAAGATCGAAGTGAGGAATTTGTGGATGAGTTATTCCGGGCTAATATCAAATCATTTCTTCAAAACCATACAGAGAATAACATTTTTAATCAACTGGCTGATAATCTTACCACTGATGGATATGACTATCAAGAGATTGGTGATACTTATCAAACCAAAATTGAGCTTTGTTTAAATTATTTGCAAAGTAAAAAAAATATGGATGATACATTCATTGCTTATCAAACTGGCATGTCCTTTAATGATCTCATGCTGGCATACCAGTCTTTGCGTGATATCGAGCTTGCGCGTTTGCAAACCTATACCCGATCTTCTAGAATAACAAATCAGCTGACGCAATTAACCAATCGATATGTGGTGGGTATAGAAAAAACCGAGCTAGCACGACAAAAAAAAGCTGATGAAGCTAAGATTGCGGAAACTGCAATGCTGGAGTATGATCACACGTTTACAGAAAATATTGCCATTGTCAGTGTGAATGAAGAAAATGGCCTTTACCAAGCTCGACCGAAAACCGCTTATGATACGGTTACTCAGCAAGCATTGAATGCAGGGGTTACGGCTGCTAATCATACCAATGAAATTAAGGAAAAACAGCGTTTATTAACAGAATACCAAAATGCAATGCGTAATACTGATGAGGTATCGCGCATGAGTACAATTGCAAATCAAATGGTGGAAGCATTAAAAACAAAATATGAACAATTAAAACAACAAACAACCCTTACGGTGAATGAGTATTATTCCTATCAAAGTAATAATTATATGCGTACCCAAGAATTTCAAAATGGTCTTTTTTCTGTTCGGAATTTGGCGTATATCATCGGGGCTTTTATATTGGGTATTGCCTTAGCAGCTTTGTTCTGTTTTGCTTCAGACTGGGCCTCCAAATCGCTTTTATATGAAAAGCAAATCATATTAAAGAAAGGGAAGGCAATCCACCATGCATAATGTAGGATTTATAGACATTTTATTGTATGTAAAAAAATATTTGCGTTTCATTCTACTTTGCAGCCTCATAGGATTGCTGTTGGCAATGCTTATTGCCTCTAAAATGCAATCCTATACAGCCAGTGTATCCATTGAATATACCTATGATGGCGCTGAGTCAGGATTGGATCCCTTAGGTGAAAAATTAGATGTATATGAAATTACTTCACCAACTGTTATTGAAAATGCTTTAAAAGAAATGAATACAGACTTAACAGTGGAAGAGGTTCGTAATAATATTTCCATTTCTCCTGTGGTAACCAGCAGTACTTTAGAAATTCAGCAAGCGCTTAAGGAGAAAGGAGAAGATTACGAAGTTTTTCCTGTGGAATATAATATTTCTTTTAATTATCCAGGTAAATACGGCAAGGATTTTGGGAACCAAATGCTCTATAATATTTTACGTTCCTATGATACTTATTTTAGCCAGCAATATCTTGATATGAAATTAATTCCAGATATAACCCAAATTGTTGATTTTAATCACATGGATTATATGGAAATTTGCGAATTATTGGATGTTCAGCTATCAGAAATCAACACGATTTTAGAAGGGCTAGAAAAAGAAGATATTACGTATCGCTCTCCCAAAACTGGATTAAACTTCACTGCTTTAAAAAGCTATTTTTATAATCTTCGTGTTCAGGAGTATGATAAGCTTTATGCCAATGTACGCAGTGGATTATTAGCAAAGGATCGTGAAACTTTATTAAAACGTTATCAAAGCAAAGTAGAAAATCTGCAGTTAAACATGTTAAATAGTACTGATGAATCGCAATTAGCTCATGAAATGGTCAGTAAATTTTACGATCAGTACAAAAAGAGTAATCTTTATTACAGATCACGCAGTACCCAATCAGAGCTTGGGAATGATAATAAGAATATGGTATTTGACCAGGATCTTACCCTTATGATTAACACGTATGATGATATTTTACTGCGTTACGTAAACAGTGGTGTCAATGCTTCTAATTTTAAATATGATGCGAATTTTTATAATAAACTAATCGATGAGTTTGCCGCTGATCGTGTTGAGCCAGAAGAAAAACAAGAGCTAACTGCCGTGGCGGATATGCTATTGGATAATATCAGCAAGCAGATGACAGATTATAGTGAGCAGGCCAATAAAACTTTAAAAGATTTTTATGCCTATAAAGTAGCCCAATATTTGAAAAATATCATGTCTGTGGCTGTTGTTCCTACCTTCTCTTTGTTGCTTTTTGCTTTACTGGGATGTTGCATCGGATTTTTCTTTAGTTGCGCTTTGGTAATTCTTATGGAAACTTATAAACAACAAATGGAGGCCAAACGAATACGAGAATTATTGAACCAAGGCGGGGAAATCGATGCCATTACTCCAGAAATGTTGGAAAACATGACTGCTTTGGAACGGGCTTTTTACGAACAGGCGAAAACTGGGTTTGAAGAATTCTATTTGGTTTACCAACCCATTGTGGATAAAAAGCAACATTGGATGATTTCTGAAGCTTTAATTCGTTGGGATAGCAAACGAATGGGTAAAGTGATGCCCAATGAATTCATTCCCATTGCTCAGAAATACAATCTTTTGGATGTATTAGGAGAATGGGTACTGGTGAAAGCTTGTAAGCAAAGCAATCTATGGGCCCAAGAAAATATTATTAGTCCTAATATCAGTATCAATTATGCTATACAACAAATTGAAAGCCAATCTTTTATTGATAGCATTTGTAAAATATTGCATGAAACAAAGGTGAATGGCCGCCATATCTATCTGGAGATATCCGGAGGTGGAGAAATGCAAGACCCAGAAAGCATTGCGCAAAAATTCATTGCTCTTAAAACCTTTGGAGTACATTTAGCCATTGACCGCTTTGGAGAATCCGTATCTTCTATGCGGGCGCTATATGACTTACCTTTGGATATGGTAAAAATCGATAAAAAATATATTACCTCTTTGGAGCAGGAGCATGTGGATCCTTTCTTGCATCAAGTATTCGGTTTATGTGAAGAGCTGGGATTATTTATCTGCATGGAAGGTGTGGAAGCAAAATGGCAAATTGAAACCCTGGTATCCCTGGGAGTAGACTTTATGCAAGGATTCTATTTCTCCAATCCATTGCCAGTTGACCAATATGTAACCAAATATAAGGATGTAAATCCTCCTTATGCGGAAGTTCTGGATAAAGGAGAAAAGCCATGAACATAAAAAAAACTTATATTACCCCCTGGTTATCCCGCATAAAACGGTATTTCTCTCAGAGAAAGGGACTATTAATAATTGCATTGATTTTTATCATCATTGTATGCCCCATAGGATGTGTGTTGTATGATGATCTTACAGTGCAGTTAACTGAATATGATGTGTATGCAGAGGATTTGCCATTAGCCTTTTTTGGCTATCGCATGATGGTGGTTTCAGATTTTCATGATTCATTTTTTTCATCCCAAGTGGCTCATATCATTAACAAAGAAAAGCCGGATATGGTTTTGTTTTTGGGTGATATGACTCGCTTGGATCGCAGTTCCATGAACAATACCAAACATCTTTTAAAGGAAATTAAAATAGATGCTCCTATCTATGGGGTGTTGGGTAACCAAGAAGTATGGGCCCAAAATGCTGATAAAATTGAAGGCCAACTGGAAGATGCAGGTATGCATATCTTAAATCATGAAGTCATTACCTTAGAAAAGCAAAATGCTAATATTCAGCTGATAGGTTTACAGGATATTAGCAATAAGGATACTGATCTCTCTGATTCTTGGGAGCTTTCTCAAGCCCAAGAATATTTGGACAACAATGTAAATCCCTCTGCCTTTACTATCCTTGCCTGTCATCGCGCCAACTTGTATCCATATTTGAACAACAAAAAGGTAGACTTAATGTTAGCAGGTCATTTACATGGTGGGATCATCCGCTTTCCTTTTCTTGGCGGTATCTTGAATGTGGATGGCGGGTTTATGCCCCAATATGATGCTGGTTTTTATAAAGAAACTGATACTGCTTTGATTGTGAGTCGGGGATGCGATTTTCAGTGGAAAAGATTGCGGGTATTGAATGGTCCAGAGGTTGTATCGATTACCTTAAAACGCTAATTAAGCAATACAAATAGTTGGAGGATCTGATGGGCAAAAAAAAAATTTTATTTGTTTATACTTCTATGATTATTGGTGGTGCAACCACATCACTTTTATCCTTGCTTCATTCCATAGATTACAAACATTATGATGTGGATTTGCTGTTATATGAGCATAATGGTCCACGACAGGGGGAAATTCCCCCACAAGTACGCATATTGTCCCAAGCCATGATTCATCAATCCTCCAACATCAAAAATCTAATAAAAAAAGGCACTTCTCCTGTTTATATGAGGGCACTATTATACGCCACTATCTTGCAAAAATGGCATCATAATAAACTGTTATATCCTCAAATCATGTCCAAACAAGGGGCTCGTTATAGCCGTAAATTGGATGAAAAATATGATGTGGCGGTTTCTTTTCTGGAGTTTTGGCCTTTTCATTATACAGCCAATTATGTACAGGCAAAGCGTAAAATTGCCTGGATCCATGTTGACTATCTTGAGGCTGGTTTATTGCCTTGGGTTGATGCCCCTACTTTTGCTATGTTTCAGCATATTGTGCTGGTTTCCCAACAAGGGGTAGATAATTTTCAACATCTGTTTCCCCAATATGCTCATAAGGCTATTTATATCCCCAATTTATTATCACAAACCATGATTCGTAAGGCTGCCCTAATGGGTTCCTGTGACAAACCACTGCCTACAACGGGCATTCGTTTGGTATCTGTTTGCCGTATATCCTTTGCCCACAAAGGGCTTGATCGTGGTGTAAAGGCTTTTTCTCTGCTGCAAAAGGAAAATCAATTAAATGATTTGCAATGGATTATCATTGGAGATGGGGATGATTATCCATTGTTAAAAAACATGATTCAGGCTGAAGGTTTAGAGCAACATATTCATTTGTTGGGCATGCAAACCAATCCCCTGCCCTGTGTGGCACAATTGGATGCCTTTTTTTTACCCTCCCGGTTTGAAGGCAAACCAATGGCTGTTACGGAAGCCCAAATGCTAGGGTTACCAGCCTTGGTCACCCATTATGCTTCAGCAAGGGAGCAAATTCGTGAAGGAAAGGATGGTTTCATTCTAGATAATGATGTACAAGGCATTGTAAATGGCTTACGTAGATTGGTATTAGAACCGAACCTTTTGCCTGCCATGCAACAATATACAAAACAGCAGGATTATAGCAATTTACAAGATATTGATAAAGTCTATGCTCTATTTGATGCGTAAAAAATGAGGAATTTGCAATGAATATTTTATTTGTTTGTGGTTTATTTCAGCGGGAAAAGGAACATGAGGTCATCACCAAAAGCAAGATTTTTCCCTATATTGCGGCCAATGTACATCAATGGTGTATTTTAAATGGACTGAAACAACAGGACAAGGTGCAATGTTTAAGCGCAGCATTCGTGGGCACCTATCCCCGGGAATACAAAGATTGGTTTATCCATGCTTCAAGCTGGGAAACTGAGGGGATTCCTGTACAGGAAATAGGTTTTCTTAATCTTTTTGGCCTACGCTCCATTTGGCGTGCCATCCAGATTTATCGAGGGATTCGTCATTGGCATAAAGAACAAGGACAAGGGGTTATTTTGTTGTATTCCATGCTTACCCCTTTTTTACTTGCTGGCGTATGGGCCAAAAAACGCAGGAGAGGACTTTCTTTGTGTCTCTATGTACCGGATTTGCCTACATTTTTTATCAATACCATTGGTCGCGGTTTTATCTATCGTATACTAAAGCGCTTGGATTGTTGGGTGATGAATCGTTTGTTGCATCGCATTGACGGATTTGTTTTGCTCACTGAGCAGATGAATACAAAGGTTAATCCAAACAATAAACCTTATATTGTGATTGAAGGTATTGTGTCGCAATCAGATGTTCAGTCTTGTGCAGAAAAACAACCTATAAAAGATGAGCAATGTATAACCTTTGTATATACAGGGAAAACGGATATTGAATTTGGTATGTTGGAATTGTTACAAGCCTTTGAAAAGGTAAAAGGAATGCAATATAGGTTGGAAATATTGGGAGATGGTAATGCTCGGAAACAATTAAAAGCCTATATGCAACAAGATCCAAGAATCCACTGGTATGGCAGTGTATCCCGAGAAATTGCTCTGCAAAAGCAGCGGGAAGCCACCATTTTGGTAAATCCTCGCAATGCCCAACAGGACTTTACAGAGTATTCTTTTCCATCCAAGACCATTGAATATCTTTTATCAGGAAGACCTGTGGTCATGCATCCCTTGCCAGGAATTCCTTCTGATTATGCCCCCTATCTTACCTATTTTCCTTCAGACGAGCCTGATGCAATGGCCCAAACCCTTGTTCACTTGGCCTCACTGTCAGCAAAAGAATTGGATGCTTTAGGAGAAAAAGGAAGAGAATTTGTATTAACCCAAAAAAACGAACAAATGCAAGGCAAGCGTTTATTCACATTATTAAGTTCACTCAACAAGGAGGCTTTAGAAAAGCCCTAATCATTGATATCTACAAGTGATATATAAATTTTTTTTGATTATCATTGATTTCTGTACATTCCAAAATGAGATGCAGTATTTGGGGGTACTACAATGGATTTTTCCATTAGCATTATTATTCCTGTTTATCAAGCAGAAAAAACCTTATCCCGATGTTTGGATAGTGTAGTAAACCAAAGTTTTCAAAATTTTAAAGTATTTTTGGTTGACGACGGTTCAACTGATCATACAGCTTCAATTTTGCGTACTTATGCTAAGCAAGATAACCGATTGTCTGTATTTCACAAAGAAAACGGTGGGGCAGCTTCTGCCCGCAACTTTGCTTTGGCACAAATCAACAGCATGTATGTTACATTTCTAGATGCTGATGACTGGTGGGAAAAGGACGCTTTGTTGCTGCTGTATGAAACAGCTCAAAAAACCAATGCTGATATTGTACAGTGTAAGTTTCAATATGATTCTCCCAATGGGCATTCCTATTTACCTTTGGATACATTTTCCCACGGAACAGTATTGGAACAAAAGGATTTTCCCAAAACAATTTACCGCAAAATGATGACAGGCATGCAGTTAAACCATGTACATCATACCCTCTACCGAACTTCATTACTGCAGGGCATCACAATGCCTGAACATATGCGTACAGGGGAAGATTTGATGTTCAATATAGAAGTATATCCCAGGGCTCAGCGTTATGCCTATTGTGCCATTCCGGCTTATCATTATTATCGCCGGCCAGACGGACTTACAGGCTCTTCCCTTTCCATTCGGGATAAATTCTATTATAACTGGCAAATCTCGAAAAATATATCTAAGTCTTTACCAGCATGGAATATGGATAAACCTTGGTATCATCTTTGGGCTTATCTGCGTCCCATTTCTTTAGGTATTTCTAAACTGTATCGCATGTTGCGCAATGCGATGATGTATATCTTACCCACTAGAAAGGAGTAGTCCCTGATGTTTAAAAATAAAATATTAATGATTACCGGGGGAACCGGTTCCTTTGGTCATGCTGTGTTACAGTATTTTATTCACACAGATATACAAGAGATTCGTATTTTTTCCCGGGATGAAAAAAAACAAGACGATATGCGTAGACAGTATCAGAATGATAAAATAAAATTTTATATTGGTGATGTGCGGGACAAACAAAGTATCAAAAATGCCCTTTATGGCGTAGATTTTCTTTTTCATGCCGCTGCTTTGAAACAAGTGCCTTCTTGTGAGTTCTTTCCTGTAGAAGCGGTGAAAACCAATGTATTGGGAACAGATAATGTACTTTCAGCAGCCATTGAGGAAGGCGTAAGCAAGGTCATTTGTCTTTCTACGGATAAAGCTGCCTATCCAGTGAATGCCATGGGAACTTCCAAAGCAATGATGGAAAAGGTTTTTGTGGCTAAATCACGCACTGTGCATCCCCAAAAAACACTTATTTGCGGCACCCGCTATGGCAATGTTATGTGTTCAAGGGGTAGTGTCATCCCCCTCTTCATTGAACAAATCAAAAACAATACGCCTTTAACAGTTACAGAACCTCATATGACCCGATATATTATGACCTTGGAAGAAGCTGTGGAGCTGGTTCTCTTTGCCTTCCAACATGCTGAATCTGGTGATATTATGGTGCAAAAAGCTCCTGCTTGTACCATTGGAGATTTGGCCCAAGCTTTGCAAGAGCTATTTCAGGCTAAAAACAAAATTCAAATCATTGGTATACGCCATGGGGAAAAAATGTACGAGACCTTGCTAACCAAAGAAGAATATGTCAAAGCAGTGGATATGGGCAATTTCTATCGCATTCCTGTGGATCATCGGGATTTAAATTATGACAAATACTTTGTTGATGGCAATACCAAGTTGGCTCAAATGGAAGAATATAATTCTGATAATACCATTCAACTCAATATCCAGCAAATAAAAGAAAAATTATTAACTGTTCCTTATGTGCGCAAAGCATTGGCAACATGG
>CATZDY010000008.1 GCA_958417755.1 uncultured Peptococcaceae bacterium
CTTTCAGGCAACTAACAAATGTTTACCAGGGGAGTGTTAAGGAAAGGGATGTTGTACCAATGATAAAAATTGCTGGTGCTTTGTTAATCATTTTGGCTGGTGGCATGGTTGGTCTTATCATGGCCCGGGATTACCTGCGACGCCCCAAAGAATTGAAAGCCTTTTTGGCTTCCCTGCAAATGTTAGAAACAGAAATCATGTATGCTGCCACGCCTTTGGGAGAAGCCTTGGAACGGGTGGGGGAAGCCAGTGATACTGCAGTCAAAAGGTTTTTTCAAGAAACAGCAGTGTTGTTGCAAAGTGCCGTAGGATATACAGCGGCAGAAGCTTGGTACAAGGCTTTGGACAAGTATTATGCCATCAGTGCGTTACGGGAAAGGGATGTCTTGATTCTCAAAAATTTAGGCAATGCCTTGGGTATATCGGATCGCCAAGATCAAAGCAAACATTTGCGTCTGGCTGCAGAGCAATTGAAAATGGAATGCAGCAGGGCGGAAGAAGAGGCCAAAAGAAACGTAAAGTTATGCAATTATATGGGATTTTGCGGAGGATTGGCTTTGGTCTTGTTGATTTATTAGTTTGGAAGGGGGATCCCCATGGGTGATGTGAATTTGATTTTTAAAATTGCTGGGGTGGGTATTTTGGTGGCTGCTGCCCATTGGATTCTAAAAAGCTCTGGTAAGGAGGATTACGCCTTTATTACCACAGTGGGTGGTGTGGCTGTGGTCTTGGTATGGGTGATTCAACAATTGGCCACATTGTTCGATCAGGTTAAGTCTGTGTTTCGCTTGTTTTAAGAAGAGGCTATCTGTTATATAGAAAAAGAAATAGGGAAGTCAATCAGTTAGCCTGGGGGTGATGCCTTGGAAATCGTACAAATCGTGGGGTTCGGCATAGTGGCCACAGTGCTGGCTTTGGTTTTACGTCATAATAAGCCGGAAATGGCAGTATTTATCAGCATATCTGTGGGTATACTCCTTTTTTTGCTGATGTTGGGCAAAATTGGAGCTGTCTTGACAGTGCTGGAAGATCTATCCGCCAAGGCAAATTTGAGCATGGTCTATCTGGGCACCATTTTAAAAATAGTAGGCATTGCCTATCTTGCGGATTTTGGAGCCCAAATCTGCCGAGACGCTGGGGAAGGCGCTGTGGCCACAAAAATTGAATTTGCGGCCAAAATTTTAGTCTTGGTCTTGGCTATCCCCATTGTGGTAGCTGTATTGGAAACATTGTTAAAATTGGTGCCTTGAGGTGGTGATATGACAAAGTGGAGAGGCAGAGGCTTTCCTTTATTGTGGGTTCTTTACATGTTGTGTCTGGTTTTTTCTTTTCCTGGGCAAAGCTGGGCCCAAACCGAGGAAGTGTCTTCCGATGATATTTCCCCTTATGTGACTGGTGAATCATCGGATGAAGTCATTTTGCCGGAAGTGGAAGAACAACTGGGAGCTTTGGATACAGAGTCCATTGACCAATTTATTGCGGGCATGGATCAAGAACTACAAGCAGCCATCCCAGGCTCTTTGAAAGAAGTCATTCAAAGCATGGTATCTGGAGAAATGGAATGGAATCCTAAGGACATCCTCAGTCATATTCTAAAGGCCTTTTTTCGAGAAGTTGTGGCCAATGCTTCCCTATTAGGCAAATTGGTGATTTTGGCCATTATCTGTGTGGTTTTGCAAAACCTGAGCACAGCCTTTGACAAGGGAAGCACCGGACAGCTGACCTATGTGATTACCTATTTGGTTTTGGTTTCCTTGGCTGTGGCTTCCTTTGCAGTGGCAGTGGATGCTGGCAGAGAAGTGGTGGACAAAATGGTATCCTTTATGCAGATTCTGATGCCTTTATTGCTAACGCTTTTGGTGACAGTGGGAGGCATTACCTCAGCAGCAATCTTTCAGCCCATTCTGTTCGCCAGTTTTACCATTATGGGTACCATTATCCGCAATGTAGTGCTCCCATTATTATTTTTTTCCGCTGTCTTATCCATTGCCAGCAATCTGTCCCCCCGGCTTAAACTATCCAATATGGCTGGACTTTTTAAAACAGTGGCCATGACCATGTTAGGATGCTTTATCACCATTTTCCTGGGCTTGCTAAGCATCCAAGGGGTTGCCGGGGCTGTGGGCGACGGCGTGGCTTTGCGGGTGGTGAAGTATACCACAGATGCCTTTGTACCTGTGGTGGGGGGCATGTTTTCCAGCGCCTTGGAAGCCATTGTGAGTTCCAGTTTGCTGATTAAAAATGCTGTGGGCATTGTAGGAGTTATCATTGCTCTTTTGATCATGATCATGCCTCTGTTAAAAATATTGTGTTTAGCCTTTATTTATAAATTGGCCAGTGCTTTGATTCAGCCTGTGGGAGACGGGCAGGTAACAGATTGTTTGCAAAGCTTAGGGAATAATTTAATTGCTGTCTTTGCTGCTGTGGCAGTGGTGGGACTGATGTTTTTTTTCGCCATTGTGGTGGTGGTGGCAGTGGGCAACATGACAGTCATGCTTCGCTAAGGCACAGATGGGGGTGAAAGGCTTGGAAACCATTGGGATGCTGGTTCGAACACTCATTGTCATTGCTGTATTGGCTGTGGTTTTGGACATGCTCTTGCCCCAGAATCAGTTTAGAACCTATTTAAAAATGGTTATGGGATTATTGGTCATTGTGGCTGTTTTACAAGTGGTGGGACAAGCCTTGGATGAAGAATGGCTGGCTGATTTGCCTGCCCTGGCTTTGCCCTTAGGCTCTACAGAACAGGAAAACAAAACAATTATGGAAGAAGGCAAACGGGTGAGCAGTGAAAATGCCGCCCGGGCCATGGAAGAATACAAAAAAGGCTTAGCCAAACAGGTATCTGCTTTGGCAGGTTTACAAGGGGATTTTGTATTGGCCAAGGTCCAAGTGGAGGTACAAGAGGATGCTTCCCGCAGTGATTTTGGCCAATTGCAAGGCATTGTGTTGGAAGTAAAAGACAAAGACAGGGCCAAAGGCCAAGAAGATCGTATTCAAGTGGCCCCTGTGGATGTGGTATCTGTATCCACAGCAGAGGATACAAATGTACAGACAAAGGAAATACCTGCTGGAACCAATCCTGTTATGGATAAAATGGCGCAAACTGTGGCGAATTTTTATAACCTTACGCCGGAAAAAGTGAAGGTTGTGATGATGGCAGAAGAACAGGGGGGTAGACAATGAGTTTTTGGCAAAAAATGATTGATAAATTCCAAAATCAGCCCAATGGTTCTGGGCCTAAATTATCCCGCAAAAAAATATGGTGCTTAGTTGGTTTGGTGGTCATAGGCATTCTGTTGGTGGTGATGGGCAGCAGTGGAAATCAGCAAGAAGCAAAAAAAGAATCAGCATCTGCCCTCAATAACCCAGAGGCAAGCCTAAACCTCAAGGCAGATTCCATGATGTCCCGGGAAGAAAAGGACATTGCCACAACCTTGCAAGATATGTTGAGTGGTATTGAAGGAGCTGGTCGGGTAAAGGTAACCGTAAAATTGGCTTCATCCAGCAAGGAAGAATATGCCATCAATACCACCACCAGCAATAAAACAACCGAAGAAAAGGACCAGGGAGGAGGAACTAGAACCATTCAAGAGGATACGGACAGCAACCAAATGGTGGTCATGAGAGGAAATGCAGGGGAAGAGCCAGTGGTCAAACAAGAACAGGCAGCAGAAGTTGCCGGGGTTTTGGTGGTGGCTGAGGGAGCAAAATACCCCCAAGTCAAAGTAAATCTGTTCAATGCTGTGCGTACTTCTTTGGGAGTGGAACCCCAAAAGGTATTGGTATTGGCAGCTGATGCCAAGGCTCAATTCAATTGAGCCTTGGTCTTTCATCATTGGTATCTTGAAAAGTAAAGAAAGGGGTGTGAGCATGTGGGTTTTGCATAAAAAATATGTCTTATTCTTATTGGTATTTATTTGTTGCGGCATCGGGGTAATGGGTTTGGCTTTGGGACACAACTTAAAAAGTACCCTGGAAAACAGTAAAGAAGTGGCCCTGGATGCTTCTGCCACTCCAGCAGAAGCAAAAACACAGCCATCCCCCCAAGAAATACCTGTATCTTCTTCTAAAGAAGGGGAGGAAAAGGAAAAGAACAATTTTGTGGAATATCGCTTGGAACGGGAAAAAACCAGAGGACAACAATTGGAAATGCTGCGGGAAGTGATTCAAGTTTCTGGTACAGATTCCGAAACAGGAAGGCAGGCCAGAGAGCAGCTGTTGGCCTTGGGCAATGATATGACCAAAGAAGCGGAAATAGAAAATCTCATGCGGGCCAAGGGATATGCTGATGTAGCGGTTTATGTGGATCTCCAAGGCGTCATGGTCATGATGCAAGGGGAAACAATCCCTGAGTCGGATGAAACAATGCTAAAAGATATGGTATCCCGCTGTAGCGGGGTGGATGTACAACAAGTGCTGCTCATTGTCAATCCTTCATAAGCAAAGGGAATTGGCAAAGATAAATGAGCTTATAGGAAAGAAAGGAAGAAAATCATTTGTTCTGGTATGAGCGGAAATTTTTATGGAACAATTGCTGGACATAAACCGTCTTAATTAGATAAGTTCATTATCTTAACATAAAAATAGAGTATTTCATTGTGAAGGCAGGGGTTGCTGGTTTGTAAAAGAATGATAAGGCAGGATTTATTTTTCCATTATACAATTAAAGGAGGATTTTGGACATGTTGAAGAGGCGCAGTTTACAGCGCATGTGGGTATTTCCCTTGCTGGTACTGGTTGCCTTGGCTTTGGTGTGTGGCGGATGTACAGAGGTAGATGAGAAGGACAAGCAACCTGATACAAAGGGCACTACCACTGTAACCTTGTATTTTTCTGATGACCAAGCCATGTATCTGGTGCCAGAAGAACGGAAAGTAACGGTTGATACAGTTGTAGGAGAAGCGGTGGTCAAGGGGCTGATTGCAGGCCCAGAGGGTGATACCTTAGGGGCCACCATTCCTCAAGGGACAAAGCTTCTTTCCTATACAGAACAGGATGGCATTGCCACTGTTAATTTCTCCAAAGAAATACAAACCAATCATAGCGGGGGTAGTACAGGGGAAAGCATGACAATTTATTCCATTGTCAATTCTCTGACAAAGCTAGATGGCATTCATAAGGTACAGCTTCTGGTGGAAGGGCAAAAGATAGAAACCTTGGCAGGGCATTTTGATACCAGTGAACCTTTGGAACCTGATAATAATTTAGTTAAGGCATAGGAGAAAGAAGAAGGTGTTGCTTTTAGCGCAACGCCTTTCTTGTTTTGTATTTTCATCTAAGGGAAAGGGGGAAAGGAATTTAAACATTTGCTTGGCCATGTGCATGGCAGGAAAATTAGTTTAAGTTTTTTTGTATTTAGAATAATTTTGTTTTTAGTACCTGCATGCAGGAGGGATTGAGATGAAGAAAGTGCTTATAGCACTGATGACAGGGATTTTATGTTTTGGCTTTATGGTATGCAGTGCTACCAATACCCTTGCTTGGGCTGAAGAGGCTGTGAGTGAAGATGGACAACCTTCTTTTGCGCAAATGAAAGCAGCCTATGACCAGGAGCAAACTATTCAAGGGAAAATATCCCAATTGGAACGCATAGGCTATCGGGCTCAATGGCAAGTAAATGGGTTGGATAAAGGGCAGGTCATGGAATGGCTGACCGGCGTGGCTGGTTTGGAAAAACAAGCAGCCTTAAGGCAAGCTGCCCTTTTCCAATTATATTTAAATGGGAAAAAAGAGGCCTTATCCCGTTTGGTCCAAGATATTGATAAAAACGGCTTGGGACAAGCGGAACATTATCAAGGGCTGGTATTGGACTGGCAGACCTTACAAAAGATTGCTAATACTTATCCGCAAAGTTATTTGGCAAGGGGAATTGCTGCTTATGAAGCTGTACGGGGCATATCTTACTTTGCCATTGAAAGGGGAGAAGACGGTTCACCAGCGTTTTACGATAATGAATACGGAGATCAGCAATACAATCCGGAAAAAGAAATCCCCGGATGGGAACATTTCCTAGCTTCCTTTTCTGCCCATCCCGCAGCGGATGATGCAGCATACCGGTTGGCCCGGTGTTACGAAATCAAAGGGCGCTGGGCAGATGCTTTGCAGACTTTGCTAAAAGCCCAAAATCTTCCGGATGGCGATATGCTCTCTCACATTGCTGGGCGCATTGTTTATATCCAGGATGTGCGGATGAATGGCTCTGAAATCGATGAAATTTTGCAACAAGATTTGGATGCAGATTTAAAATTAATGCTCATTTACAGCATGACAGTCAAAATGATACGTATGGAGGATTATGAACGGGCTGCAGAACAATTGGACAATGTGGTGCAGTATTTGCGGGAACACAATATTGAGGACGCTTCTTTCTCCCCCATCATTGCCACAACAGGTGATTGGGCAGAACCCTATGATTTGAAAGCTGCTTTGGAACAACAGCAAAAAGAAGTCCAAACTTTGGCCTCTTTCAAAGCAAGTTGGGAGAAAAACAGAAATCCCCAAGATTTATATGCCTTGGCTGCTGCCAATTATCATAATCAAATGCTATACTACAATCATCTTTGGGCTGGTCAGCGCCAGGACTATAATGTCTGGAATTATATCGTACCTTTCTGGGAAGAAGAACAAGGGCCTGGAGAATTGCCTTTGTATATGTCAGAACTGATGAACTATACCCATAGTGCTGATATGTTTCAAGAGGTTTATGAAGCAGCAAAATCCCCCCAAGAATTAAAGGAAAAGGCTTTGTTTTCTTGGGGACTCAGCTGTCTAGGTATATACAATTGGGGTACTGATGCTGCGGTTGCTTATCATCCAGAGGATATGCAAAAACAAATTATCAATATTTTTGAGGAATTCCTGCGGCAATATCCCAAAAGCTCCATGGCAGACGAAGCTTTATTGGCTTTGGCTGATATAACGGGTGAACAAAACTATTTGGATCAATTATTCACAATGTATCCCCAAAGCGATAGTGTGGAAAAGGCCCAGCAATTGCAAAGGGAAAGGTTTTTAGATTCCTAAACAATATATCCATTCATGTAGAATATTCGTGGGTTTGAATCCCATTGCTTTTGCTCAAAAACCGTTGCAATTTCAGCGGTTTTTTCTTTTTTGGCCTCAATATTTATCTCTGACTCTTCCCATAAAAGGAATTGTGGAGAAAAAAAGGGTTATACTAAATTCGGTAAGTATCTAAGCATTTCTATAAAGGAAGGGTGAAAAATAATAAAAGATGGCTGTGATAAAATAATTTCCGCGTGGAGCGATTCTTTCATACTTCCGAAATTTGAAAAATTAAACGGAGATTCAAAAACAGATGTCCTGGTAATCGGTGGAGGTATGGCAGGAATTCTGTGCGCATATATGCTCAAACAGGCTGGTGTAGATTATACGCTGGTAGAGGCGGCCACCATTTGCAGCGGTATCACGAAGAATACCACTGCAAAGATTACCTCTCAGCATGGACTGATCTACCATAAGCTCATCAAACGATTTGGCGCCCATCAAGCAGCGTTGTATCTTCACGCCAATCAAGCGGCGCTTAAAAAATATAGGGAACTGTGCACAGGAATTGATTGTGATTTTGAAGAAAAAGATGCGTTTGTATACTCCTTACATAACCCCGAAAAGATTGTCAAAGAGCTGGAAGCCCTTCAAAAACTGGATTTTTCTGCGGAATTCATACAGCAAATCCCGCTTCCCTTTTCGGTTGCAGGGGCGGTCAAATTTGCAAATCAAGCCCAGTTTCATCCCTTAAAATTAATTGGCACAATTGCCAAAGATTTGAATATCCATGAAAATACCATGGTCAGGGAATTGGTCGGACGCAAAGCAATGACAGACAATGGATCCATTACGGCGAATAAAATAATCGTTGCGACACATTTCCCATTTATCAATAAGCACGGCGGATATTTCTTGAAGATGTATCAACACCGCTCTTATGTGATCGCACTGGAAAATGCACCTGATGTAAACGGCATGTATGTAGATAATGAGCAAAAGGGCATGTCATTCCGCAATGCTAACGACCTGTTGCTGATTGGCGGTGGAGATCATCGCACTGGCAAAATTGGTGGCAATTGGGAAGAACTCCGTGAATTTGCAACACAACATTATCCCAATTCCGCAGAACAATACCGGTGGGCAACACAGGATTGCATGACACTGGACGATATCCCATATATTGGACAGTACTCAAAAAATACGCCGGATTTCTTTGTGGCAACTGGGTTCAACAAATGGGGAATGACATCATCTATGGTTTCCGCCATGCTGCTCACTGATTTGGTCATAGGAAAGGAAAATCCATATACCAACCTGTTTTCACCCTCAAGGAGTATCCTTAGACCGCAGCTTGCTATCAACGCTGCTGGAGCCATAGCAAATCTTTTGACGATCTCCAAACCCCGCTGCCCACATATGGGGTGCGCATTAAAATGGAACAAAGTGGAACACTCCTGGGATTGCCCATGCCATGGCTCCCGCTTTAGTCAAAAGGGAAGCCTGATTGACAATCCGGCTACAGGTGATTTAAAATAGTATCATAGACCATAGATGAATAGATAGAATTTGCATTTATTTTCTACCCATGGCACAAATTAAAAACTACCTTTTTATTGATAATACACCAATGAAAATAGTTTTTTTCATATAGAAATAAGAAATTGAAGTTTGCGGTAGTCAAAAGGCTGCTGCATTTTTATGTTTCAGAAGGGTTAAAAAGTATCAGAATCTGAAACAAATTTTTTGGCAAACAGCTGAAACTGTGTTAATGTAAATGGGGAAGTATACTGTGGAAAAATGGTCCCAGCGCCCATAGAGAAGAAGAACCGAATCAGGGCTCTTATCATACTGAAGCAAAAAGGCGCTACATAAAAATAAAGGATACAAAATAGAGAGGGGCATGCTTATGCAGCAGGATATGATTGTCATCCTCGATTTGGGGAGCGAGCAGAATACTCTGGTTGCGCGGGATATCCGCGCCCTGGGGGTGTATACGGAAATCCATCCGCACGATATCACAGCAAAGGAACTCACAGCACTGCCGAATGTAAAGGGCATTATCTTAAACGGCGGGCCGAACCGGGTTGTGGACGGGGTGGAAATCGACGCCTCTGACGCTGTTTACAAAAGCGGGCTTCCACTTTTTACAATCAATCATCAAGGGAAAACAGCACAGCAGGCTCTAAAGTCATTACCCCTGGAGGAAAAATCCCGTCAAGAGGTGCTTTCAACATTTGTATTTGAGGTCTGCAAAGCGCAGAAAAATTGGAACATGGAAAACTTTATCGCTGACCAGATAGCATTGATCCGCAAGCAGGTGGGCAAGAAAAAAGTGTTGCTGGCGCTTTCCGGGGGAGTGGATTCCTCCGTGGTGGCAGCGCTTTTGATTAGGGCCATTGGCAGCCAACTCACCTGTGTGCACGTCAATCACGGACTGCTGCGTAAGGGTGAGCCCGAACAGGTGGTGGAAGTTTTCCGTAAACAGATGGGCGCAAACCTTATCTATGTGGACGCATCTGACCGGTTTTTGGGTCTCCTGGAGGGGGTGTCTGACCCAGAACAAAAGCGCAAGATCATTGGCGCGGAGTTTATCAGAGTATTTGAGGAAGAGGCCCGAAAGCTGGATGGAATTGAGTTTTTAGGGCAAGGGACCATTTACCCTGACATTGTCGAAAGTGGGACCAAAACTGCTAAAATGGTGAAAAGCCACCACAATGTGGGCGGCCTGCCGGATGATATGCGCTTTGCGCTTGTGGAACCGCTGAAAATGCTGTTCAAAGACGAAGTACGCGCTTGTGGCGTGGCGCTGGGGCTGCCTGAGAACATGGTGTATCGTCAGCCATTTCCAGGCCCAGGCTTGGGAGTAAGGTGCCTAGGCGCCATCACCAGGGACAGGCTCGAGGCCCTTCGCCAGTCAGACGCCATTTTGCGGGAAGAATTTGACCGTGCAGGTTTGGCCGGAAAGGTGTGGCAATACTTCACAGTGGTGCCTGATTTTAAATCAGTAGGAGTACGGGATCATGCCCGCTCCTTTGAGTGGCCGGTTATCATCCGAGCCGTAAATACAGTGGACGCAATGACTGCAACAATCGAACAAATAGACTGGCCGGTGCTTTTAAAGATCACTGACCGCATCACCCATGAAGTGCCTGGGATCAACCGGGTTCTGTACGATTTAACCCCAAAACCAGTGGGTACCATTGAGTGGGAGTAATATCGGAGGCCGGAAAAAGCCAGTAATACCGGGCTTTTTCCGCATCTAATTCCCGTTGTAGCAACGATCTGGCAACACTTTTCATTATTCCAAAAATGGACTATCTGATTTTCAAAATCAGATAGTCCATTTTTTGTTATTTATCAGACTTAAGGCCCTCTAACAACATATCACTCAAAGCCTGGGAGGGAACCTTGGCCCAATGCTAGGTGGTGTTAAGTTAGGGGTCCACCTGTTGTAGTCCCCCTGGGTGATTTCCCCGGCCTCCAGTTTGGCGGCCTGTTCTCTCCAGGCGTCAGCATTTAAATCATGTCGTCATAGGTGCCTCCCGTAGACTTGTCCAGCCGCAGACTTAAAGCGGAGGTCATGCGGGAGAGTGACGAGCTGCGCTCCGTTCGGGGCTTTTTGAGTATGGGGCGCTGGAAAAAGAAAACCGGAACTTGCGTCAGCGGGTCAAGCAGTATCAAACTATCATGGAACAGCATGGCCTATCCCATCTGTTCGGAAAGGAAAGACCAGCGGCAATCAAAAGAGGTGCGCTGACCGCTTTGTAGACGTTTAGAGGCCCGTTTGATGGGCCAGAGGGAAAGCATACAGGCCCCCTCTGGAGAGCGCCCGCAAGCCGCATGAATAGACACTTTTTTAGCCGCTAAATGTCTACAGTTCAACTTTGGTCATCAGGTAGAGCAAGGGTGCCCTTGCCCTACCTGATGGCCCGCCAGCGTATAAATTTGAAAATTATATCAAATGCTGCTCATGTTTTTGTGAGATAATCTTGAATATTCGTGTCTTGCATGCTATAATATTTTTGAATTTAATGATGAATGGAGATTCGCTATGCCGGTGAGTTACGATAAGCTTTGGAAGATTCTTATAGATAAAAAAATGAATCGGACAGAGTTAAAAGATGCTGCTGGAATTAGCTTTAATATCTTAGCAAAGATGGGTCGAAACGAATTCGTTTCTATGGAGAGTCTTTATAAGATTTGTGTTGCGTTGGATTGTGGTATTGACGATGTGGTGGAGTTTATAAATAATGAAAATGGTTAATTTTGTTGCTGACGCTACAATGGAATATATTGAGAATATGCCTAAAGCACAGAGAAAGAAGTACGGGCAATTCTTCACGAGTAAAGAAACCGCAACCTTTATGGCGGCGCTATTTGCTATTCCTGAAAATGTTGCCGTAATTTCCGTACTTGACCCTGGCGCAGGATCAGGGATACTTTCAGTTGCGCTTATTGAAAGATTGCAGAGTATTCATTCACTTAAGAAAATTGAATTGGTCTGTTACGAAAATGAACCTGGTATTCTGGAATTGTTGCGGTCTAATTTGGATTGGGTCAGCAGCCAGTCAATAATAGAAATCAGCTATAAGATTATATCGGACAACTACATTTTAAGCCAGATAACAGACTACAATGGTATGATGGGCGCCGATATGACCCCCCCGAAATATAATTTTGTCATTGGCAATCCTCCTTATATGAAGATACCAAAGGACGCCCCCGAAGCCTTTGCCATGCCAGATGTCTGTCATGGTGCGCCCAACCTCTATTTTCTTTTTACTTCCATGAGTATGTTTAATCTCAAAGAAAATGGCGAAATGGTTTATATCATTCCACGCTCTTGGACATCTGGAGCTTATTTCAAACATTTCCGTACAAAGTTTTTGAAAGATGGGGCTTTGGAGCATATCCACCTTTTTGTGAGCCGTGATAAGGTTTTCGAGAAAGAAAGCGTTCTGCAGGAAACAATTATTATTAAGGCTAAAAAAACGGCTGTAAAGCCGGATACTATCACAATTACTACAACACAGAGCAATGCGGATTTTTCTGAAAAAACTGTGTTTGCGGCACCTTATGCAACGGTAGTGAATGGAAAAGACAGCTATGTTTATTTAGTGACCAATGCAGATGAAATTCAAGTGCTGAATCAAGTGAATCGTTGGCAGAACACGCTTCCCGATATGGGGTTAAAAATGAAAACGGGGTTGACGGTTGATTTTAGAAATCGTGAGTCATTGCGCGATTCGAACGAAGACCATGCCGTCCCTCTGTTTTATGCGCAACACATTAAAGATGGAGAGGTGGTATTTCCTGTTGGTAAAGAGCATGAGTATATTGTAACGCAGCAAAATGGTTTGTTACAGCAAAACACGAACTATCTTTTTATAAAGAGGTTTACTTCAAAGGAAGAGCGGCGCAGACTACAATGCGGAGTATATTTAGCTCGTAAGCATCCTGAATATTCAGAGATAAGTACACAGAACAAAATTAATTTTATATGCGGCTTGAGTGAATTGTCAGAGTGCATCGTTTTTGGCCTATATGTGTTGTTTAACTCTACTCTATACGACTGCTATTACAGGATTTTGAACGGCTCTACACAAGTGAATTCTACAGAAATCAATTCAATGCCAGTGCCGCCATTGGAAACAATTGAAGCGATGGGCAAAGAACTGATGAGAGTGCGGGATATGTCTGAGGAAACATGTAATCGAATTTTAAGGAGTTTCAGTTATGAGCAAAGTCGAGGAAGCCAGAGCCATTCTGAAAGAGTTGCAAGTGCCAGCTAAGCAGCAGGCTGATTTATGTTGCTTTGTCCTTTTGGCAATGGCGAATATTCAAAAGCAGGATTTGTGGTCAAGCGCAACAAACAGTTGGATCCGCATTCACGATGTTATTGCATATACAAAAGAAAATTATGGCGTTATATATGCGGAGAATAGCCGTGAGACTTTCCGTAAACAGGCAATGCACCAATTTAGGAATGCCGCATTTATTGAGGACAACGGCAAGGCAACTAATAGTCCAAACTACCGTTATCGTTTAACTGATGAGATGCTAAGCTTAATTCAAAATTATGGTACAAATGAGTGGCAAGGCAGGCTCTTTACATTTCTGAATAGCCATGAAACCCTTGTTCAGATTTACGCATCAAAACGCAGGATACAGAAAATGCCTGTGAAAATCAATGGTGAAGATTTCACCTTTTCTCCCGGCAAACATAACGAACTTCAAAAGGCAATTATTGAAGAATTTGCTCCTCGCTTTGCCCCAAACTCAGAATGCCTCTATGTTGGTGATACCATAGAAAAGGATTTGGTAAAAAACGTGGGCAGGCTACAAGAACTTGGGTTCGCAATTACGCTTCACGATAAAATGCCTGACGTTGTACTCTATTCCAAAGAGAAGAATTGGCTGTACTTCATTGAATCTGTTACATCTGTAGGGCCTATGGAGCCAAAAAGAATTAAGGAAATCGAAGAAATGACCGAGGAGGTCAACGCTGCAAAAATCTATGTCACTGCATTTCCTGATTTCAAAACTTTTAAGAAGTTCTCTGATTCTCTGGCATGGGAAACAGAAGTCTGGATTGCCGATATGCCGGATCACATGATTCATTTGAATGGGGACAAGTTTTTAGGGCCGAGAAGAGGATAAAGAAAGAGGAATAAATTATGGGCTTGAAAGAAGAAATTGCAGCAAAAAGAAAAGAGATGGTCGTAGACTCATATCCCATGTCTATTGGTGAAGTAATGAGCCTTTATAAAGATGGAGAACTTGATGTACATCCTGAATTTCAACGCTTCTATAGGTGGGATGAAGAACAAAAAACAAAATTGATTGAATCTATTTTGCTTGGAATTCCAATTCCGCCTATTTTCGTTTCGCAAAAGCTTGATGGGACGTGGGATGTAATTGATGGTCAACAACGGCTTTCAACAGTGCTGCAGTTCTTACAAATATTAAAAAAAGATAATGGTGAAAGGTATGACCCGTTAATTCTACGTCCCACGAAATTTCTCCCCTCTCTTGGAGGTGTACATTGGGATAATGATAAACTGTTTACTTCTGATCAAAAAATTATATTTAAGCGCGAGAAATTAAATTTCACTATTATAAAAGAGACGGGTGAAAATGATACATCAAAATATGAAATGTTTCAACGCCTTAACACTGGTGGAGCCCATCTATCTGCACAGGAAATTAGAAATTGCTTATTGATCATGATCAATAAGCCTTTATACGAGTTGATAAACACACTCCATGATGATGTTAACTTTAAGGAATGCACCCCCTTAACAGACACTCAAACCGATGAGCGGTATGATTTGGAATTAGTTGTGCGGTATTTGCTCTATGTATCTCTCACTGATAACTTCTTGGAGGGAATTGATAAATCCAGAAGCATGGATGCTTTTCTGACCGAAGAGCTTGAAAAATACGCGCAGAAAAAAAACAACCCATTTATTGAAGAGAGCAAAGAAAAGTTCCCCCGAATTTTTGCATTGCTTAATGAACTTTATGGAGAAAATGTATTCAAAAAATACCAAGATGGAAGATTCAAAGGGTCAGTTATGCTCGCTGCTTTTGAATCCATTCTTCCGGGCCTTTTTATCAAACTCGATTATTGGGAAGTACATAAGGAAGAATTGAAGGAGAAAATAATCCAGATCTATAGCCAAGAAGCATTTGTTGCCGCTTCTCGCAGAGGAACTCGGGCTTTAGATAGAATGTATCAGTTGATTAAATTTAGCAGGATGTGGTTTTTCCATGAAGATTAAGACGCTGGAAAAACTTCAAGATATTCTTGACCAGGATATGGCATGGAGAAAGAAAGAATTAATTGACCTAAAACTTTTGATACATTCAACTCAAAACCCAACCCTTTGTAGAGTAGGTATTGCGTTGCTCTCTGCACATTTTGAGGGGTTTATAAAGCAAGCTGCGAATATTTATGTAATTCATGTAGCGTCTCAAAATATAAAAATCTCAGAACTACATACGAATTTTGCTGCTATTCATTCTGGAAAGGTGTTTGAATCCTGTGCTGTGTCAGATAAGATAACCGTATTTCAGAAAGCTATCGATAACTTTCTCACTAATTATATGACTAAAAACTTTCGAGTAAGATATTCACCAGAGGATCCTATCATTAAGACTGAGGGAAATCCATCATCGACTGTTATTAAGAATATTTTCGAGAGCATTGGTTTAGACTTTTCGCCTTATGAAACAAAAACGAATTATATTGATGCTGATCTTCTAAGCAATAGACATGGAGTAGTACATGGAAATAAGGTGTATATCGATATTGCTGATTTCGACAATACTTTTAAAGTCATTACGGAAATAATGGAACAATTTTCTGATCAGATTTTATCCGCTGCAATTGACAAAAGCTATTTAAAATGTAGTGGGTAAACCCATCAAAAACCGTGTCTGTTTGCTTTTTTCATGGCAACAGTATGGCAACAAAAAATCAGATAGCCGATAATTTATGGATAATTGGAACAATCGAAATAATGAGAGTCAAATCATCTAAACAAAACTGTTTAGAATGTACTCGCAAAGAGCGAGTGGGAATGATGTAGCTTATTTTGAGTCCCGAAAGGTACGGTACAGGCCGGAAGGTTGGCGCAGGAACTGAAACGGATTTCTAAATAAAGACATGATTATAGGCGCAAGATAATTGAAGCTATGGATTGGAGCTAAATGCACTAATCCGCAGTATTTAGGATTACTCATTTAGGTAATCAAATACCTGCTACCTGATTTATAACGATCCTATAGCTTATGTTGACTTCATTCTTCATGGTAATCCAAAAGTTCCGTTACAGAATTGGATTAACGGGTTTAAGCAAAGGGCAGCTTTATACATTCATATAGGCTGCTCTATATGATAGAGGCTTAACCTGTGATAGAGCACCACCTTGATTCTACCATCTGGAAAGGTTTTTTGCTCTTCTTTCATTCCTATTTGTATCTACAGGACTTTTTGTCCAACTAGAAATGGAGGTTGCTATGCAGAAAAGCAAGACCCACGAACAATGCAAACCAAGGCGCTGATCAAAAGCACCCTGCTGGAACTGATGCAGAAAACAGCCTTTGATAAAATCACTGTGACAGAACTGTGCAAACAGGCTGGAATCAATAGGGGAACATTCTATCTGCATTATTATGATCTGTTCACTGTTTTGGAAGAGCTGGAGGATGAAGCACTCCAGGAGGAACCCACTCAAAAACCTTATCACTGTTCCCTGAAGGCAGAGCATTATCAATGTCCTTACGGCATTTGTGATAAAATCCATACCCACCCGGAATATGGCGTTATCTTCTTTGATGACTCCTTGACTAGCCATGTTATCGAAAAAATTGCCGCACAATCCAAAGAAAAATACATCAAATCCCTAACCGAACAATGCAGTCTGATCTCATCGGCGGATTCATCCAAAGCGGCTTGAAGCGGTATACGAAATAAGACTTTCTCAACAAATCTTCAAATATGTTCATTGCATTTCTGCCTTCTGTTGATACAATAATTTATGAACACTGTGTCCATAAAATCTATAGAGCGAGGAAATATCATGAATCTAATTGGAAAACTCCAGCCAATGATTATCATCGCCGCCGCACTGTTGGGATTGCTTCTTGGTGCTGTGACACCTCTTGGCAAGGGTTCCTCCGGTCTGATTGAAATATTTCTGATGATGCTTCTGTACATCCTGTTTCTGTCCATCGACCTGAAGCAGATTAAAAAATCTTTTTCTAATCTCCGCTTCACCTTGTCTGCACTGGTTATCAATTTCGTGTTCACGCCCCTGTTTGCTTATATGCTGGGGGAAATTTTCTTTCCCAGCTCTCTGGACATCCGCATTGGTCTGCTGATGCTGCTGGTAACACCCTGCACAGACTGGTATCTGGTGTTTACAGGACTGAGTAAGGGAAATGTAGAATTGGGAATGTCCATCCTGCCGCTGAATCTGATTCTCCAGATCGTTTTGCTGCCTGTGTATCTGCTGGTGCTGCTTGGCAACGAGGTGACCATGAATGTTGGTTCTCTGGTAGGGGGCGTTGCCATGGTGTTGGTGATTCCCTTTGTATTGTCCCATATTACCAAAGCCTTTACAGAGAACAAGTCCAAATTCCAGGACTTCCTTTCCGCTCAGGGCGATAACCTCCAACTATTATTCCTTTGCCTTGCTGTGGTGGTCATGTTTGCATCTGAAGGTAAGAATCTAATCGAAAACCCCTTTTTGCTGGTGCAGATGTTTATCCCCCTGCTGATTTTTTTTGTCGTTCTGTTTTTCGTTTCCCAGTTGATTGGTAAGGCACAGAAATTCTCTAAGAAAGATATGGTTGCTCTGAACTTCACCACTCTTGCCCGGAACTCACCCCTGTCTCTGGCAATCGCTGTAGCAACTTTTCCCGACCAGCCACTGATTTCTCTGGCACTGGTCATTGGCCCACTGATCGAGCTTCCAGTGCTGTCGATTATCTCTGGCATCCTAAAACAATGGAATACAGAAAACAAATAACACTGTTTTAAACTAGCAGAAAGGGCCGCATAGACATGGAGAACACTCATGCACATGCAGTCCCTTTTTGTATGAGCAACTATCTTATGAAAGCTTTATGGCTTATATGGAGCAGGACATTCCATGATAAGTATTAATTCAACTCGATTGAGCGGGTTGCTCCAGACAAATTTGGACATAAAATCAGCGGGAAGAATCCTGAAAGCTGGATGGAATCGAGTTTTTAGGCCAAGGATCCATTTACCCTATAGAAGCAGGTTAAAATTACCCAAATGGTAAAAAACACCACAATGTGGGCGGTTTGCCAGATGCTATGCATTTTGAGCTTGTGGAACCGCTGAAGATGCTGCTCAAAGATGAAGTGCACGCTTGTGGCATAGCGTTGGGGCTGCTTGAGAACACGTCAGAAATTATAATTATTTTTTAGAAAGAAAATACATTTAGAGTCAAAGAAAATACATTGGTATGCCTTTTCACAAAATAAATATGATTATTAGTGGCAATTTATATTATTTTAAAGTTCAATATTTATCTCCACATTATTATATTATTGCAGGTAATCTGGCCAATATTCTTAAAATAAATGCTGATTGTTACATGTTTTCTAGTATTTGATTTACTTTGAAATTAAGTTACATATATCATTATCTAAATCTAGTAGCATTATTATTAAGGTAAATTATACCATATTTACCTTAATAATATAAAATAATAGCTAAATTCAGTAGAAATAAAAATATGTAAACCGTCAATCTATTAGCAACATTTCTTTGCTAACAATCAAATCTGATTGAGTTAAATCTAGGAACTTGGCAAATAAGGTGTTATAATATGCGCAATAAACCAGATGATAGTTGGGCAGGAGAACATTACAATGGCACAGTTTGTCTATAAAGCGCGTTCTGCTGCGGGACAGGTGGAAACCGGCGTGGCAGAAGCAACGGACAAGGAAGAATTAATCCATCAGCTCCGGGAAAAACAACTTTTTTGCTTTCAGGTGCGGGAACAACGGGAAAAGGATCAAGGCACTTCAAAGCCTTTAAAGCTAAAGCATTTATCTACTTTTTGCCGTCAATTGGCTGCCTTACTGCATGCAGGGGTCAGCATGGCCCAGGCTTTGGATACCCTTTACAAGTCCAGCCCCAACCGCCAGGCAAAGGAAGCAGCCCTTACCCTATATGAAGGTGTTTTGAAAGGTCAGTCCCTTTCTGCCACCATGCAACAAATGGGTAAAACCTTTCCTGAACTTCTTACCTATATGACCGAAACTGGTGAAGCCAGTGGAACCTTAGATATTATCATGGAAAAAATGGCCTTACATTATGAACAAGAGCTTCAGATGAAGAAAAAAATTCAGAGCGCTTTGATTTATCCTGTTCTTCTCAGCATCATATCCCTTGGGTCAGTGATTTTTTTGCTTACCACCGTATTACCGCAATTCGTGGATATGTATCAAGGTATGGATTTGCCCGCCCCTACCCGGCTTTTATTAGGTATCAATCAGTTTGTGACCAACAATTGGCTTTTATTGTTAGGAATTTTGTTAGCTTTCGTCTTACTGAGCGGTTATTTGATGACCCAGAAACGTTTTCGTATTTCAGTCAAATGGTTGATATTTCGCCTTCCCCTTGTGGGAAGGTTGGTGCAGACCATTCTAACCTCCCGCTTTGCTTCTACCTTTTCCGTGCTCTATGCCAGTGGCATCAGCATCCTGAAAAGCCTGGACATCACTTCTCGGGTTTTGGGCAATGATTATGTGGAGCAGCGGATGCTGATGGTGGCGGAACGGCTGCGTTTAGGGGGCATGCTTTCAGAAAGTTTGGCTGAAACCGGGGTTTTTAACCAAATGTTTATCTCCATGGTTTTGGTGGGAGAAGAGTCCGGAACCTTGGACGATATGCTGCAAAAAACCGGAGACTTTTTTGAAAAAGAAGCTAATACAGCTTTAACCCAAATGATTGCCTTGATTGAACCCCTGATGATCGTTATCTTTGGGATGATCATCAGTTTTATTGTATTGGCCATTATTTTGCCTATATTCAATATGTATGGACAGCTGCAGTGAAAGGGGCAAGAAAGCCGTGAAACATGTCATCAGCTTTGACGAAGAGCGCATTGTGTATGTGGCCGGAACAACAGGACGTTCTGGGCTTAGCCTTCAAAAATGGGCCAGCAAAGGATTACCTCCAGGCGCCATTGCCAATGGACGCATTGTGGATCAAGAAGCCTTTTTGCCCTTGCTGGAGAGCTTGGTGCAAGAACAACATTTGCAAAAAAAAGCGGTGATTGCTGTTTTGCCCAGTCGAAATGCCATGTTCCGGGAATTATCCTTACCAGCAGTGGAACGGGAAAAAGAGCTGCGGGAAATGGTCATCAATGAAATGCTTTACTATTACAGTGGCATGGAGGGCTATACCATTGATTATATGCAATCAGACCGGCGTTCCCAGGAAGATAAATGTTATATTCTGGCCTTTGCCTTGCGCAACAGCTGTCTGGAAGAATATCTTGCAATCTTGGAGAAAGCTGGTCTAGGTTGTGCGGGCATTGACATCTCGTCCAATTGCGCAGGCAAATTATTACATACCTGTTATCCGGAATTACCTACAGCCATGATGTTGCAAATCAATCAAAACAGCATTGATTTTCGTTTGGTAGAGGATGCCTTTTGTGTGCTATCCCGCAATGTGGGCTTAAGTGTAGCCCGCTTCCAGGAGACTGAGGCTTTGGATATTTTGGTGGATGAAATTGCCGATCATGTAAGCAAAATCATTCAGTTCCAACATGCCCGGCAAAAGGATGATACTGCAGCCCGCTTGTTTCTGTTAGGCAATTTTCCAGAACAGGAACAGTTTTTAGCAATGTTAACCCAAGGCCTGGATTTACACTGTAGCTTTTTGGACTTACTTGGTTATGTAAAAGTAAAAGGAGGCGCTCCGGTGGATATCCATGACTATAGCAAGGCTATGGGCGCTTTGGTAAGAAGAAAGTAATAAGGAGGAACACCGCTGAAAAGCTGAACACATGCGGCGAGAACAAAGGGTATGAAACGGGATATTGATTTTCTAAAAGCTTATGAGCGCTACAGCCCCAAAAAAAACAGGAGTGCTTTTTATGCCAATAGGATGCGGCTTATGATCCTGGCAGGTATTGTCTTCTGCCTCATAGGGGCTGGGGCAGTGCTGGGCTTTCTATCTTTTCAGAAAAATGTTTTAACAAGCAAACAGCAAGCTTTGGTGCAAGCCATCAAGCAAATTGACAATAATCCAGAAAAACAACAAACCATGTTGCTGGAAGAGGAATATCAAAAGTTAAAACAATACAATGATTTGGTGGAAGCAGCGGCTGAGGTTATTCAAAAAAGGCCGTTACTCAAATTGACTGATTATCAAACCCTCCTACGTCCCATGTCCGGGGAAACCTTAATAAGCCTGGCTTATTTAAATGACGGTACATTGACAGCCACCTTACTTTGTCCCAATAGTCGTTCTATTCCAGATTATGTAGAAGCGCTGAAAAAAACAGAGCATTTCCGGGCTGTGACCTACAATGGTTGGCAGGGGCAAGAAGGGTATATGGTCCAAATCCGCTGTACCTTATGGGAGGGGGAAGATGTGCAATGAATCTGTCTGCCCGGGAAAAAGGTTTGTTGGCCATTTTGTTGTTTGTACTTTTTTGGTTTGGGGTTTTCCGCTTTTTGGTGGCCCCTTCTTTGGCGGAAATCAACAGTTTACAAAATGAAATCCAGCAGTTGGAAATGCAACAAGAGCAAAAGAAAATGGTTGCCAATCAAACCATTGACTTTAAACTGCCCTTGGAAGAAGAACAGGTCAGAAAAGCGGAAGAAAACTATTTCTTGCGAAACATTGACCCTGTTTTTATCGACCGTTTACTGCAAAAAACAGCCAATGCCCATGGGGTTATTCTCTTTCAAATGCAAATTGAGGATCCCGCGGTAACAGCTGTGGATCCCTATTATGCAAATTTACAAGTGCTGCTTTCCCCCATGAGGCAACAGCTGATCCAAATGGATACAACAGCAGCAGAACGCTATCAAACTCAATTACAAGGAACCCAAGGAACTGCCAATGATACCCCCCAATCTGTGCCCTTGTACAGTTGTTCCCTAGAAGTGGCAGGACCAGTGGCAGCTGTTGTGGCCATGGTAGATGAATTGAATGGACAAAACAAAAGTATGTTTGTCTCCTCCATCAGTTCGCCTGATGTTGCCACAAACATCACTGAGGGCTTGTTTAACGGCAATATAGACATCCAGTTTTATTTTTTGGAGGATGAATGATGCACAATCAGCGGGGCTCCAGTTTGCTTCTAGTAATTGTTTTGATACTAATCTTGGGGGTTCTCAGTGCCGGATATGTGGCCATCTCTATTTTCGGGACAAAATCCTCTGTGGCCCAGCGGGAACATTTGCAAGGCCAACAAATTGCCCAAAGCATTGAAACTGCTTTGGTAAAAGCCATCATCCAGGGACATCCTGCTTTACAAGCCTTGGAACAAATGGCCCAAAGGGATTATCAGGCCTATACAGAGGCCTTGGAAGCTTATAACCAAGCAGTAAAAAATGCCTCAAACGAAGAAGAGCAAGATGTTAAAGCACCAGCATTACCCAAATTGGAGGATTATGTAAAGTCCCACTATGTGACCAATGGGGAAACAACGCTACCGGATGGTTCCCAGGTCACCACCCGATTGGAATACCATACCACAGCCTTGGATGAAGAGGGCAGTGTGGTGGTGGCCAGCACTGTGGTCAAGAGGCAAGGAGAAACCTATACAATGAAAGCTCGCTTGAAAAAAGGGACAACCCCTGTCCCGCCTCCTGATGAGCCTGGTTTCGGTGTTTGCCCTGATTATGCTTTGGGGCTTACGGGCAGCAAATTGCAAGGCAGTGTGCGTACGCCGGGCGGGACAATGGCCACTATAAACAACTTGACAATTGATTATTCCAACTCCCTGGCCGGGGATTTGCTGGGAGGAAAAGACCTTCGTTTTGACCAGTGGGGAACTCAAGTGGGTGGGAATGTCCAGGCAGAGGGAAATATCGATTTTACTGCCAATTGCACAGTAACAGGAAAGGTTTTAGCCCAAGGAAATGTATCCTGCAAAGGAGGGGGCTCTTTTGCAGATATCTATGCCCATGGATCCATCACTGCTCCTGCTGATGTAAAGTTCACAGCCCAAAATCTCTATACCAATGAAGCCGTGGAACTCATCCAAGGTCATTGCCAAACCATCACAGCCCAAGACAATGTGACCCTTACCCGTTGCACAGTACAAGACACTGTGCGCAGCAATAAAAATGTGACAGTAATCCAAGGGCAGGTAGGGCGGATTGAGGCAGCAGGGGATGTGATTTTGCACAACTGTGAGGTAAAGGGTGATGTATTGGCCGGAGGAACCATTTACATCACCAATCCGAACAAAAGCAGCGAAACTTCCAATGTACGAGTAGCAGGTATCCTGCACAGTGCCAAGGGAGTGGTCATGCGGACCAATTCCTCTTCTTTTGAGGGGAATAGCACGGGTTACAGCATCATAGCCAATGAGGATATTGTCATAAAGGGCTATAGCATTCAGTTAAAAAAAGCAGCTTGGACTGGAGGGGATTTTTCTTTCACTGGCGGGGGATCTGTTGGTATGGATCCCCAAGGTTCTAGTTTGCTTTGCCAGGGCAATGTTTCTTACGGATCCATTGCCCTGGCCGGAGCTGTACACTGTACTGGACGGGTGAATGGCGGGTTGCCGGCCAATGACTCTGTGGCTTCTCCAGCGGCGCCCACAATATCTCCAGTTTCCCTGTTCACAGATGAATTCAAAACCCCGGAGATTCCCCGGGAGAGCTGCTTGATTCCCCCGGGCTCCCATAAGGTAGAGCAGGCAGAATACAACAAAGCAGGCAACCGTTTTATCATTGATGCTACGGAACAGGATGTTTTCTATGTTTTGCACGGAAAATGGAATAAGGACGAAGTGGTGCTTAATAGCAGCAATCTTACGATAAAGGGTGGTCATCGGGTGTTTTTTATCCTTGACCATAAAGATACCAAGTTGCGAGTCGAAGGGACTGTGGGACGATCCGACCAGCTCTTTATTCTAGCCAATGCTCCTGGTACCAACCTTCAACTAACCGGCGGGGCTGTGCTCAATGCTCAAGTTTACCTGCCTGACAGTCAGTTGATTTTAGATAGCAGTGCCACAGTAAACGGGATTGTGACAATCAAAGGGATAACAGCCAATAACCAATCGCAGCAACTGACTGTAAACCCTATGGTGGCAAATTATAGTGGTTTGGGTATTTTAGACCAAAATAGTGCCTCTGGCAATGGAACTCTACCACCCATGGAAAACAATGAAACCTCGGGCAGTGAATGGAGTGTGGTGAAATATTATGCCTAATAAGCAAGGCTTTACCTTGGTGGAAGTGATCATCAGCATTGCCTTGATTGCCATCTTAAGTGTAGGATTTGTTTACCTGACTTCCGGATCCATGCGGATGTTACAAGTAAACAAGGTCCAGCATGATACATATCAGTCGTTTGTTTCAGCTGTTGAGGAGGGCCAAATACCTGCTGGGGCAACTGAACAGGTACAAAATACAGTAACCCTACAGTTAAGCAATCATAATACGGATGAAAAAGCCCCCACCCCTGAGCCGGATCCTGGGTTTACCTTGGAGTTAGAAGAGGTGGAAATTTCTTACCCTGACGAACCAGTGCGTGGCTCATTCATCTACTATCAGTAACAAAGGGGGAACCAAGGGTGGGTAAAAAAAATACCCAAAAAGGCTTTACGCTGATGGAGGTTATCATTTCCCTTACCATCGTGGCCATGGCAGGTGTTTTTTTAGCGGGGTTTTTTACCTCTCAGCTGTCTATATATGATGGTGCGGCGAAAAAGACCGAAGCACAAACCGTATGCAGCACAGTGATGAATATGGTGGAAAAAGAAGTGCGTTATGGCCAGGACTTTACAGTAACAGATAATGTGCTGACCTATACCTTGGTTACAGAGGAAGAAGCGATACCTGGCCAACAACTGGATGGTAACACCATTGGGTCCCAGCTGTTCCCTGATTATGAAAAGCAAGGCAAACACATAGCCGTATCCTTTCGGTTCAGTGGCGATTTGTTACGGGTTGTAGTGACCATAAAAGACATGGAGCATGACCAAGAGCTTGGACATAGCGTCCGCACCATTCGTTGTTTCAATGCAGCATCAATGCAACCAGAGTCGCAGCAGTTGTTGGCCGAATAGGGAAAATACCATGAGCGCCAGGGCAAAAAAAGGCGCCATGGGGGCTTCATAGTCAGGGGGAAGTTTTTTTTGTAAGAAAGGAATGATATACCAAATAGCTGCCAAAACATAGGCCAGAAAAAAAGCCGGGACAAGGCATTGCCACCCCAGAAGCAGTCCAGAGGCTGTCATAAGCTTGATGTCACCGCCCCCAATGCCTCCCCGGGTCAACCAAGAAATGAACAGCATAACAAGGCCAAGGCCAAGGCCCCCTATAAGCCGGTCAACCAAAGAAATATAAGGCCCTGTGAACCAAGACAAAAAGGCTATGCCCAAGATTATCACATGCAGCCTATCCGGAATGATGGTGTAATCAATATCAATAAACCAAGCAATGATCAATACGCTAAAAAAGAGGCAAAGCAAAACAGCATACCATGTGGGGCCCCAGACCAAGCCGCAAAGTCCGAAAACCACCCCTGTCAAGGTTTCCACAACTGGGTAACGCCAAGGGATGGGAGTACTGCAATAGCGGCATTTCCTTTGTAGAACTAAAAAGCTGAAAATTGGGATTAAATCCTTTGCTTTGAGAATATGGGTACACTGGGGGCACATGGAACGTCCCTTGGCAATGGCAAGGCCTAAGGGCAGCCGGTAGATCACCACATTTAAAAAGCTGCCAATGCAAAGGCCGTATAAGAAAAAAAGCAAGAAAATGAAAAGCATTACAGGCATGGCAAGTCCCCCTACATTTGGAATAGATACAATATAGCATAAGCCAATGCCATTGCATAGAGGAAAGGTGCTACAGGGTTACTCCCCTCAATCACCTGATGCGGGAAAGGGAAGAAGGCAATGAAAAAAAATATTCAAATTGGGCAGGTATTGTTAGGCAAAGGGTATATTGATGAAAAGCAGCTCCAAAGGGCCATTGATTTACAAAAAAAATCCCCAGGCAAGCGCTTGGGGGATATTCTTGTGGAACTCTCCTATGTGACAGAGCGAAAGCTATTGGAAAGTTTGGCTGAACGGTTGAATGTCCCTTTCATTGATTTGCGGGGCTATACTGTAAATCCTAAAGCCGCTATGTTGCTCAGCCATAGTTATGCCAAAAAACATCATGTTTTACCCATTGATTTTCAAAACAACAAATTGCTGGTAGCCACGGATGATCCCTTGGCTTTTTATACCATTGATGAAATCCGTACCCTAACGGGCTATGAGATTAGCACTGTGGTATCCACCTGGGATGATCTGGACTATACCATTGAGAAAATCCACAGCCAAGATACAGTGAGCAGTGCTGTGGAAGATTTAAACCGAGAATTTCAGCCCATCCAAGAAGATGAGGATATCGCCTTAATGGGAGACCGAGTGGAAGGCACCCCTATGGCCAAACTCATCAATACCATTATCACCCAAGCCTGTGTGGCTGGGGCCAGCGATATTCACATTGAACCTGGACGCAAGAATTTGGTGGTGCGAATCCGCATCAATGGGGATTTGGTCCACCATGCTACCATGAATTTGGCAGCCCATACTTCCATTGTCACCCGACTTAAGCTGCTCAGCGAAATGAATATTGCGGAAAAAAGACTACCCCAAGACGGAAAATTTCACTTTTCTGGGGCAGAATTTGAAACAGATATTCGCGCCTCCAGTTTGCCCACCATTTACGGCGAAAAAATCGTGCTCCGGCTTTTGGGCAACAGCGCCCGACCGGAACTTTTGGATTTACAACACCTGGGCATGGATGCCCCCACCTTGGAGAAATATACCCGGATGGTTAAATCGCCCAGCGGAATCGTTTTGGTCACTGGCCCCACTGGCAGCGGGAAAACCACCACCCTTTACGCCACATTGAACCAAATGGCCCAGCGCAAGATTAATATTGTTACAGTGGAAGATCCAGTAGAACGGCGCATTGATACCATCAACCAAGTGCAGGTAAACAACAAAGCAGGCCTAACCTTTGCCTCTGCTTTACGTTCTATCCTCCGCCAGGACCCGGATATCATTATGGTAGGAGAAATGCGGGACGGAGAAACAGCAACCCTGGGGGTACGGGCTGCTATCACGGGGCATTTGGTGTTTTCCACCATTCATACCAATGATGCTGTTTCCAGTATCGCCCGGCTGGTTGATATGGGTGCTGCTTCCTATATGGTGGCCGCAGCCCTCACCGGCGTGGTAGCCCAACGGTTGGTAAAAGTCTTGTGCCCCCATTGCAAGGATAAAAGAGCCCTTTTGCCCCAAGAGCGTTTGTTATTGGGTGCTGATGTGGAATCCTTAGTAGAATTGTATGAACCCAATGGTTGTGAGCGGTGCAATTATACAGGGTATCGGGGTAGGGTACCCATTTATGAAATTATACAAGTGGATGGTCCTCTGCGGGATATGATTGCCAATGGTGCAGCGGCCCATGAAATGAAAACCTATGAGCAGGAAAAAGGAACCAAGTTTTTACGGGACAGGGTAGTAGAATTGGCTAAGGCTGGAGAAACCGGCCTGGAGGAAATAGAAAAAATTATCTTTTCTGTGGAATAATCTTTGGAATCAAGATGATTTATCAAGCCCTAGGGTATATAATAGATGAGCCAAGGGGGAGCATAGAAAGATGAAAATGCAGGATATCATTGCTGTGGCGCACCAAAAAGGCGCCTCTGACATACACTTTACCGCAAACATGCCTCCGGTTTTACGACATGATGGAGATATCTCCTTTTTACCAGCAGAGTATGGATTGGATGATCATAATGCTATGCTCATGGCTTTGCTGCCCGATAATTTACAGCAGTCCTTTGCCCAAGGATTGGATGCTGATTTTGCCCATACAGCGGAGGACGGAACCCGGTGCAGGGTAAACCTGTTCCGGCAAATGGGGCAATTGGGCTGTGTGATGCGTTTGTTGGCAGATGAAATTCCAACCATGGAACAGTTGGGCCTTCCCCCTGTTTTACAGGATTTGGTACTGCTGCCCCGGGGCTTGGTGCTGGTCACCGGACCCACAGGCAGTGGGAAATCCACCACCTTGGCTTCCATGATCCAGTATGCCAACCAACACCGTAAAAGCCATATCATGACCATTGAAGATCCTGTGGAATATGTGCACCAATCCCAGGGGTGCATTATCAATCAACGCGAAGTGGGACGGGATGTATCTTCCTTTGCCGCAGCTCTGCGTTCTGCCATGCGGGAGGATCCGGATATCATCTTGGTAGGGGAAATGCGGGACTTTGAAACCATTTCCGCTGCCATTACGGCTGCGGAAACCGGCCATTTGGTCCTTTCCACCCTGCATACCACTGGGGCTGCTAAAACCATTGACCGGATCATTGATGTTTTCCCTCCCCATCAACAGGGGCAAATCAGGACCCAATTGGCCGGGGTGCTCCGGGGGGTTATCACCCAACAATTGGTGCGGCGCATAGGTGGCGGTCGCATGGCTGCCTTGGAAATCCTTTTGGGCAATCCCAGCATTTCCAATATGATCCGGGAGGGAAAAACCCATCAAATTGATTCTGCCATTCAAACCGGCGCCCGGGAAGGGATGGTGCTTTTGGATCGTTCCTTGGGGCAATTGGTCACCCAAGGGGAAATCAGCCCAGAGGAAGCCCTGGAAAAATGCGTTCGGGAAGAGGAATTGCGTCGTTTTATGCATCACGCATAAATACCTAAAAAATATGGGAAAATGCAAAAAAATATGGTGCATTTGGAAAAGAAGTGTGCTAATATGATTATAAGATAATCATGATTATTAAATGGAAAGAGAGAAAGAAGGGACTCATCATGTTTCAAAAACTAGTTAGTCAGCGTAATAAAAAAGGTTTTACCCTGGTGGAATAGATTGATGTTATTGCTATTTTAGGGATCATAGCAGCATTGGCTATTCCCCAATTCAATAATTTAAAGAAACAATCTGCTGAACAAATTGCTGCTGCAAACGCCAGATCAGTGTATACTGCTGGTATGGCTTGGAAAGCTTTGAATGACAACCAAACAACTGGTGAAATTGGTAAAGATGAATTAAAAGACTTGTTAGGGGATAAATTCACCAATAATGAAGGTACTTATACATTTGATGTTGAAGAAGAATCCGCCACCTGGGAAGGAACCATTAAGGGGTATGAGGTTGAAGGGACATATAGTTCCGATGAGTCAGAAGATAAGGATTAAGATGTAATTTATAAATTTTTCATTATATATGTAAAGAAAGTCCCTATTAAATAAGGGACTTTCTTTACTATACAAGATAGCTAATGATTAACAAAAATTGATTTTTTATATATCCTTAAGGATAGAGAATATAGAAGTAATTTTTAATTTTATCATGAAAAGTGGGGACAACCCATTCTATAAAATTATGCTATTTAAGTTCTTTATTTGAATATAAAGATACATTTAATAGTATAATTGTTCAGCAGCATGCTTGCTAAAGATTCACAGGGGGCAATGGGATGCAAAGCAAGGAAAGCAGAAGAGAGGGCTTTACCTTAGTAGAGCTCTGTATTGTGTTAGCTTTAATGGGTTTTTTAATCTTTTTGTGTTTGCCCACCTTTGCACATATGCAGGAAGAAAGTGCTGATCATACGGCAAAGCAGGAACTGGGGTTAATCCGGGACGCCTATTTGCTGGCCAAAAGCATTGCTGTTTCCAATGGCCGTTTGGCAGAACCTACCTATGAAATTACAGTGCATCAAGACAGCCAAAATGCCTATGAACAATATTTTAATGAAAAGGTAGACAGCATGTTGGAGCAGAATATCCTGGGCCATTATACCATTCAAGAGCAAAGTGTTGCCAATACCAGCAACTATATCATTCACTATTATCAAAACAATAAAACCTATCAATTAGCCAATGGACAATTTTCCATTGTAACAGATGCCTCGGATGAACAAAAACCCTCTGACCCTATCCAGCAAGCCACTGTTGCAGGAAGCGCCATGGCGGATACAATGAAAGATTTGTGTAAAACCCTATTGGGGAAAAGCTTGGACCAGAAAAAGGCCTATTTTGCTGCCCATGGTTTTGAACTTTCCAACAACAATATGTCCAATGACATATATCGTAAATTTTTGTTTACCTATGTACACAAAGGAACTTGGCCTTCTTTTGATGAAGATTTTAAAACCTACCATCATCTAACAAATGACTATTATATTCAACCCTATGTCTATGATATTTCTTGCCCTGAAGATGTGATTACCTTTGCCACTGGAAACAATAGTCCTCAAGCTGGCTGGTATACAGGAATGATTTACCACAAAGATGAAGGGGTCTGGTATACAGGTCCTTCCTTTTCCATTGCCAATCATACTTGGGAAGAGATAAAAGCGAATATTGAAGCCAATTGGCACCCTTTACGGTCATTGTGATAATAGGGAAAAGGAAGTGAGATGCATGCGGCAAAAAAACAAAGGCTTTACCTTGGTGGAACTCATTGTGGTCATCGCTGTTTTGGCAATCTTAGCAGCCTTGGCTTTGCCTGCTTTCAAGGGGTTAAATCAAGAAAGTGAACAGGAAGTTTGTTGGCAAAATATGCGGATGTTAGAACGAAACTTTTTGGTGCAATCCGCTTTAGGGCAAAACAGTGAGACAACATTGGAAGAACGCTATGATAGTTTTATGGAAACCCAAAAGGGAAAAAAAGAAAACAATGGTTATCAAGGACTTTGTCCGGCTGACGGTGTATATACAGCAACCTTTCCCAATGGAATGTTACATCTCACATGCAGTATTCATGGGGAAGCAGAGCCCTTGGAGGCCAATCAGCAAGGCATTGCCCAGGGTGGCTACATGGCAGAGCATATGAAAGATTTATGTGAAGAATTGATGGACAAAACCAATACAGAAAGAAAAGAATATTTTGCTTCTCAAGGATTCAATATTCCGGATAATAATTTAACCAATGATACTTACCGCAAATTTTTGTATCAGCAGGTTTATCAAGGTACTTGGCCAACATTGAGTGAGGAATTTAAATCTTTGCATCAACTTAGTGGCGATTATTATATCCAGCCTTATGTGTATGATGTTAAAAAACCAGAAGATGTCATTACCTTTGCCAATCATCATAATGATATCAAACAGGGCAATTGGAATGCCTATCTCATTTATCATAAAGATGAAAAGGTATGGTATACAGGGGCTAAACCATTAATGTTGGCAGGAAAGACATGGGATGCCATTCAAGCTGAAATGAAAAAAAATAATTGGTATGCTTTATCTTAACAGTTTTAGATATTTACTAACTATTTAAGAAGTTTTTTCAAAATGAGTTTTTTATTTTAATGCAAATGTTTCATAAAAAAAGCAAGATATTCAAGCTGATTCCTCTAAAGTAGACAAGGTTAATAAGCAAAATCTACTTTAGAGGGATTTTATGTACAGCTCCCTTTTACGGTGAAACAGAGAATCCTTGGTGTTGAAGATTACGGCAAAAGAAGTATTACTCAAATATATGGAGATATAAGGATAGGAGGGGAAATATCCCCTCCTATAGGTACTCTCAAAAACGTCTATTCGGTTGGTGTTCCACCAAGTCGATGCCACCCAGTACCACATGGGCCAAGCCAAACCCGGTTAAACCCCAGCCGAGTGTGGGGTTCTGGGCACGTAGGGCCAGTCCGGTTGCTGTCACAGCGGTTCCCAATAAAGCAGGTATCAGTCCCTCGCGCATATATCATTCCCCTTTCTGATTTGAGAGTTTTTGAAGACCTCTTCCAAAGATAACGAATGTATGCTGCTTTCCTATTATTGCTAGCATAAAATCCTTAGGTCTGGAATATGGTCAATCAAAACGAATGGTACAAGCAAAACAAAAAACCTATTACAAGATTGCCTTGCTCATGGTATTATTGTGGGCTATTTGGCTGGGTTTATGTTTGTTATTATTTGTAAAACCATAGGTTTACATGCAGTCTCTTACGAATACCCAATTGTATATTTATTTGTTAAAATCTGAAGGGATTTAAGGAAATACCTAGAATTATTTTTGAAGAACAGGCGAAAAAAACAAAAATCAATCGAATCATGATGAAGAAAAAGGTGTAAAGAAAACTTTTTTGTATTTTGTGTTCCAGCTTTCTGTATGCCAGGCAGCGGGATACTCTTACTTACTATTTTGTTTTGGCAAAGGAGTAGACAATATGGATAGAGGACTTACATTAGAATTGGTTCGGGTGACGGAAATGGCAGCATTGTCCTGCGCCCAATGGATGGGCTTGGGACAAAAGAACGAAGCAGACGGCGCTGCTACCAATGCCATGCGGGCAATGTTCGACACCATAGAAATTAATGGCACAGTGGTCATTGGTGAAGGGGAAATGGATGAGGCCCCCATGTTATACATTGGGGAAAAAGTTGGTTGCGCTGCTTCTCCTGAGGTGGATGTGGCTGTGGATCCTTTGGAAGGTACCAATATTTTGGCCAAAGGACTCCCCAATGCTTTATCCGTGATTGCCATTGCGGAACGGGGCAATCTGTTGCATGCTCCGGATATGTACATGGAAAAGATTGCTGTGGGACCCCGGGCTGCGGGCAAAATTAACCTAGATGACCCGGTGGAAAAAACCTTGGAAATTGTGGCCAAGGCCAATGATAAGAGAATCACTGATTGCACTGTCATGATTTTGGAACGGGAAAGACACCAAGGGATTATCAATGCTGTGCGCAAGGCAGGGGCTAGGGTTCGTCTCATTGGAGACGGTGATGTGGGGTCTGCCATTTATACAGCCATGCCGGAAACTGGGGTTGATTTGTGCATTGGCATTGGCGGAGCCCCGGAAGGCGTGATTGCAGCAGCAGCCTTAAAATGTTTGGGGGGCGAAATGCAAGCCCGTTTATGGCCTGAGGATGATGAGGATAGGGAACGTTGTAAAAAAATGGGCATTACTGATATCTCCAAGATTTTATATATGGATGATATGGTCAAGGGTGATGATGCCATTTTTGCTGCCACAGGGGTTACGGATGGCGCTTTATTGCGGGGAGTACGTTTCATGGGCGGCAATCTGGCAGAAACCCACTCTTTGGTCATGCGGGCCAAGACAGGGACAGTGCGCTATATTTTGGCAACCCATTGTATTGATAAAAAACCGAATTTCGTGTTTACCCGATAAATTTAATGTAGGATGAATAAAGGGAAGCAACAATGCCTTCACTGGCGAACTATGCGGTGAAGGCATTGTTATTTCTCTGGTCTTAGAAAGAATTATTTCTGTACAATTCATAATGGTAGCAGAAAAAATTTTTACTTTTGCCTAACTTTTTTATGGTAAACTTTTGAAGATAAATGGATTGATAAATGGAGGGGTTTTCATGTCCTTGCGTTTGATTGTGGGCCGAGCTGGAACAGGAAAAACCAGATTATGTTTGCAAGAAATAGCCCAAAAAAATGCCTTGGATCCTTGGGGACCAGCCTTGATTATGCTAACCCCAGAGCAGGCAACCTTTCAATACGAAAGATTACTCCTCCAAGAAAATGGTATTCAAGGTATGATGCGGATCCAAGTGTTAAGTTTTCGTCGTTTGGCCTGGAGGATATTACAAGAAACCGGAGGGATTGGGCGAAAGCACATTGGGGATTTAGGGAAAAAAATGATTTTACGCAATATATTGGAGCATAAACGGGATTTGCTCCAAGTATTTGGACGATCTGCTTGGCAAAAGGGTTTTGTACAAACCTTGGCAGCTACCATTGGGGAAATGAAACTCTACCAAGTAAAGGCAGAAAATTTATTGTATCAAGAAAATCTTTTGGCAAAACGAGGTCAACCATTATTAGCGGGAAAATTGGCAGATTTGGCATTCATCAGTCAAGAATTAGAAAAAGCATTGGCAGATCAATATACGGATCCAGATGATTATTTGGGTTTATTGGCGGAAAAGTCCGCTGGTTCGGATTTGTTGCGCAAAGCTGAATTTTGGGTGGATGGGTTTAAAGGGTTTACCCCCCAGGAATATGGTGTTTTGGAGGCTTTACTGGGGATAGCTGCCCGGGTCAATGTGGTGTTATGCTTGGATGCCGCATATTTGGACGCTGGGGAAGGGGATGTATTTTATCCCACCGTGGAAACCTATCATACCCTCATGAAATTGGCCTTGCAAAAGGGCATTGCTTTGGATCATACGGTGCGATTTTCTGAGCCACTCCCTCATCGCTATGAAAAGGCCCCTTCTTTGGCCCATTTGGAACGGTCTTATTTTGCCCAGCCCCGGGGTATTTTTGCCAATCAACCCCAAGAGATCAAATTGGTGGCAGCCACATCTCCCCGGGCTGAAGTAGAGGCAGCGGCCCGGGAAATCATCGCCTTGGGCAGGGATAGGGGATGGCGTTGGCGGGACATGGCTGTATTAGTCAGGGATTTGGCTCCTTATGAATGCTTATTTGCTTCAGTATTTTCCGCCGCAGGGATTCCCTTTTTTATTGATCATAAAAGATCAGTCATGCATCATCCTTTGATCGAGCTGATACGTTCTGCCTTAGAAACAGTAGGAGGAAATTGGGCCTATGAACCTGTATTTCGCTACTGCAAAACAGATTTATTGTCTGTGAGCCGGGATGAAGTGGATATCCTGGAGAATTACGTGTTATCAGCAGGGATCAAGGGAAACATGTGGCTTAAGGAAGAAAATTGGAGGGTATATGCCACGCTGCGTCACAGCAATGACCAAGAGAAAGAGCAATGGGAACAACGCATCAATGACATTCGTAAGGCAGTATCCAAGGAATTATTGGTTTTCCACCATCAAGTAAAGAGCGCTACCTGTACAGTAAAGGCAATCACCCAAAGCCTTTATGAACTTTTGTTGTCTTTGGAAGTACCTCAAAAACTGGAACAATGGACAATAGAAGCCCAAGCAAACCATTGTTTGGAAGAATCCATGGAACATGGGCAGATATGGTCCATTGTCACAGGACTCTTGGAAGAATTGGTAGCTGCCCTGGGAAATGAGGTACTCCCCCTGAAGGAATATGCCGCTGTGCTGGAAGCTGGTTTAGAAAGTTTACGTTTGGGTTTTATCCCTCCAGCCTTGGACCAGCTGATTGTAGGGGTATTGGATCGTTCCCGAAGCCCTGAAGTAAAAGCAACCTTATTGTTGGGTGTGGGAGATGGAGTCTTACCCGCTCGGTTTGGGGAAGAAGGCATTTTTAGTGATCAGGAAAGAGACAGGCTATCTTCCAATGGTTTGATTTTGGCCCCTACCAGCAGGCGCCGGGTTCTGGAAGAACAATATTTGATTTATCAGGCCTTGACCAGATCCTCAGCTTGGCTATATATCAGCTACCCCTTGGCTGACCAGGAAGGAAAGGCTTTGCTCCCTTCTCCTATTGTGGGGCGAATCAAAGACATGTTTCCTTCCTTGAAGGAGCATTTGGTTCGGGATGAGCCAGAAGATGGCAATGGGATGGAATATGTTGCCACCCCTAAGGGCTGTTTGGGATATCTGGGAGTAAAGTTAAAAGAAGCAATAACGGAAACATACTTGGAACCAGTGTGGCAAGAAGTTTACCATTGGTTATTGCCCAGCCAAGAATACCAGGAAAAATTACAGAGTATCTTAACAGCCCTTTTCTATACCAATGCCATACCTGCTCTTTCATCAAAAACAGCCAATGCTTTGTATGGGAAAAATTTATATACCAGTGTCACCAGGTTGGAACAATTTTCCCAATGCCCCTTTTCCCATTTTTTGGCTTATGATATGCAGCTAAAAGAAAGGAAACTATACAAACTCAGCGCACCGGACATGGGGCAATTTTTTCATGAAGGCTTGAAATTATATGTAGAAACATTACAACATAGTACAAAGGATTGGGCCAGTTTACAACCAGAGGATATTACGGACTTGGTAAAACAAGTGGTAAACCGTTTGACCCCGCAGCTGCAACATGAAATTCTCTTAAGCAGTGCTAGAAATCGAGGCTTATTGCAACGTCTTACCAGACAATTGACCCGGGCAGCCATGATTTGGGGAGAACATTTTCGGCGGAGCTGCTTTCGGCCCTCAGGATTAGAAGTGGGATTCGGGCTGGGAGAAACCTTGCCGCCTTTGTTGGTTCCCTTGCCAGGGGGAAAATGGATGGGACTTTGTGGCCGAATCGATCGCCTGGATGTGGCCCAAGATGAACAAACTTCTTATCTACGGGTTTTGGATTATAAATCCGGGGCGCAAAAATTTGCCCTCACCCAAGTTTATTATGGTTTGGATTTGCAATTGCCGGTGTATTTGGCAGTGGCTTTGGATTATGCCCCCAAACTTTTTGGCACCAATGCTTTGCCTGGGGGAATGTTCTACTTTACAGTGGCTGATCCCTTACTGAACTTTGACGGGCCGGAAGAACCAGAGGAAATCAAACGGCGGATTTTGCGGGAATTAAAATTAAAAGGCGTGGCTTTGGCAAATCCTGAGGTAATCAAAATGATGGATGCTCACATCACTGGACATTCGGAACTTCTTCCTGTAGGGCTAGGTAAAAACGGCTTTTACGCCTATTCTCAAGTGTTGACAGAAGAAGGATTTGGGTTGCTCATGGCCTTTTTACAAGCACTCTTGGGGAAGATTGGAGCTAGTATGATGACTGGAGAAGTAGCCATTGCCCCTTACCGCTTGGGGCAGTTCAGTCCTTGTGTGTATTGCATCTATCATCCGGTATGTCAATTTGACCCCCTTTGGAAGGGAAATCAATATCGGAGTCTAAGCCCTTTGGATGGCCAAGAGGTATGGGAAAAAATGATGCGGTTTTTGAGGGAGAAAAAAGATGGAATATAAAAAAGAGCCTCATTGGACCAAGGAACAAGAGTCTGCCATAACTTGTACAGGTTGTAATATCTTAGTATCTGCAGCGGCAGGGTCTGGGAAAACAGCTGTATTGGTGGAACGGCTCATTCGCCGAATCCTAGATCCCCAAATCCCTGTGGATGTAGATCAGCTTTTGGTGGTAACCTTTACCAATGCTGCAGCCGCAGAAATGAGAGAACGGATCCGCCTTGCTTTGGAAAAGGAACTGTCCCTTCACCCCTCTTCTCAACGTCTATCCTTGCAATTGGCCTTATTGAATAGGGCCAGGATAACCACTTTGCATTCCTTTTGTTTAGAGGTATTAAAGCAACATTTTTATTTGCTAGACTTGGATCCTGGTTTTCGGATAGCAGATGAGACAGAGGCTGCTTTGTTGCGTATGGATGTGTTGGAAGAAATGTTAGAATCCATGTATTTGGAAGAACATGAGGACTTTTCTCATTTAGCGGATGTTTACGGAGGGGAGCGAGGGGACGGCCCTTTGTTGGATTTAATCCAACGGTTGTACGATTTTGCCCGCAGCAATCCCAGACCAGAAGAGTGGTTACGGGAAAAGGCTTCTTGGTTTTCCTTGCCCCAGGATTGTCAGGCAGAGGCTTTGCCTTGGCTAAAAGAAATCAAAAAAAGCATTGCTTTGGTTATAGCAGGAGCCAGGACTGCCCTTTCCCAAGCCCTGGTCCTTTGTCAAGAACCCGGTGGCCCAGAAGCATGGATAGGTTTGCTCAATGAAGAGCTGATGATGTTGGAACAGTTGGAAAGTGGGTGTCAGAAGGATTGGCAATATCTACAACAGGCTTTTGCTGCCATATCCTTTCGCCGTATACCCAAAGTTAACCCTATGGTGGAAGAAAGCCATAAGGAACAGGTACAAAACCTGCGGGACAAAGTGAAGCAATCCATCAATCAGTTGAAAAAACGTTATTTTTCCAGAGATCTAGAAGATCACTTGGCGGATATGCGCAAAATGTCTTTATTAATGGAAACCTTAGTGCATCTTGTGTTGGTGTTCAGTAAGGCTTACCAAAGGGAAAAACAGGCCAGGGGATTGGTGGACTTTCATGATTTGGAGCATTACTGCTTGCATCTTCTCACTACCAAAGGAATCGAAGCAGGGGAAGTACCCCAGCCTTCTACAGTGGCTTTGGCTCTACGAGAACAATTTGTGGAGGTATTGGTGGACGAATACCAGGATATCAATCCCCTGCAGGAAGCAATTTTGCTTCTGGTTTCCAGACAAGGGGAAGCCCAGAGCAATTTATTTATGGTAGGGGATGTAAAGCAAAGTATTTATCGCTTTCGCTTGGCAGATCCAGGATTATTTTTGGCCAAATACCAAGCATACCCTGGTTTATCCCATCGCAAAACAGGGAGTCAGGATGGCTTGCGCATTGATTTAAACAAAAATTTTCGCAGCAAAAAGGGCATCTTAGAGGCTGTTAATTTTCTATGCCAGCGAATCATGAGCCCTGGGGTTGGAGAATTGGCTTACACAGAAAATGCTTTTTTACAATATGGCGCCACATATCCTGAGGAGGAGCTGGCAAGGGAAACCGTGGATGTTCATTTGCTGAACAGAAAAAAAGAAAAAGCAAGGACAGAGGTTGAAACTACGGAAGAAGAACCGGATATGATAAGGGCAGAAGCCCTTTTGGTGGCCCAGGAAATACAAAAAATGTTCCAAAACCACAAAGCCGCTGCCAACAAGGGTCCCTTTAGTTATCGGGATGTGGTGGTGCTATTGCGCTCAACCAAGGATTGGGCTCCAATTTTTTTGGAGGCATTGGGACAAGCTGGCATACCTGCTTATGCAGAAGCTGTGGACGGGTATTATGATGCCGTGGAAGTGGAAACCATTCTTTCCGTTTTAAAAGTCATTGATAATCCCCGCCAGGACATTCCTTTGGCTGGCGTCTTGCGCTCCCCTTTGGTAGGGTTTGGGGCAGAAGAATTGGCAGATATAAAAATCCATGCCCAGGGCAATGATTTTTATGAAAAACTTGTCTCTTATGCCCAAGAAGGACCCAATGAGAACATCCGGAACACTTTACTTGATTGCGGGAAAGTTTTGGCCAATTGGCGTTATCTAGCCAGACGAGGGACCTTGGCTGATTTGATTTGGAGGATTTATCAAGAAACCGGTTATTATGACAAGGTCGGCGCCATGCCTCACGGCAGTCAGCGTCAAGCCAATCTACGTTTGTTACATGATCGGGCCAGACAATATGAAAGCACCACCTTACGGGGGTTATTCGGATTTTTGCGGTTTGTGGATAGATTGCGACAAAGCGGCGGACGGGCTGGTATAGCCAGAACTTTAGGTGAAAACGAAGATGTGGTACGGATCATGAGCATACACCGGAGCAAAGGATTGGAATTTCCTGTGGTGTTTCTGGCTGGATTAGGCAAAAAATTTAACACAGCTGATTTGGTGAAACCCTTGTTGTTGCATCGGGATTTAGGATTTGGTCCGGATTTTGTTGATGTGGATTTGCGTATCAAATATCCTACCCTAGCTAAATCTGCCCTAAAGAATCGCCTTGCCGCAGAATCCTTGGCAGAGGAAATGCGCATTCTCTATGTGGCCATGACCAGAGCCAAGGAAAAATTGGTTTTAATAGGTTCCAGTAGAGATTTAGAACAAGATGCTTTGACATGGTGTCAAGGCAATGGAAAGGAATTGCTTTTGGCTGATAGCCACTTGCTGGCAGCCAAATCCCTATTGGATTGGCTTGGTTTGGCTTTAGTCGGTCATCCGGACGGAACACCGTTACGACAACTGGTGAATAACCCTGGAATTTTACCCAAAGTCCATGAACAGGGCCTATCCCACTGGGCCATTCATCTTCATCAGGGCGTAAAAAGGGAGGCTTCAAATCATGATACCCAAATTTCGCAAGAATGGCTGGCAATGCTTCGGGCCGGACAAAGGCTGGGGGAAGAAGCGGATGAACTGATTAAAAAGGAGGTAGATCGCAGGTTATCTTGGCAGCCTTACAAAGGCTTAGAACAGGTGGCTGCCAAAGTCACTGTTTCTGAAATCAAAAAGCGGATCTGGGATATAGAGGACCAGGATTTGCCGGGATTCCCCTTGCCAGGCCTAGCAGCAAAGCCCTTGGCTGAAACGCTGATTCCTTCGTTTTTAGGGGCTCAAGCCCCAAGCCTCACTGCGGCAGAAATAGGAACAACCATTCACCTGATCATGCAGCATGTAGACCTACACAGGCCTTTGGATGCCGAAGATTTGCAGGCCCAAATCCAAGAAATGGTGGCAAAAGAATTGTTTACCCCAGAGCAAGCCACTGCTATAAAGATTCCCTTGCTGTTGCGCTTTTTTCATAGCGCCTTGGGCAAACGATTGCGTCAAGGGCATGCTGTGTATCGGGAAATTCCCTTTAGTTTGTCTCTTCCAGCCATGGAAGTATACCAAGAATTACCCCAAGCCCTGGGGCAAGGGGAAACCATTTTATTACAAGGGGTCATTGATTGTTTGGTACAAGAGCCTGATGGATTGCTTTTATTGGATTATAAAACCGGGAGAAAGGGCCAGGAAAACCAAAGCTATGGATTACAAGTAAAATTATATGCCAGGGCCTTAGAAACAATCACCCAAGAAAGGGTAAAAGAAATGTATATTTATTACTTTGGTTCTGGAGAAATTTTGCAGGTGAATCGCTAAACAAAATATAAGCATTCTATGACTTATCTTCAAATTGGTTTATAGGTTTATTAGAAGAAAAAATAAAATATGGGTTGACAGGTTTCCCGGGGATAGGTATACTATTACTGCATTAATTTATCAAGATAAAGCATTAAATTAATGATATATTTTGTTTTACAAGAGAATTGGGAGGGAGAAATCATGAAGTTACGTTTGGGTTTGCCAAAGGGCAGTTTACAGGAAGCAACATTTCAATTGTTTAAAAATGCAGGATATCATTTGGCTGTACGCAGTAGGTCCTATTTTCCCACCATTGATGATCCGGAAATTGAAGTAGTTTTGATGCGGGCCCAGGAAATCCCCCGGTATGTAGATGAAGGGGTTTTGGATGCAGGACTCAGTGGCTATGACTGGATTATGGAAAACCAGGCCAAAGTGGTGGAAGTGGCGGATTTGGCTTATTCAAAACAGACCACCAATCCCATCCGTTTGGTTCTGGCAGTGGCCAATGACAGTGACATTCATACAGTGGCGGATTTGCAGGGAAAAAGAATTGCCACTGAATTGGTCAAAGTGACCCGTAACTTTTTAGAAAAAAATGGCGTACAGGCTGCTGTAGAATTTTCCTATGGGGCCACGGAAGTTAAGGTGCCCCAGCTGGTGGATGCCATTGCGGATTTAACTGAAACCGGAAGTTCCTTAAAAGCCAATAATTTGCGGATTGTGGCTACAATTCTGGAGTCCACCACAAGATTACACGCCAATTGTCAATCTTGGGAAGATCCTTGGAAAAGAGAAAAATTGCAGAATTTATCTGTTTTGTTGCGAGGCGCTTTAACAGCAGAATCAAAAGTAGGGTTAAAAATGAACGTGCCTGGGGATCGGATCAATGATATCTTGGCTGTATTGCCTTCCATGAAACAACCCACTGTTTCTAAATTATACAATAGCGATTGGGTGGCTGTGGAAACCGTTTTGGATGAAAGAACCTCCCGGGACTTAATTCCTGTCCTGAAACGTCAAGGTGCCAGTGATATCATTGAGTATTCCTTAAACAAAGTGATTCCTTAAGCAATAATCTGGGTTATCAAGATGCATAAACGGCAGAAATAAGGGCGGATGATGGGTTCGTCCTTATTTTTATTCCCTTTAACCTTGACCAAAACCATAGGGATAAAAATTTGCTGGGACAGGAAAACTACAACATAGAATCAACAAAACAATGAAAAAATGGGAGGTAGCCTCATCATGGGGAAAAACTATGTGATGATGGTGACCGGGGCAATTTTATTTATGTTGGGTATGTTGGTGGGAATCATTTGGTTACCGCCAAAGGTGGCCCCAGCAGTAGAGGATTTGTCTTGGGAAGATGCTGGACCCCGTTATACCACACATATGTCCCAAACAATAGAATATGGTTTGATTTACACCAAAACGGATATGGTAACCGGTGAAACAAGAATGTATATTGTAAAAAACGGAAAGCTGGAACCTTTTCTTTCAGATCATTCACAATAGATTGCAGTTTTTCTTCCTCTGCTTATGACAATATTTTATTTTAGCCAAAGAAACAAAATGGTTTGAACTCAGTTTAGCACATACCCAAAACTTAAAAAAAGTATCCAAGAATACCGCAGGGCATACAATGAAAAAATAGATGTTGATAAGATTGATTCGGTTGATGGGCTGAAAGTTGGGTGACAATGGTTGATACCTTTGCGGGATAGTATAAAATCCAATAGAAAACCATATGTGAATTGGATTCTGATTGGGGTAAACATCTACATTTTTGCCAGAATGTTCTTGCTTCCAGATCAAACATTAAATCAGGTCTATGACCAATATGGATTGGTCCCTTTTTGGATTACCCAAGCCCTTGGGTCAGGAAATTTTGGGGATCCAGTGTTCTTCACCTTAATTACCTCTACATTTTTGCATGGAGGTTGGGTACATGTATTGGGAAATATGTGGTATTTGTGGGTTTTTGGTGATAATGTAGAAGACCGTTTGGGCCATATTCCTTATTTATTTTTTTATCTTTTCATGGGAATCGTGGGAGGTATGGCCCAAGCTTTATTGGACCCCTTGTCTCCCATTCCGGTCATTGGAGCCAGTGGAGCAGTGGCTGGGGTGCTTGGGGCTTACTTAATAGCTTATCCCCAGGCCAGGGTATTGGCTCTGGTACCCATTATCATCATATTTACTATCATGGAACTGCCAGCTGTATTATTTTTAGCCATTTGGTTCTTGTTACAGTTGTTCAATGGCGTTGCGTCCATTGGAGGTACAGCCAACGCAGTAGCTTGGTGGGCCCATGTGGGGGGCTTTGTGATGGGTATGCTGTTGATTAAACTAATGCCTAACCGTAAAATAAATTTTGAATACAATGGAGCAGAATAAGAGTGCAACCTAACACAAGAACCTATGTTGACTCCATAACATAAGGTTCTTCATTTTCAAACAAGCTCTGTATGAACCAGGTTGGGATGGGGAAAAGATGCTTACTGCTTATTTAGATTTTGCTGCTCTTCTAAAGCGTCTTCCCTTGGCTAAAGCATTGCAATGATTCTTCCTATGATGGTCATGCAAATGATGCCAAGGGTTTGTAGCAAAACGGCAGCAGCTATATATTGTAGGTTGAAAAATTTTACTTTCCATAACCATATAAGCATTTTCTGACAAAAATCTTACTGTTGGCTAGATTTTTTGTTAAAAACATGCAATAATTTGCAGGAAAAAGTGTTGGAGTGTCGAATCGAATTAAAGCGCATCATTTAAGTGCATCTCATGTATTCGCGGTATTGCTTAAAGCAATGCTTTTTTTTTTAGATATGGCAATAAATTTTTAGGATTTTTTATTTTGGTGGTTGCCAGAATGAAAAGGAAGGATTATAATAAGAAAAATTAAAAGTTGATGAAGGGGAAAAGTAAGTTGGATCCGGCCGTCCAGGGAGACAGCGTCACCGATTGGAAGCGTTGTTACGGAACGTCCTGCTGAAGTTCTCCCTGGAGATGCCGGCTGAAACCATGAAAATGGCGAGTAGGTTTGGACGTTTTTCCGACGTTATACGGAAAGGGGAAGACATATCCCATTGCCAGTGAACACCAAAGGTGTTAAACAGGGTGGTATCGCGGAAAGTTAACTTTTCGTCCTTGAGACGAAAGGTTTTTTGTTTTTTAAGGGCAATGCAAGGTATTTCATGTCTACCCCTCAAAGAGGGCTATCAAGCCAAGCAAGGTGGTACCGCGAAACAACATCGTTTTCGTCCTTGGGGATGTGAAAAACGGTGTTTTTTTATTATTAGGAGGGATTGTTATGGATATAGATGGTTTTGGAATTTGCTTACTTGATAAGGTTAGGTAGCTATGGTTTTCAAGAAAATATAAACATACTGAATAGGAGGATATAATATTATGGTTATTGTCATGAAAATAGATTGTCCCAAAGAACATGTGGATGCTGTGGTGGCTAGATTAGAAGACAATGGATTTCAGGCGCATTTAATTTTGGGAGTGAAAAGAATTGTCATTGGGGCTGTGGGCGACAGAGTGGCCATTGGGGCTTTAGGGCTGAATATGATGCCTGGCGTGGAAAATGTTGTGCCCATCATGCAGCCTTATAAATTGGTTAGTAGGGAAGCTGGGGGAGAAAATTCCTTGGTCAAGGTGGGGAATCTGTTTTTAGGTGGAGAACGGTTGATTATGATAGCTGGTCCTTGTGCAGTGGAAAGCAGAGAGCAAATGCAAAAAGCTGCGGAAGTAGTAAAAAAATCTGGGGGAGGCATACTGAGGGGAGGCGCTTTTAAACCTCGCACTTCCCCCTATAGTTTCCAAGGATTAGAAGAAGAAGGATTGCAATTGTTGGCAGAAGCGGGAAAAGACCATGGGCTACCCACTGTTTCGGAAGTCATTGATTTGCATTCTTTAGAAATAGCCATTCGCTATGTGGATATGCTTCAAATTGGAGCGAGGAACATGCAAAATTTCCAATTGTTAAGAGAAGCTGGAAGAAGCGGGGTTCCTGTGCTGTTGAAAAGAGGCTTATCCGCCACCATAGAAGAGTGGTTAATGGCAGCTGAATATATTATGTCTGAAGGAAACGGCAATATTGTGTTATGTGAACGCGGCATTAGAACCTATGAAACATATACCAGAAATACTTTGGATTTAAGTGCTGTGCCTGTGGTCAAAAAACTATCTCACCTGCCTGTGGTGGTAGACCCCAGCCATGCCACTGGAGAACGTTGGTTGGTAAAACCCATGTCCCTGGCAGCAGCAGCAGCAGGAGCAGACGGATTGATGATAGAAATGCATCCCCAGCCAGAGGCTGCTTTATGTGACGGCAAGCAATCCCTTTCTCCTGAGGATTTTGAAGATTTAATGGCCAGCATGAAAGCCATTGCCACTGCTGTGGGAAGGACGGTTTCATAAAGCATGAAAGATGATGAGAAATTAACAAAAATCGGTTACCTGGGTCCCCAGGGAACCTTTACTCAGGAAGCAGCTTTGCGGTATGGTGGAACAAAACAGTTGGTGTGTTATGATACATTTTCGCAAATTATGGCTGCAGTTGATTCTGGTGCAATACAAGAGGGGATCGTACCTCTGGAAAATTCTTTGGAAGGGGCGGTGGTCCAAACCATGGACTTATTAGCCCATTCCTATGATATAAAAATGAAAGCTGAAATCATTATAAAAGTATCCCAGCATTTATTGGTGCATCCTGGAATGTCATGGCAACAAGTAACCAAGGTTTTATCTCATCCCCAAGCTCTGGCGCAATGCCGCCTTTTCTTGGAAAAACAATTGCCCCAGGCCCAACAGCTAGAAACAGCCAGCACAGCAGAAGCAGCTCGCATGGTAGCCCATGAAAATCAACCATGGGCTGCCATTGGTACGGAAAAAGCAGCCCAAATTCAAGGACTGGTCATAGCCCAAAGGGATATTCAGGATCAAAAGGACAATGTAACACGTTTTGCAGTTTTGGCAAAACAAGATGCTCCCCTTAGCTCTGCTTGTAAAACATCCTTAATCGTTTCCACGGCCAACCGACCAGGGGCTTTGTATGTGGTTTTGCGAGAATTTGTGCTGCGGGATATCAATTTAACCCGCATTGAATCCCGTCCAGCCAAGACAGGTATGGGGGAATATGTATTTTTTATTGATTTAGAAGGTCATCGCTTGGAGGATAAGGTACAAGATGCTTTACAGACAGTACAAGAAAAATCCATGGGTTTAAAAATCATTGGTTCTTATCCTGCAGATGCCATGATGGAAGAAAAGGATAAAACCATCCAATCTCAAACCTTGGATGCTCTGCGGGCTGAAATTGACATGGTAGATGCTCAGATTGTGGATTTATTAGGCATCCGAACAAGGCTAGTCTCAAAGGTGGCGGATAAAAAATCTTTGCCTGAAAGGGTAAAAGACAATGCCAGGGAAGAAAAAGTATTGCAACGGGTGCAAACATTGGCTTTGCAAAAAGGAGCTGAGCCCACCATGGTGGCTGATGTCTATCGTTTTCTCATGGATTATTTTGTGGAAATGCAAAAGGACAAATTGCAACACAAAGTAGAAGAGCAAGGGGAGGAGCCGGGGCCTCAAGAAGTATAAATCCAATAAAATAGGTTCACATATGTTAAAAAATCAGTGAATGGATATATTCTATAATAAATATGCAAACAAGAAAAGATCGCTTCAGCGGTCTTTTTATCTTGCCTAGGATATATGAAAATTAAGGTCAACGATATAAGAAAATGCTGCTAACCCAAGGCATATTAAAATCATCAATTGATAACCACGGGTTTACAGCCCTTGGGCAGGACTATCCTGCTTTATTGATAAAGGGCTGTAAACTTTTACGGGATACTTTTCCTGTGGGGGTACGATGAATTGGCCCAAAGACTATGGCACTGGGTTTTGGAGTAATATTGGTTTTATCCCAAAGCCCAAGAATACTTTCCCTATTTGGACACTGAGCCTCCTTTGGTTCAATGAACACATGAAAATGATATTGCACCTCGTCAACTTTTTCTGCCACCACAACTGCATCTTGGATTCCTGGTTGGTTTTGCAGCATGAATTCCAATTCCCGCACTTGAAAATGGATATTTGTCAAGGAATTCATTAAAATTCCTCCTTTTATTCAATAAATTTTAAGGATTCACATTTTTATTTTTCCATACATATCATAATCAATCTCCAAAGAAAAGAAAAGCAAATTAGGACGAATGGTCGAAATCACTGGTTGAATTGCCTTAAAGATAAAAAATCATAAAATTAAGGATTTTTCATGGTTTTTTAAAAAAGATATTTTTACTTTAGCACAATATTGTGTCAAGGTAGGATTGATAGTGTATAATGAATCCATTGCAATTGCAAGGCCATATGGAGGGAAATGATATGACAAAACAAGATAAATACAGCAATGAAAAGTCAGGTATAAACAAAGAAACCATTATCATTGAAACCACTTCTGGCAATCAATATGTGGTGCCCATGAACACAAAAATCATAGATTTGATTCCTTTGGTACA
>CATZDY010000009.1 GCA_958417755.1 uncultured Peptococcaceae bacterium
TAGGAGCAGATTCCCCTGTTCCTTCCTTTGACTGGGGACCAGTTTGTGGCCCCTTTTCTCCCGGGTTTTCTTCCTGTGGTAAAATCCCTGGATTTTGCTTATCAATTGGATCTATCGTAGCAATCTCAGGGGAAAAATCTTTTGGTATAGAAGTATAATGAGGCATAAGTCCGATGGAACCTGCAAACAAAGCCACAGCCGCGGCCGCACTGGCCAAGGCGCGCCAATGTTTGGTAAACACAGCAAAACGCTTTTTCTTGCTTTGGCTTTCTATTTTTTGAATGACTTTGTCAGCAAAATTTTCCGGTAACTGACAGGTATTCTCAAATTCCTGTAAACAGGAGGACATGGTTTGCCACTGCTGCCATTCCTGCTGGCAAGTTTGGCATGCTTGCAAATGGTCTTGCCAGGCCCTTTTTTCCTCTGTTGTTAGCTCATCATCCAAGGCTGCAGAAAATAAAGCTTGGATAGAAGCGCATGATTCGTCACATTGCCTTTGGGTCATTTCAATTCACCTCCCTCATTGGGATGCAGCATGCTTTTGCTGGGATAATTTTTGTTTTAACGCTGCCCGGGCCCGATTCATTCTTGATTTTACTGTCCCCAGGGTACTGCCTGTAAGGCGGGCGATTTCGTCGTAAGAATAGCCTTCCATTTCCCGCAAAACCAGCACCAATTTATGCTCAGGGCTCAAACTGTTCAAGGCCTCTTGGAGCAGACGTTTGGTTTCCTGTTTTTCCACCTCTTGCAAGGGATCACTGGTTTCATCCATGATTTCCCGCTGCATATTGCCCTTATTGGTTTTCACAGGTTCGTCAATATAAGTAAGCTCCATTTTGGCGTTTTTTTTCTTTTGATTCAGATATAGATTCACCGTAATGCGGTGCATCCAAGTGCCAAAATCCGCTTCATTGCGAAAGGTATGTATTTTTTGATAGGATTTCATAAAAGCTTCCTGGGCCAAATCCTCGGCATCCGTGGGATTCCCGGTGAGCTTGATACAAAGTCCAAATACCTTTTGCTGGTACAGACGAACCAATTGACCAAAGGAATCAATATCCCCTTGCTGCGCTTGGGTTACCAAAGCGCGCACATGATTAGTTGTTGTATTCCCCAAAGGATTCACTCCTTTGGTGCCTGGTAAATTTTATTTTACTAGACACCTTTTAGACAAATATAAAATTATAAAAGTTCCTTGTTCTTTTGAAGCAACCAAAGACAAAAATTTATCTTAATGGTCTTATTTAAGATAGAGAAGTGTAAGAATTCGATTTATTTCCCCAAAACTCCTTTCCCCCAAGGCATGCAAAATATTGAAACAATATAGTCAAGGGGTGCTTGAAGGACAAATAAGAAAATAGAAATTAGAATATATAAGGGGTAGTAAGCAAGGACTAGGGCGGTATAATTGCCGAGATGTCTTTTCTATATAAAATAAAACAAAAGTAATATAGATACTTTTTCATGAATAAAAGTAGTGTTTAGAACATTGTTTGGTATCCTTTAGAAGAATCCCGTGTAGTATAGTCAAATGAAAAATCGTGAAGTCAATTTTTGTTTTATTTTTATTTTTCTTTGATTTTTTGTGGAACTTTTCTTTTTCACTGATTGTCTAAGCATTCAGATGGTCAAGGAAGGAAAACACTTGGAAAGCAAAAAACTGCTGTAATGGAAAGCCTTCCAGAGTGACAGCCATCAAATCCAGGCAATGTGATGGTGGTATGAAGTAATTTATATGCCCTTGTCAAAAGGGTAAGGAAACATTTTTGAGAGGAGGGAGGCCCGCTAGAAGGGGCAGCAACCCAAATGCTTCAATCCTTTGGTTTAAACAAAGGAAAAGGATAAATTTCAAACATTTAAAGGAGTGAATGTGTTTTGTTAAGAAAAAGCAAAAAAAGCATTGCCATTGTGGCTTTATTGGCCATGTTGATGACAATGTTGCCCATGGGTACTGCATTTGCAGACAATACGTTTAAGTCAAGGGACAGCGGAATCAAGGTAGGAACAGATAGTGTTACCCAATTGAGCACAGTTTCAATGGAAATGGATAGCGATAGATTAGACAATGATAGTCAAGTTACCTTTACTCTTCCCAATAGTGATTTTATATTTGTGAAGACACCAGATGAAGATAGCCCAGTTGATAGCACTCCAATGGATAGCGATGACTGGCAGGTATTTGGCACTTTAAAAAATAAAATTGGTATAGATGGTGGAAACTATTTTGAATTCCCTGAGATTTATGATGGCAATACCAACATATTGTTTGAATTGCAGCAACAGTTGGGTGACGAGCCATTGTTTGAGGTAGAGCAAAACTATGACTATGAAATTCTAGTAAAAATAAACGATAAAGCTGATTTTACCGAGGTTAAACCTGACGCGAACAGAGGGTTAATTAATTACTTTACTCTGCATTTGGATAGCATTTATGTGCCAGATAGCATTGATGCTGGAAACATTGAATTGGAAGCCAGTAAAGATGGTTCCAATGGGTTTATTAGTGGCACTGTGAACATTGGTAAAGCATCAGATGGGGATATTACACTGAAAGTAACTGATACCCCTACCTTCAGTGATGATGCAGTAGTGACAATGCGTTTAACAGAAAATAGCCCTAATTCCTTTGAAAAAAGAAGTGAAAGTCTTAAATTTACTTTACCCACAGGTTTTAAATGGACTGGTGTAGAGAATGTAAAAATTGTACAAGGAAAAACGGCTTCTGCTGATAAATGGGAAGAAGAACCATATAACTACATTGAGAAAGATGGCAAAGACTTAATATTCAATTTAAATGGTTTTCAAGGAAGCACTACAGCTTTGAGAGTTGATATTGAAGCTGCGTATGAAGTGGATGATGAAAGCAAAGCAAAAATAGGTGATGTGACTGCTAAAATTGGTGGTAAAACAGATTGTGATGTATCAGAAATCGTGGTAGGTCGTTATGGTCAATATGAATCCAGTGTAAATGCCGGCGATTTGCCTACAATTATTGCTGGTCAATTGGAACAAGGATTGGCAGAAGTGAGCATTGAAGAATCTGTAGCCGAGAGCTTGGTCAATGGCAGAACCATTATTTTGACCTTACCTTCCAATGCCAAATGGACTGCTGTGGATACAGACAGCAATAGGGGCGCAAGACTTGAATTTGCAGGTTTTGTAGGCAGTGACGGTACTGCTGCCAAGTGGAAAGTAGAGGGTTCTTCTACAAGTAAAGCTGCAACCTTGGATTTGAAAGACATGGAAGTTGTCACTGCTCCTGATTTTGAAGGCGATTTAGTGGCTGAAATATCCGGTAGTGCAGGTATCAGCGGTAAGGTGACCTTGGCCAAAGTAGTGCCAGCAGTAAAAATGTCTGTAGACAATAAAATTACTGTGGGTATCGGTCAAGCAGCCCAAAGCATTGGGACCATTACCATTACTGAAAATATAGATGGTGCTTTAAATGACGATAAAGATTTATTAATTGATTTGCCTGATGGTGTAAGCTTTAGTGGTATTCCCACTGTGGAAGTAACAGAAGGGGATTTGGAAATTAAAGATAACGATTTGGACTTAAAAGATGATGGATCAACTGAAGATAATACTTTGGTTATCCCCATTGATTCAGAAAGTACAACAGCTTCTACCATTACCATTAAAGATGCTAAAATTACAGTCAACCGTTCTGTAGCAGAAGGTGATATCACTGCTAAAGTAAAAGGTGATGCTGTAATCGAGGCCAATGATATAGACGAAATTGAAGACTACTTTAGTGAGATTGTAAATGATTATCCACAAGTTGAAGGTAAAGATGCATTTAAGCTGAAGAATGATATGATTTTCCCCAATAACAATTCAGCTGGTAGTGCAGTGATTGCTACTGTGGGAACTCCAGGACAAACTTCCACTGAATCCAAGTTTGTCATTGGTAGCACCACCTACAGTGTAAATGGTGTGGACTCCACCATGGACATTGCTCCGTATTTGAAAGACGGCCGGACCTACTTGCCTTTGCGTTATGTAGGAAATGCCATGGGTATTAGTGATGATAACATCACCTATGATACCAACACCCAAACTGCTACCATCGTAAGTGGCAACACCATTGTGCAAGCTACAGTGGGTAATATGTACTTGAAAGTAAACGGCAGTGCTGTGGCCATGGATGCAGCTGCTGAATTGGTCAATGGTCGGACTATGGTACCCTTCCGCTGGATTGCTCAAGCTTTGGGCGGCACAGTGACTTGGGATGAAGCAACCCAAACCGTTACCATTGTATCCTAAGTAGTGAAAGAAAATTAGGAAAAGAATAAACAAAGTTGTAAAGAAAACCGAACCGAATCCTCCGGGATTCGGGATCGGTTTTCTGCATTGGAGGTGGATTTGTGAAAAATGTGAAAAAAAAGTTTTTTGCTTGGGCTTGTGCTGGTTTTATGTTCACAAGCTCTGTAATGACTTGTTTGGGGGCAACAGGGGCAGAAGCCAAAGAACCTGCGGAGCCGGAATTGACCTTGGCTGAAGCTTATGAAATGGCTGTAAAAAATAGCAACTCCTTAAAGGCAACAGACTTAACAGCAGACCAAACTTGGGAAGCCCGGGACAGCGCAAGTAAGAGATTGGAGACGGATTTAGATATACCTGCTGATAGTAGCATTGCCAGTGATTCCTCTGCGGCCTTAGAAAGAAGTTATGATCAAACGGATTTAAGTTATCGTTCTGCCCAAAAAAATAAAGAGGATCAATTGCGTAGTTTACAGTTGGATGTGTTTTCTGAGTATATTGCCATTGAAATGGCTAAGGAAAATGTCCGGCTGGCGGAAGAAAAGGTAAATGAAGCCTTTTCAGCTGTAAAGGTGGCGCGGGTAAAGGCTGAGGTGGGCGTGCTGTCAGCGCCTGAACTTTTGGTGGCAGAGAATAATTATAAAAATGCAGTGAATAGCCAAAATGTAGCTTTAGAAAGTCTGAACAAAGCCTATGTGACTTTCAATAATGTGGTGGGGTTGTGGCCTGAGGATTTACCGCAGCTTACAGATAAAATCACTTTTGAACCTTTGGAAGTAGATAACTTGGAAGCAGAGGTATCAAGGGCAACTACCACCAGTTATTCCATTTGGCAATTGGTCCAAAATATAGATTTGGCCAAGCAAAATTTGCGTTATTCCACCAGTGACTATAAAGTTGATAAATATGATGTGGATATTGCGGAACGCCAAGTGGCAGCTGGGAAAAAGACCTTGGAGCAGAATGTAAGAACCATGTACAGTGAAATCAAGACCTTAGAAGAACAATATAGCATTGCTGAGAAAAGCCTGGATACAGCCAAGGAAAGCTACCGGGTGGCTAAGGTCCAATTTGAGGCTGGCTTAGCCACTAAGGATGATTTGGTTAAAGCAGAAACCACTTTATGTGAAGCGGAAAATAGTCTCTTGAATATTGCCTATAATCATGAATTGCAAAAAGCTAGTTTTATGATTTTGACAGGTAGAGATATAATTAAGTAGAAAATAAGCGGAGCTTCCTTTTGCCTGAAATAGGGCAAAGAAGCTCCTTTTTTTCTTTTTAAATAGAGAAAAATTTTTCATTTTTGCCTGAAAAATGGTATGATAAGGGAGGTAAATGATAGTAGGAGGATGGAGATGAAAGCAAAAGTTGCCGTGCTAAAAACATCTGCTGCCACGGTGCTGGAGGATTATACTTCTTTGATGCACTTGGCGGATTATCAACAATATATCTCTGGGACAAAGGACACCATAATCAAAATCAATTTGTCTTGGACCAAATACTTTCCAGCTTGTTCCACCCAGCCCTGGCAATTGGAAGGGCTGGTGAAAACCATGCTGCAAGATGGTTTTGAACCCCAGCATTTGTGGCCAGTGGAGAATAAGACTGTGGTGACGGATCCAATGAAAGGGGCCAGACATAACAAGTGGCTGCCTGTGTTGCAGCGTTACGGCCTTTCTTATACCCCTTTGCCCGGGGTGGAATGGACAGTATTCAAGCCCAAAGCAAAGCTTTTGGTATTGGACAAGATTTTTCCTGAGGGCATAGAGGTGCCTAAGATGTTTTTTGGAAAAAATGTAGTGCATTTGCCCACAGTAAAAACCCATGGCCACAGCCAGACCACAGGAGCTATTAAAAATTCCTTTGGCGGTTTACTGAAGGAAGTGCGGCATTACTGCCACAAGCATATGCACGAGGTTTTGGTGGATTTGATGCTTTTGCAGCGGGAAATCCATCCCGGGATTTTTGCGGTCATGGACGGCACAGTGGCTGGGGACGGGGCAGGGCCCAGGACCATGATTCCCCATGTGAAAAATTATATTTTAGCCAGTGGGGATTCGGTGGCCATTGATGCAGTGGCCGCAAAGATGATGGGTATGGATCCTCTGGCCATTCCCTATTTGCGCATGTGTCATGAACGGAAATTAGGTTGTGCCAAGCCCTCTGACATTGAAATTGTAGGGGAGGATATTAGCCAGGTGAATTTCGGCTTTGAGGCCAAACGGAGTTTTGTGATTTGGGGGGACCAGATGATTCGCAAGGGCTTTTTGCGGCCCTTTGAAAAGCTGTTGTTGCACAGTCCCCTGGTGGGGTGGGCTCCTTTTGCTTCCAATGTATACCATGATTTCTTTTGGTATCCCACTGTGGGAAAAAGCCGGATCCGGGCCTTTAGCCAAACAGAATGGGGAAAGCTGTTTGACCAATATGAATAGGTTGTTTGGCCCCGAGTTATTTTAAAAGGAAACTAAGGGATTGGGTTGTTAGGAAATCCTTGCTGCAAAAGAAATATCCGTTTTAATAAGCAAACAGATGATAACCGGATGTTGGGAGAGCTGGATGAATACATATTTGCTATTGGCCTTGGCCATTGTATGCAATGCAGGGGCCAATATTTTGGTAAAAATAGCCACCCAGAAAACCCCCTTGGTGCTGGACCAGGGGCTGATGTGGAGCAGTTTGTGGCAGGCAGTGAGGAATCCGTATCTTATCCTGGGGGTTCTTTGCTTTGGTTTTTCCTTGCTGTTCTACAGCATTGTGCTGAGCAAAATCAACCTAAGCATTGCTTACCCTATTATGACAGGGGCAGGGTTTCTCATCGTGTTTTTGGTCTCTGCTTTATATTTGAAGGAGCAAATATTGCCCTTACATTTGTTGGGAGCAGGGTTGGTTTTGGGTGGTTTATGGTTATTGGTGCTAAAAAGCTAAGGGTTTGGTGGGTTAGGTTATGAATGATTAAAAAGTGATTTTATCTAAAGAAACACGGTAAATTGGGTGATAATGGTGCGAAGTAGAAAAAAAGGGATTGCTGGTGTTTGGCAAATCCAAGAATATGGGAAAAAGCCCGTGGGAATATGGGAGCTTATCCTATTGGTGGGATTGACACTGCTGACAGCTGCGATTTGGTATGCATATTATCAGCAGCATTTTATTGGCCTTTTGCTCAATGATGCCATGGATTATGCTGGCATTGCCCGGAATGTGGCAGAAGGAGAGGGGTTTATCTCCCAATACCTTACGCCTTTGAGTTTGGTGCACCAGGGGGTGCCCCAGGCGGATATGTGGCGGGCTCCTCTGTGGCCTTTGGTTTTGGCCGGGTTTCAAGGGGTATTTGGGTTTATTGATGAAGCCTCTGCCTTTGGCACAGGGTTTTTCTTTATTATCACCACCCCTTTGGTTTTCCTTCTGGCTCGTTGTCTGTTTTCTTCCATAGTGGCTGTGGCTTCTACATTATTGTATATGGGCAGTCCAGTTTTGTTGGCTTACTCCATTTCTGGTATGACAGAATCCATGTCCGTATTTTTTATGGTATTGTGTTTTTTGGTGTTATTGTTGCCTAAAACCACAAACCGCTGGGGCGATGTTTTGCTGGGATTGGTGTTGGGGCTTTTTTATCTTACCCGCTATAATGCTTTGGTTTTTCTGCCTTTTTTGGCTTTGTTCCGGGCTTATCAATGTCCTGGGAAAAGGGCCTTTGCTGTGCTCCGGGTTTTGGCGGGTTTTTTGTTGGCCACATTGCCTTGGCTGATACGAAATACAATCATCTTTGGCAATCCGTTTTTTTCTTTGCAAAAATATGAAATTGCCATGTTTACCAAAACCTATCCGGATTATTTGATGTATGGTTTACCGGAAAAGGTGGATGCGCTAGGGTTTGCCTGGCAGCATATTCAGGAAATAGGGGATAAGATAGCCCAGGGTTGGGCTTCCTTTATCTCCATGGCCACAACCCAGGAGTTTTGGGGCATTGTTCCCCTTATTGTGCTCTTGTTTTTTCTCCCCGTTGGCTGGCGGCAAAAACAAGTTGTTTGGTGGAAAGTGCTGGTGATTCTTCTCTTTGGCCTGCAAATGGCTGCTTTGTTGGTGATCCATTTCATTCCGCGCTTATTTTTGATTTTCACCCCTCTTTTGCTTATTGGCGGCATTGGTTCTTTGGTTACTTTGCTAAGCCAAGGGCTTGCCAGGGGGAGAAAGGGGGCAGGACGACAAAAGGCTTTGCTTGCCTTGGGGACTGGTGTAATTCTGGTGGCAGGCATTGTGTCCTATTGGAATTACAGCCAGTATCCCGTTGCAGGGGGGGAGAAAACCATGTGGCCTGAGGAAATTGCTGCCCTGGATAAGCTAACGGGTGCCGAGGATTTGGTTTTAACCAATGAGGGGCATTTGGTCAGTTGGTACGGCAATCGCTATGCTGTGAAGCTCCCCTATGCCATTGAGATGATTCCGCAAATTCAGGCGTTGCACCCTGTGCAGGCTTTGTATCTTTCAGACAGGATTTTATGGCATATGCCTGAAGTGGAAAATGAGTGGAAAAATATTTATTATAATCGACCAGAGGAATTATACGGTTTGCATTTGTCCAAAGTATTCTGGGAAAAAGATGTGTGCAAGGGTGTGTTGTATGTAAAGAATAACTCTGTTGCTGGTGAATGAAAGAATAGGGGCAAGACCGTACGGTTTCTGTTGGTTGAATAGGTAGATAAGAAATGGAATACATAGATGATAGGACAATAATACATTGAGAGTGGTGTAAGGAAATGTTGGTTTAGCAGTATTGTTTTTGGCAAAAAATACCCTTTAAGGCTAGGGGTAGTTTGCTCAATAAAGCAACATAATGGAGATGGCAATCCATAGCAGGATGTCCACCTGCAGGGGCCTATCCTTTAAGACAATTTCCTCCGGGCTGCCTCCTGCATCTGTGGTATAGACCAAATACAAATACCGGAATAGCCCGTATAGCACAAAAGGAATGGTGGCAATGGCTGTCATGGTTTGCTGGAACTGGAAGGTGGTATACAAGGAATAAGTGACAATGGTTGCTGCTGTGACAATGGCGATCATTTGATCCAACAAAGGCAAGGTATAGGCATCTAAGGTTTGCCGGTGGGTTTGGGCTTGAAGGCCTAAGAGTTTCAATTCATTTCTGCGCTTGCCCAAAGCCATAAAGAGCGCCAAAAAGCCAGTGCAAATGAGCAGCCAGGGGGAAAGGTAGATGGCCAGCACTTCTGTGCCTGCAGCCACGCGAATCACAAAGCCAGCGGCAATGGTGAAAACATCCAGAAGAATGCAGTGCTTCAGGTAAAAGGTATACAAAAGCATCAGGATAAAGTACAAAGAAGCCAATAACCCCAAAGGAAGGGATAAGGCAAAGGCGCTGCCCAAGGACAAAAGGGTTAGGAAAATGGCCAGCAGAATGGTTCCCTTGAGAGAGATTTTTCCGGCTGCCAAAGGACGGTGCTTTTTTTGGGGATGCTGCTGATCCCTTTCCCGGTCTGCAATATCATTGATCAGGTAAACAGCGCTGCTTAATAAACTGAAGATAAAAAAAGTGGCAATAACCAGCAAAAGCATGGGAGCATGAAAAACATTTTTAGAGAAAATGAGTCCTGGAAAAACAAAAAGATTTTTAATCCATTGTTTGGGACGCATGGCTTGTAGATAATAGAACAAAAAAAACAGCCTTTCCATGAAAAATCTTTGTATTCTTTAGCATTATAGCACAGTTGCGCCGGGTTTCCCAGCAAGGTTGGTATATTTCTCCTTAAATCAAGAAAAACTGCTTTGCTTCATTAGAAAGCCCGCAGGGCATTGAAAAGAAGAGGGTTTTGAAAAGGTAAATTTTCGAAATTGCGTGCTTATTTCAAGGAATTGTGGAGTGGTGTTATAATATGTGGTAAAATGTTAAGAGCAATGGAGGTAACCCATTGAAAACAGAGTTACTGGGTGTAGAAGTTGATACCTTAACTTTAAAGGAATGCGTGGATACAGTAGGGGAATACATTGCCAATGGTGCTCCCCATTTTGTGGTTACGCTAAATCCGGAAATCTCCTATCGCGCTTGGGGGGATCCGCAACTGTTGGCTGTGCTTCGCCGGGCCCAATTGGTTACCCCGGACGGGGTAGGCATTGTATGGGCCTGTAAAGTCAAAGGGGATCCTGTGCCAGAAAGGGTAACTGGCATTGATTTGATGCAAGCTTTGCTGGCCCGGGGGGCGGAAAAAGGCTGGAAAGTTTTTTTATTGGGAGCAGCCCCAGGGGTAGCGGCAACAGCAGCCCAAAATATTCTTACACAGTATCCAGGGGTACAAATTGTGGGGGTGCAACACGGCTATTTTCAGGAGGAAGAAGAAACAAGCATTGTGGAAGCCATCCGCCAGGCTCGCCCGGATTTGTTGTTCGTGGCCTTGGGGGCCCCCCGCCAGGAACAATGGATTGCTGCGCATCAGGAATGTTTGGGCGTACCAGTGTCCATTGGGGTAGGGGGAAGCTTTGATGTTTTGTCTGGAAAGGTGACCAGAGTGTCTCCATGGTTGCAAAAAATGGGTTTGGAATGGTTGGGCAGGGTGCTTTTTCATCCTTCCCGTTGGCAAAGGGCATTTTCCTTGCCGAAATTTGTCTTATTGGTTTTAAAAAACTATAAATTACGTTAGAATAAAAGAGATTTTCTAATGTGAATCTAAAAAGGAAAGGCACTACTTTCATGCCTAAGGTTGTTATTTCCGGTTATTACGGATTTAAAAACAACGGCGACGAAGCCATGCTATATTCGATTCTCAAGGTCTTGGAGCAAAAAATTCCGGCCATAGAGCCAGTGGTGCTTTCCAAGCAGCCGAGAGAAACCAGTGGTTTTTATGGGGTAAAAGCCATTCCCCGGCACAATCTGCGGCTAATTATCCGGGAATTGCGAAAAGCGGATTTGCTGCTGAGCGGCAGTGGGGGGCTTTTACAGGATACCACAGGGCCCAATAGTATCTTATATTATCTGGGCATTGTGGCGTTGGCCCGTTGTTTGGGCAAACCAGTGGTTTTTTACGGCCAAGGTGTAGGGCCGGTGAGAACCCTATTGGGCAAAACCATGATGCGCTTGGTGGCCAATGGGGTGAATCGTATCATTGTCCGGGATGAGGAATCCCAGCGGGAATTGAAATCCTTGGGGGTTTGTAAACCACCGGTCCATGTGACAGCGGATCCTGCTTTAGGCCTGGAACCTCTGGATATTGACGCCCGGCTGGGGCTTGATATTCTGGCCAATTTAGGCGTGCAACCAGGAACGCCGTTGATGGGCGTATCTGTTCGCCCTTGGAAGGATTTACATGCCTATAAAGCTGTGATTGCTAAAGTGTGTGATCAGGCTGTGCAACAGGGATTGCAAGTGATCTTTTTGCCCATGCATTATCCAGGAGATGTAGAAGTGAGTCAAGAAATTGCTGCCAAAATGCAGAGGCCTTGCATTATGGTGGCAAGGGAATTGAACTTTTTAGAAATGCTTTCTTTGATGAAGCATGTGCGCATCATTATGGGGATGCGGTTACATTTTTTGATTTTTGGCGCTTTATTGCATATTCCCATGGTGGGCATTTCCTATGATCCCAAGGTGGACAGGTTTTTAGATTTGGTGCAAATGCCTTCCGGTGGTTTGGTGGAACACTTGCAATACGAGGATTTGTTGGCCCAGGTAAGTGGTGTTTTGGAGCAGGAAAAAGCATTAAAACAGCAGTTGGCCCAGCAAATGCCTGGTTTGCGGGAAAAGGCGCTGGAAAGCGCCGGATTGGTGGCCGAGGTATTAAAGGCTTGTAAAAAAATGAGGCATAAGGAACATTCTTAAGGAGTGAATCGTCTTTTGGGCAAAGGAGAAAATAGCAGGAAATCAAAAAGACCCAGTGTGTGGTTGACCATTTGTTGTTGTTTGGGATTCACGGGGCTCATTTGTTTTGGCGGGTTATCTTTTGTTTTTGCCGGTTCCGGTGGTTCGGATGATCCTTTGGTCACCAGAAGTTATGTGTTGGAACAGATAGAGAAGGCCATATCCTCTTTGCAAGGTAACCAAGGCAATAGTGGGACTTATGAGTGGCAAATTATGGAGCTTGCTCCAGGACAACGATTAGAGGGGATGGCAGGAACAGAAATGATTGTCCGGGCAGGCAGTGCAGTGTTGGTGGATCCTTCGGGCAGTGGGGTGCCAGATATAACGGCTGGCAGCAATGTGCGTTCAGGCGCAACCATATCCTTGAATCATCAATTGTTGATTCCCCGGACAGATGGGCGGGGGTTTGTGTGTCAGGGTAATAAAAATGTGATTGTGATGTATCGAGGAGAGGTATCTGTTCATTAAGCAATTGATTGCTTATCATTTGCTGTGTATACAACCTGAAAGAAATTACCTGCTGCTAGAGTGGTTGGAGGAGATGGGAAAGTGGGACGTCGCAGGCCCAGATATCGCTTGAAAAGCAAAGCAAGATTGGTTTCTATGTTAGTGATTATATTCTTGTTGGTTGGCGGAGGGTATTTATGGGCCTCCGGACGGCTAAATGAAGGCATTCTGCATTTTTTGGTTTCCCCAGGGGTTGGGGGGACAGCAGAGGAAGATGAACTTTATGAGGGACGGAAATATATCTTGTTATTGGGTCTAGATGCCCGCAAGGGGGAAGAGATGGCCCGGACGGATACCATGATTTTGGCCTGTGTGGATACGGAAAAAAATCAGTTGGCCTTGTTATCCATTCCCCGGGATACCCGGGTGAATATTCCCAAGCATGGGATGGATAAAATCAATGGGGCTACTTTGTACGGTGGGCCCTCCTTGGCCATGGAAGTGGTATCGGATTTGTTGGGCGTTCAAGTGGAAAATTATGTACTTACCAATTATGAAGGATTTAAGGATATCATTGATACATTGGGGGGCGTTACCATTAATGTGGAAAAAAGATTGTATCATTATGACCCCCAGGACGGGGGAATGTATACCATTGATTTGAAACCCGGAGAGCAGCGTATGGATGGGGACAAAGCGTTGCAATATGTTCGTTATCGGGATTATGCCTTAGGTGATGTAGCCCGGACAGAACAACAACAAAAATTTTTAGCAGCATTGTTGGATGAGCTTACCCAAACCGGGACCATTTTAAAATTGCCTAAATTGTTGCCCAAAATCAATGAAGCCATATCCACCAATCTATCCTTTACAGAATTAATCCAATTGGCCAATACAGCCAAAAAGATGACCGCAGAGGATGCTCATTTGATTACCCAAACATTGCCAGGTAGTTTTGAGGAGGGTTCCACTGATTGGATTGTGGATAAAGAGCAAGCACAAATGGCAGTCAGGAAGCTATTTGAAGAGGAACAGAGGTCCCAGGTGGTCCTGGAAGGGAATAAACAGACAAACAATGGAGGGCATTAGGAAGAGGCTCTGTTATGAATAAAACTGTTTGCAAGAATGGGGTCGCAGTACATTTGGTTGCTATGAGGAGAGGTGTAGGGTGAAACGAAAAAAGCCGCAACGTAAGCCAAGAAGCATGATAAAACTGGTGATGATTACCCTGGTGGGCATTGTTTTATTGCTTGGAGGAGGCTGTTGGTGGGCTTATGAACAATTAAACGGTGTATTTGTGGATAGCGGTTTATTGGGCGATGCTTCAGGTGAAGTAGGGGAAGGGGATGCCTATACAGGGCAAAAATATGTGTTGCTTCTGGGAACAGATGCTCGCAAAGGGGAAACAATGGCCCGGACAGATACCATGATTTTGGCCTGTGTGGATACGGAAAAAAATCAATTGGCCTTATTATCCATTCCCCGGGATACCCGGGTGAATATTCCCAAGCATGGGATGGATAAAATCAATTGTGCCACTTTGTATGGAGGGCCTGAGCTGGCCACAGAGGTTGTTTCTGATTTATTGGGCATTGAGGTAAATGATTATGTTTTGACCAATTATGATGGCTTTAAAGATATTATTGATGCGTTGGGCGGGGTTACCATTGATGTGGAACAGCGAATGTACCATTATGACCCTCAAGACGGAGGAATGTATACCATTGATTTGCAACCCGGGGTGCAGCGTATGGATGGGGACAAAGCGTTGCAATATGTCCGCTATAGAAGCTATGCTTTGGGGGATATTGCCCGGACTGAATATCAGCAGAAATTTTTAGCAGCCCTGATGGATGAATTGGCCCAAAAGGGGACTATTCTGAAATTGCCCAAATTATTGCCTAAAATCAGTGGGGCCATTAGCACCACTTTATCATTAAAGGAATTGGTGCAGCTGGCCAATACAGCCAGAAAAATGGCAGATGCAGATGCGAATATTGTAAGCCAAACATTGCCGGGCAAATTTTTAGACTACAATGATGTGAGTTATTGGAGTGTGGATAAGTCCCAAGCGCAAAAGGCAGTGGCAAAGCTATTTGATGGGGAGCAGACCCAGGTGGTATTGGGTTCAAGCACAGTGAATACTGGTAGCAGTGGGGGGGGTTCTAAGGCTTCGGGAGGTTCCTCGCAGAATACTACACCCACTGGTCAAGGCAGTGACAATGCTTCTAGTAAAGGAAATGCAGAGGATAATTCCATGCTTCCCGGGGGGATTGTGATGCCTGGTGCTGAGGATGGGCGTACTTCTCCCCAGCATTCCCAGATTGGTGGGCAAACAGAAAAAAATAATGATACTGAAACATCCAATGGAGAAGCCACTGGACAGCAGTCCAATGGAAATGCTGGCAATGAAGGTACTGGGAATGAACAACCCAGCAATGGCAATCAGGCTTTAGAAGGAGAGGTGCCCACTTCTCCAGGGAATGGGCAGCCGCAGACAGTGACTCCTCCCCCAGAGGTTGCCCCGCCGGTCCAAACAGGAGAACAGCCTGTGGACGGGGGCGGCGGTATTGTTCCAGGGGGGATAAGTTGAGGCCTTTGGGAATGAATCATTGGTAGCATCAGGTGATAAAGCAGGAACTTATGCTAAACCCTTAGGTATGTTCAATCTTATACCTAAGGGTTATTTGTTGTACAGGGATTAGAAGGGATAGACAATAAACATTTTAGGAATAGTCTAAAAAATGCCATCAAAACATGGCCAAATCGTAAAGTGGTTTTTAGCATTATCATGTAAACACTATGTAGAAATTGTGGGTTGATTCTAGGGAGGGATGTTTTGCAAAGAATATGTTTGTCTTACCTGGGAATGGTTCACAATATATAAAAAAAGAATTCTTTGTGGCTGGTAAAGAATTCCTTTTTGTTGCTTACAGGATGTTTTTTCTTATTAATGTTCTTTTGTAAAGCGAGGTATAACAGCCAACATACCCACAATAAACCAAAAATAACTGGACATCAATGGTACTTCAAAGATATTTTCTACACAACAATGGAACATAACGCCTGTTAGTCCTGTTAAAAGACCAATGGCCATGAGTTTGGTGGCTTTATCTGTGGTTGCTCGCAAGACGGAGAAGCCCAAACGAAGGACATTGAGCAATAACCATAGCAAGGCCAATAGGCCGATTATCCCACATTCCACTGCTGTTTTTAAATAAAAGTTATCCACATAAAAGCTACCTGGTACCCGGCGGGCAGCCACAGCCCCTCCAAAACGGCCAAACCCTTCTCCCAGCCAAGGGTTTTCCTTTAGATGATCTAAAGCAGTTCCCCAGCGAGCTAAGCGACCTGCCCGCAAACTGCTGCTGATGTAAGCTGTGGAAAACATGTAGGCCAATCGGGACCCTATGCCAGGCACGAATTTTAACACCGCCAGACCGCCCACAGCCAAGAGCAGAAGCAGTTTGGGATTATAGAGAAAGCTATAAAGTATCATGGCACCCATCAGGGCCAACCAAGCGCCCCGGGAATAAGTAAAGGCCAAACAGATTAACATAAGAAGACAGGAAATGCCAAAAAGCAATTGTTTTTTGGGGCTTCCTTTGTGCTGAATGATTTTACTCAGGGTTAAGGGGATGAAAAGGACAAGTAAACTACCCAATATATTGGGACTGGTTACCAGGGAAAAGGCCCTGGTGCGTACCCCGGCCTCTGCTTGATCCACCCAGCTGGCGGGCATTTCTACCCCTAGAATATATTGGCCAATACCAATGATAGCTAAGAAAGTGGCTACAACAATGAAGCCATTTAATAAAACATCTAATTGGTGCCTTTGGGTGAGTAAATTGGTGGCAATAAAATAACACAACAAATATTGTAAATACACGCGTATACCTTCCACTGCCCAACCCATATCTGGGGAGCGGAGGAAAAAGATGAATATCAAAATACCAGCATAAATGACAATGGGAATATCCAGCATGGTGTGTTGCCAAGTGATGCGTCCCCGGATGGCCATTTGCAAAGGCCAAGCAAGGAGTACAAAAAGCAATAATAATTCATCCCAGCTGCCGGATAAACTTTGTAACTGAGGGAGATTGCGCAATATAGAATCCACCAGGGGATATAAAACAAAAAGCCATAAAACATATTCAACCTTCAGGTGATAGATGGTTTGCCAGGACAAGCTGCTTTGAAGCCACAAGGGTTTGGGTTGGTTGATGCGGCTTGTGGGAATGCCCCTGGCAATGGCTGAACCTAAAACCATAAAGGGGGTTAAAATCCAGGCTATAAAACGGCCTAAAAGCTTAAAAATATAGGATTGTTGGGTTGCAGTTTGACTTGCATAACCAGGTATACGGGTGAAAAATTTTTGAATCAAACTATGAGGCCCCACTTGAGCCAAAAAACGGAATATTTGGGCTGGAATTTTATACCCATAGCTTTCTTTTATGATAGAAGGAGTGGGCATGAATTTTCCTCCTTAATAGTTGTAATCAAAAGATTTTGATGATGTAAAAACCCTATTATCTCGGTCAATTATACAACAGCATTGGATTTATCTCAACTGATTTGCCCCTTTGCTGGGGCCTGAATTGTTGAAAAGATTCATATTGTTGCGGCTAAGGGGTAAAAATTCCTTGTAGAACGTCTATGAAATTGATAAAATGGTTTCAGTAATGCCAAGGAGGCACTGGCGGTGAAACGTATACGGGTTCTCCACGTAATAGGTGCTGGCGAATTCGGTGGGGCTGAACGACATATTTTAAACCTGGCCACAGCTACGGATTCACAAAGGGTAATGATAACCGTTTGTTGCCTTTTCGCAGATCCCTTTGTTAAAGTGGCCAGGGAAATGGGGATTCATGTCCTGGCCATTCCCATGCGTCATAAATTGGATTTTCGCATTATTACAAAGCTAAGCGAAATCATGAAAAAAGAAGAAATTGATATTGTGCACACCCATGGGGTTCGGGCCAATTTGGTGGGGCGTCTGGCTGCCAGGTTAGCGGGAAAATCCTTGGTGGTGACCACAGAACATAGTTTGTTGGCCCAGGACTATCCGGGGATTTTCAGTCGTTTGGCTAATACAATGATTGAAAAACTTTCCCGGGGCATTACGTCGCATTTTATTGCTGTATCCGGAGGTTTAAAGCAAGCATTATTACAGCAAGGGATACCAGAAGATAAAATCACGGTGATTTATAATGGGCTGAATCCCGAGGATTTTGTTAGCCACAAACCCCCTCATATTTGGCGTGAAAAAATGGGGATTGCTTCGGATGTATCATTGGTAGCCATTGTGGGCCGTTTGCATCCAGTAAAAGGGCATCGCTTTTTTTTGCAAGCAGCAGCCAAGGTTTTAGAGGACAAGCCGTCTATACGTTTTTGTGTGGTAGGGGATGGTCCGGAGCGGAGGTCCTTGGAAGAGTACACAGCTTCCCTGGGAATTGCTGAAGCAGTGATGTTTACTGGGTTTGTGGAAGATGTGGCGGAAATATTGCCCTCCATTGACGTCTTAGTGATTCCCTCTTTATGGGAAGGCTTTGGTTTAACGGCTTTGGAGGCCATGGTGGCCGGGGTGCCTGTTTTGGCCAGTTCTGTGGGTGGCTTACCTGAGGTTGTGGAGCATGGGCGTACGGGATTATTGGTTCCTCCTGGTGATGCCGAAGCTTTGGCCAAGGGGATCCATTGGTTGTTGGAGCATCCCCAAGAGGCCAAAGAAATGTCAGCCACAGCGGTTTTGGTGTTGGAAGAAAAATTTACTTCCCGGGTGATGGCCACAAGGACAGAAGAATTGTATCGCAAGTTGTTGGAGGAATCATCTTGAACAAGCCAATGAATGGGGAGAAAATCATATGTATATCCTCTGTGGATTGGGATCCCATTTGGACCAGAAAGCAACAAGTGATGTCCCGATTGGCTCCCCATAATAAAATATTGTATATTGAGGCGCCTGTTACGCTCTTGTCTGTGTTGAAGGATCGCAGCTTGTGGTTTAAATGGCATTTGTGGCGCAAAGGAGCCAGAAAGAAAGGGGATAACTTATATCTCTACTCGCCACCAGTGGTATTGCCCTTTGGGAATGTATTCCCTTGGGTGAATCGTTTCAATCAACGGTGGCTTTTGTTTTTTATCAAAAGAATTGTTCGTCAATTGGGCCTGGAGCATGCTTTGGTATGGACGTATTTACCCACCAGCTTGTTATTGGCCCAAGGGCTTGGGCCTAAAAGATTGATTTATGATTGCGTGGACGAACATTCAGAATATCAAGGTTTTATCAATAAACAAGCCATGTTGGCCATGGAACGGGATTTATTACAACATTGTGATTTGGTTTTTGTAACAGCCCCAGGATTATATGAAAGTAAAAAACAATACAATGACCGGATGTATCTGTTGCCCAATGCCGCGGATGTGGGGCATTTTGGGAAGGCCAATCTAGAATCCACAGTGGTGCCGCCGGAAATCGCCAATCTACCCCATCCTGTGGTAGGATTTATAGGAGTTATCCACCATTGGATTGATGTGGATGCTATTGCGTATTTGGCGGAAAAAAGACCCCAATGGTCAGTGGTGTTGGTAGGCCCTTTAGGGGCTGGCATGCAGGTGGAGCGCTTAAAGGCTTTGCCCAATGTGCTTTTTGTTGGTAGAAAGGATAAGGAAGAATTACCAGGGTATTTGAAAGGATTCGATTTGTGTTTAAATCCCTTTCGGGAAAATGAACTGACCCGCATGGTAAGTCCTTTGAAATTCTATGAGTATTTAGCATCCGGAAAACCAGTGGTAAGTACCAAAATGCCTGGGGTGATGGAGTTTTCCGCGCTGATTGAAATAGCGGAAACCCCGGAAGCGTTTTTGCAAGCAGCGGAACGGGCTTTAGCTACAGAAAATGAAAGCAAAAAAAAGCAACGCTTAGAGGCAGCAGCTAAGAATTCATGGGAAAGCAGGGTTGCTTTTATGGTGGAAAAAATAAGAGAAACAGGTATTAAAAAAGAGAAACCTTTGCTAGGGTCAGAATAGAAAAGGACAAAAAAAGGGCAAAAGTTTTTTTAAGGGTTGCGGATAAAAGATACTAGCAACCCTGTTTTTTATACTGATTCAAAATGAATGGCACCGGGGAAAAGTCCAAGATAATAATATTGACAGGTAAAATCAAAGTATGGAGATTTTTAAATCCTCTCCCTTTGGGGAGAGGATTTTTTTGCTGTTGCTTATCCTGTTCAAATGTCAAATAGAATAGTAATTGTTAAGTTTATTTTATATCAACCTTTGTAATGGTGCCTTTTAGCTCATAATCCAGGGATTTGACATAATAATCCTTGCCAACGCGTATTTCCTGTCCTCCCATGGTAATGGTGGCAGAAGATAAGTTTACTTGTCCTTCATTGGTTACAAATAAATCCACCAAATAAGGGTCATAAGCTTCCACTTTTTGTCCCCTAGCATCTAAGTTGACAGAATAACCTGGTTGAATATTGATGTCCTTTACAGTGACAGCAGTGTAGCTGCTACCAGATACCATTTTATCCCCCACTGAAACCGCTGCCGCCAATTCTGGCCGGATGCAAGGAACCAGTACTTGGAATTCTACGGTTTTTATTTCTCCTTGGGCGGATTTGTGGGTAAACTTGTAGGCAATGCCACCTGCCACTAAAATGACCAGTAAAATAATAATCAGATCCACTATATTGATAATGCCAAATAATTTTCCTTTTTCATTGACAAGCTTCATTGTTTTTTATACTCCTTCCGCCACGATGATTTATAGGGCCTATGTTTGCTTCATGTACTATTAAAATATAATATGTTTTGGGGCAATGGTCAATGTATTCATAGTTTTTTAAGCAGGATTCTTGGGAATTATTTAGAATTTCTATTTAAAGTATAGAAGAATTGCAGAAAATTCGTGAACAAACAAGCAAAACAGTATTCATGATATGTTTTTCTGTTTCAGGCAAAGAAAGAAGGGGTTTTATGTTGGATGATAACAAGGGCTTGGATATCAATGCAATATTGAAAATTTTGCCCCATCGATATCCCTTTTTACTGGTGGATAAAATTGTAGAATTAGAGCCAGGTAAAAAGGCTGTGGGATATAAAAATGTAAGCATCAATGAACCTTTTTTTCAAGGACATTTTCCTGGTTATCCTGTAATGCCTGGGGTTTTGGTGCTGGAGGCAATGGCCCAAGTAGGGGCTGTGGCAATGCTTTCATTGCCAGAAATGCAAGGAAAGATTGCTTTGTTTGCAGGCATGGATGAGGTGCGTTTTCGTAAACAGGTGATGCCTGGGGATAAACTTGTCATGCAAATGGAAATCATCAAAATGAAAAGTCGTATTGGCAAAGGAACAGGCATTGCCACAGTGGATGACCAAATTGCTGCTGAAGGAACATTTCTATTTGCCATCAATGGATAAAGATGAGGGTTTTTGCGTGGGATATTGTTTTGCTATGGATAAGGGCGAAAATTGCTGATAATTTGGTCTATTTCTTTGTTAAGCAGAATTTACCCCAATTTTTTGTGATTTGAACGATTGACCAATTAAATGATACAATAGAACGGATAACGGATTGAGAAATTATCGCAGGGTATCTTTTGGTCAGCGTTCTTGTCGCCCATTGCTTTGTAACCAAAAGAGAAAGCAGGGATAACTGTTGTGGCAATTGATTGGAGCATTTGTATTGGCATTTGTATTGGCCTGGGTCATTACGCCTTGGGTGGTGAAGAAAGCCTTTGTATGGGGCGCAGTGGACATGCCGGATCCTCGCAAAGTACATTGTAAACCTATGCCTCGTTTAGGCGGTTTGGCAGTATACATTGCTTTTATTGGCGCTGTACTGGTGGGAATGCCTTGGGAATTATCCACCTGGGGTTTGGTGTTAGGGGTAACTTGCATTACCTTGGTGGGCATAGCAGATGATATCAAAGGACTTTCCCCTTGGGTGAAATTACTGGGACAAGTGATTGCTGCCCTGGTGGTGATTCCCTTTGGGATTCAGGTAGAGTTCTTTACCAATCCTTTGAATAGCGGTCTTGTTTATTTGGGCTTTTTTTCTATACCTGTTACCGTTTTTTGGTTGGTGGCAGTAACCAATGCCATTAATTTGATTGATGGTTTGGATGGTTTAGCCACAGGGGTTTCTGCCATTGCTGCCTTAACCATGGCTGCAGTGGGATTGACCCAGTTTGGGTTTGGGCAAGGGGGCTCTGTCTTGCTATCCTTGCTGCTGGCTGCTGCTGCCCTGGGATTTTTACGCCATAATTATCATCCAGCAAAGATTTTTTTAGGTGATTCTGGTTCCATGTTGTTGGGATTTAGTTTGGGATTGATATCCATAATGGGATTGACCAAAAGCGCCACTGCTGTATCGGTGATATTGCCTTTGGTGATTTTAGGGATTCCTTTGTTGGATACTGTTTGTGCTATTTTACGCCGCTACCAAGGCCATAAGCCTATTTTTCAGCCTGATAAGGGCCATTTGCATCATCGTTTATTGGCGCTGGGATTATCCCATGCCCAGTCAGTGTTAGTCATTTACGGGGTAAGTCTTGTGATGGGGCTTAGTGCTGTGGTTTTAAATTTGATTTCTTCTGACCAAGCGGTGGTTTTATTGGTGGTTCTTTCGGTGATGGTATTGGTGGGTGCCAATAAAATAGGTGTATGGGGTAGACACAAGAAAAGGGAAAAACCTGCGACAAATAAAAAAGTTGATGAACGGCCCTCTCGTTTATAAGGGGGCTGTTTTTATATGGGAAAATCAATTCCCTAAATTTTTAGAAAAAAGGATTCAGGTGATGTGAAAAATGAAGGTAAAAAAAGCAGTGATTCCTGCAGCAGGATTAGGGGTAAGGTTTTTGCCCGCCACCAAAGCGCAGCCCAAGGAGATGCTGCCCATTGTGGATAAACCCACCATTCAATACATTGTGGAGGAAGCAGTGGCTTCAGGCATTGAAGAGATTTTAATTATCACAGGGAGATATAAAAAATCCATTGAGGATCATTTTGACAGGTTTCCCAGTCTTGAGGCGCATCTAAAGGAAAAGGGCAAAAAAGATTTATTGGATTTGGTAACCAGCATTGGAGAGATGGCGGATGTTTTTTATGTGCGCCAGAAAGAGCCCCGGGGTTTAGGGCATGCTGTGCATTGTGCCAGAAATTTTGTGGGCAATGAACCCTTCGCTGTTTTGTTGGGGGATGATATTGTCAAAAGCCAAGTGCCTTGTTTAAAGCAATTGATGGATGTGTATGAAGAGACAGGGGCATCGGTGATTGGGGTGCAAAATGTTCCTTGGTCAGAGGTTCATAAATATGGAATTTTGGCAGCCAAAGAGGAAAGGGAGAATCTTTATGCCATTCAAGATTTGGTGGAAAAACCTGCTCCCCAAAAAGCCCCTTCCCAATTGGCCATTATGGGCAGATATATCATGAATCCAGAAATTTTTCAGATTTTATCACAAACCGAGCCAGGAGCTGGGGGAGAAATCCAACTGACTGATGCTTTAAAAGTCCTTTGCCAACAGGAAACCATGCATGGATTGGTCTTTGCTGGAAAGCGCTATGATGTGGGAGATAGATTGGGCTATTTAAAGGCCACAGTGGAGTTTGCTTTGGAGCGGCCTGATTTATCCCAAGAATTTACTCAATATCTGAAAGACCTGGTGGCAAAAATGTAAATAATAAGATGGCTGTTTTGATGGGGAAAATACCTAACATATTGCAAGCAGGAAATCAATCCCTTGGTGCATGGATGTGACCAAGGGATTGATTGGTTTATCGGCTATGGGGCTTGGCTGGGTTTGTGGGCCGCCTGGATTGAGAAACAGTATTGGGGGATTCTTCTTTATTAGCCCGCAAGGCTTTGCGATAATCTTCATACATTTTTTTTCGTAACATCAGGTTTTTTTTCAATTCCATGTGCATGATATCTTCTCCATTCATTCTTGATGGGTTGAATATTATATTCCTAGTATGACCAATTGATTGATGAATTATAAAACAAAACAAAGAAACTATAGAAACAGTGATGCACACACTTTCTTTTTTTGCATACTATGATGATAAAGGGGAGTGAATGCATATGTTAAAGATAAGTGAATTAACCCGCAGGGATATTGTTAATTTAGCAGATGGAGCCAAGTTGGGGGCTATCAAAGATATTCAGTTGGATCCTGAAACTGGGGCCATCAAAGCCTTTGTGCTGCAAAGCCCCAGAAAATATGGATTGTTGCATGTGGGAAAAGATATGGTGGTGCCTTGGGAAAATATTAAAAAAATTGGCCTGCATACCATATTGGTGGAGCTACATACTGTTTAATATATTAATATTTGACAGGTATATACCAATTTGTTAAAATAAAATTGCTCGTAACAGTGTCATTTGTTGAAATGAATAAATACCATTGGGGGTAGACCCGCAAGGGTCTGTTTTTCTTTTATGGGAGGGATTAGTGTGGGAAAAAAATTATTTACCTCAGAATCAGTTACAGAGGGACATCCTGATAAAATAGCTGATCAGATATCCGATGCTATTTTGGATGACATCATAGAAAAAGATCCCACTGCCAGAGTTGCTTGTGAAACAATGGTAACAACAGGTATGGTTTTGGTAGCCGGAGAAATTACAACCCATTGCTATGTGGATATACCCAAAGTGGTGCGGGATACCATTCGGGAAATCGGGTATACCAGAGCAAAATATGGGTTTGACTGTGACACTTGCGCGGTGATTGTTTCCATTGATGAACAATCGCCAGATATTGCCTTGGGTGTGGACAAAGCCTTGGAGGCCAAAACCGGAGAAGCGGATGAAGCGGTGGAAGCCATAGGGGCTGGCGATCAGGGCATGATGTTTGGCTATGCTTCCAATGAAACTGAAGCCTATATGCCTTTGCCCATTGATTTATCTCATAAATTGGCAAAGCGTTTGTCTGTAGTGCGGAAAAATGGAGAATTACCCTATCTGCGGCCAGATGGAAAAGTACAAGTTACTGTGGAATATGATGCGGAAAATCAACCCATAGGCTTAGATACTGTAGTAGTATCTTCTCAACATTCCCCTGATGTGGATTTAAAAACCATTCGGGAGGATATCATTGCCAAGGTCATTCAACCTGTGGTACCTGCTAACTTGTTATCTACTTGTGATCAATATTTTATTAACCCCACAGGAAGATTTGTAGTGGGAGGTCCCCAGGGTGATACGGGGCTAACAGGTCGTAAAATTATTGTCGATACATATGGTGGTATGGCCCGGCATGGTGGTGGCGCATTTTCCGGGAAGGATCCCACAAAAGTAGACCGTTCCGGCAGCTATGCCATGCGTTATGTGGCAAAAAACATCGTGGCCGCAGGTCTGGCCGCTCGTTGTGAAGTACAAGTAGCCTATGCCATTGGCGTGGCGAATCCTGTATCTGTTTCAGTGGATACCTTTGGGACAGGACGGCTGCCAGAAGAACAATTGGTGCAACTGATTAAGAGTAATTTTGATTTGCGTCCAGCAGCGATTATCAAAACATTGGATTTGCGTCGGCCTATCTATAGACCAGTGGCTTCTTATGGTCACTTTGGCCGCTTGGATTTAAATTTACCTTGGGAAAAATTGGATAAGGTCGATGCTTTGAAAAAACAAGCTGGTTTATCTTCATAATTACTAGACAAGTGATGTCCATAGGGCCAAAGACTTCACCTCCGTTGAGCTTCCATCATAGTATGGAAGCACCGGAGGTGTTTTTGTATGATGATAGCGGTATTTTGCATGATGTTTTTAAGCTGGTTTGTTTGGGTCTGCATTGGTCTTTGTGGCCAAGGGGTCTCCGGAAAAAAAGAGTATGTCTTTGTTCTTTTAGGAAATCACCAGCATTCTGTGGAAGTATTGCTTTGGACATTATTCGTTTATGCCAAACATAGCCATTGTATTCCTTTGCTTATTCCTAAGGAAAGTGATCATACTGCTAGAATGATAGCCTTATTTTGCCGTGAAGGGGACAAAGGGCTTGTTTTTGGAGCAGATATGGAGGAAGTGGCAGAAGGAGCAACAAAGAGATATCAAACTGTGGATTTAAGCAATTATACAGACCAGCAAATGGTGGCCTTTGCTTTGCGAGGAATTTCATTGTAAAAAGGAAAGAACCTCCTTTTGTCGAAAAATACCCAAAGGGAGGTTGCCTATTGGTGAGTGCTGTCAGAACATGTATGAAAATTATATACGCTTGTTTGGTGATTTTGGCTGGGATTTTTTTATTGGTATATTGTTTTCCCGGCTTGGATTTAGATAAAATCAAAGAATATTTGTTGCTTATATTGCTGGGAATTTTATCCCAATGGTTGGCTGTTTCTTTTCCCTTGGGAAGGCTTTCCGCAGGATTTGCCATTGTGATGTTCTGTATGCTTATTTATGGGCCAGAGGCTTGTGCTTGGACCACTGCTTTGGCTGTTTTAATCGCCAGGGGAATTGCCAATCGGAATAGTCCTTTGCAGCTTACTTTGTTCAATGCTGCCCAACAGGTTGTGGCAATTATGGGGGCAACATTGCTCACAGCTCTTATACCGTACATATCCCTATCCATACCCATCAAGGGACTAACCCCTGTGTCAGTGATGGGCATGGTTTCATTTGTGGTCCTTTATTTGCTGATTAATCATGGATTGGTCTATATCTATGCCCTTCCCAACAGAAAACGGCATCAAGCTGTTTCTTGGTGGGATATATTGCGTTGGGATAGCCTTACCTATTTGGTTACAGCACCTGTTGGCATTGTCATGGCCCTATTATATAGTCATATCAATTTAGCCACAGCCATTTTGTTGTTTGTCCCTTTATTGGTGGTGCAGTTTATTTTGCGTATGTATGTCAATATGGAGCTGGCGAATCGGGAGCTGCGGGTTTTATATGAAATTTCCAGACGTTTGGGCGGAAAATTCGAAGCAGCAGAGATACCAGGATTATTATTAAAAGAATTGCGTCGGGCAGTTCCTTTTCATTGCGGCTTGGTTTATTTGAGCACAGATGTGGCAGGTTTTTTTCAAATTGAAGCAGTGTATGGGCATATGGCCAATCGCTTTAAAGCAGAGCAGATTTGTGCTGGACAAGGGTTTTTAGGAAGTGTTGTCTCCACGGGAGAAGCGGAAATTATATATGACTCCCGGGCCGATTTGCGGGTGCGGGGGGAGCCGGGTATTCCGCAATTGTATCGTTCTATGCTGTTGGTTCCTTTGGTGGCTGATGGAGAAGTAATAGGATTATTGTTGCTAGGCGAAAAGAAACCCATGGCTTATGATGAAAGCCATTTACAAACATTATCCGTGATTATAGGGGCTCTTACTGTGGCCTTAACAACCAATGTATTGGAACATAGAATCACATATTTAGAAACAGTGGATAGACAAACAGGTCTTTTAAACCGGCAGAGTTTTATGCAAGAGTGCTATCATTGTTTGGAAGAAGAAAAACAAAATGGAGCCATTGTGCTGCTGGACATTGATTATATGGCGCAATACAATAGACGCTATACATATCAGGCTGGGGACTTGCTATTATATCAAGTGGCCCAAATCGTTTTATCCGAAAGGCCGGAGGGCAGCTTTGTGGGGCGGTATCAAGGGGATCAGTTGGCCCTTTTATTGCCTAACTTTGACGGCAATGCTGCCTATCAAATGGCGGATACTTTGCGACAAAGGATAGCTGTTGCCCATTTACATGACAGACAAATAGGGGATGTACGGGTAAGCTGTGGGGTAGCAGCACAACCTGAGAATGGCAAAGGCATTGATCGGCTTTTGGAAATTGCAGAAAAAAGCTTGAACAGGGCCAAGAGGACTGGTAAAAACAGGGTGGTGCGAGGGGCGCAATTGTAAGAGGTTAGCTCTAGCCCTTTGTTTTATGGAAAAGGCAGAGGCAGCATGAAAACACAAATGATTGATTTTTTAAAAAACCTAAAAAAACTAGGGCATTGTTTTTTGGATGTTTTATTTCCCCCCCAAGAACAATGTCCCTTTTGCGGTTGTTTTAATCAGCAGTGTTCTGTATGCCAGGATTGTCACAGTTATTTTCTACAGAGTTTAACCATTTCCCATTGTTCTTGTTGCGGGCGTTTTTCCCGGGAGGACCTTATTATAGGGGAGCTTTGTCGAGATTGCCGAAGGAAAGTCTGGCTTTTTACCAAAGCCAGGGCAGTGGCTCCCTATGGGGGGATAGCCAGATCTGTTGTGCAAAATTTGAAATATAGAAATCAACGGCAGCTGGTTGCTCCCATGGCCCGTTATATGGCTTTGCTAGCCAGAAGAGAACCAGTTTACCAAAGGGTATCAGCCATTGTGCCGGTACCTATGTGGAAAACCCAGCGCAAGGAGAGGGGATTCAATCAAGCGGAGCTGTTGGCCTATGAACTCAGTGACCAGCTAGGGCTTCCTGTGTTAAATTGTGTGTATAAATCCCGGGAAACTTTGCCCCAAGCAGGGTTAAACCGCTATGAAAGGTTGGAGAACCTCCAAAATGTTTTTGTTTTAAAAGAATCCTTTAGGGTGAAAAACAAGGGAATTCTAATTGTAGATGATGTCATTACCACAGCCTCTACCCTGGAGGCAGTGGCTACTGTGGTGGCCAAGGGCGGGGCATATCCAATATTGGGTTTGGCCTTTGCTGCAGGAAAAACCATATTTAGGGGATGAATGTTCTCGTTTTGACTATTGACAGAAAATTCTATTATCAACAAGCAAAAGCTGGTACCATCAAGTTATTAACAGACTTATCCACATTATCCACAGATAAATGATCCACAAAAGGACCCCAATTGGGTTAGGTTGCAGTGAAAAAAAGTACTTTGGGGAGAGTTGTGGAAAAGAAAAAATACAAGCCTACGCGCATACTGTTGATAAATTGGTGAACAAAGGATGTTGATTTGTTTTGGCATATGGGTGGATTGTGGAAAAATATTTGGTTGTGCGGAGAATATAGGGTTAATCATGGAAAGAGTTGACATGTTTTAGAAAGTGTGTTATGATACATGCACGGCTTTAGAGGCCGGGATTTATGATTAGGAGGAATGTATTTAATGCAAGGCAAGGTGAAATGGTTTAGCGCCGAAAAAGGGTATGGTTTTATTGAAAGAGAAGACGGAGGAGATGTATTCGTACACTTTTCCGCAATCCAAGATGAAGGCTTTAAAAGCTTGAACGAAGGACAGAGGGTTGAATTTGATATTGTGGATGGTGCAAGAGGTCCTCAGGCTTCTAATGTAGTGAAATTATAGCGCTATCAACCCCAGTCGTTTGACTGGGGTTTTATATTATAGAGTGGAAAGGAGTTGTTTGCTCCATGCAAGTTACTATACGAGGAAGAAATATGGAAGTTACTCCAGCACTAAAGGAACGTGTGGAAAAACGTTTGGGCAAGTTGGAACGACATATGGAGAATTTAAATGAAGCTCAAGTAACAATGTCTGTGGAAAAGGATACCCATCGTATTGAGGTAACAATTCCTGTTCATGGCATGATACTAAGGGGAGAAGAGTCCACCAATGATATGTATGCCTCCATTGATCAAGTGGTGGACAAGTTGGAAAAACAAATTGGAAAATACAAAGGGCGTATTTTAAAAAGGGGAAAAGCTGCGGATGGCCAATGGGCACCAAAGGAAGAGCAGGAAGAGCTTTCTGCGCCTGAAGTGGTAAAAACAAAAAGATTTGCTTTTAAGCCCATGGATGTGGAAGAAGCCATTTTACAAATGAATTTATTGGGGCACAGTTTTTTTGTGTTTGCCAATGCAGAAACAGAACAAGTTAATGTGGTATATAAACGCAAAGATGGTAATTTTGGTTTAATTGAACCAACCTTTTAAGAAAAAAACGGCTTCTGGTCTTTTTAAGCGAAGGACTGGAAGCCATTTTATGCTATTGCAACAAAATAGGGTTGGTGTTACAATGAAAATGGTTTTTTTTAGGATAAAGGGGATGAATCATCCCCCTTTTTATTATACGTATAGGTGATGCTGATGATAGGATTATTACGCAATTTATTGGATGATAATGCCCGAGATGTAAAAAAGATGCAGCGGGTTGTAGAGCAAATCAATGCTTTAGAAAATGAAATTGTAGCCCTTTCTGACGAAGAGTTACAAGGAAAAACTGCATATTTTAAAAACTCCCTTGACAATGGGGCTACCACGGATGACCTATTGCCAGAAGCTTTTGCAGTGGTAAGGGAAGCCAGCAAACGAGTATTGGGGATGCGTCATTTTGATGTACAGTTGATGGGCGGCATGGTGCTGCACCATGGACGAATTGCTGAAATGAAAACTGGGGAAGGAAAAACCCTGGTGGCTACTTTGCCTGTTTATTTGAATGCTTTGACAGGAAAAGGCGTTCATGTCATTACAGTGAATGATTATTTGGCCCGTCGGGATAGTCAATGGATGGGACAATTATACCAATTTCTCCAGCTGTCCGTAGGCTTGGTGGTGCACGGTTTGGAATGGGGGGAACGGCACCATTCTTATCATTGTGATGTAACCTATGGAACAAACAATGAGTTTGGTTTTGATTATTTGAGGGATAACATGTCCAGCCATCCCAGTCAATTGGTGCAGCGGGAACTGCATTACGCCATTGTGGATGAAGTGGACAGTATTTTGGTGGATGAGGCAAGGACGCCTTTGATTATATCCGGACAAGCGGATAAAGCCACGGACTTGTATCATACCTTTGCTAAAATTATTCCTCGCTTAACCGCAGAACAAGATTATAACTTGGATGAAAAAGCCCGAACAGTGACCATTACAGAAGAAGGGGTGGCAAAGGTTGAAAATATGTTGGGGGTTGAAAATCTATATGATGATATCAATATAGAACTTACCCATCATATGAACCAGGCCCTCAAAGCCCATGCTTTGATGAAAAGAGATCGGGACTATGTGGTCAAAGACGGGCAAGTCATCATTGTGGATGAGTTTACAGGGCGTTTGATGTTTGGACGTCGCTATAGTGATGGTTTGCATCAATCCATTGAGGCCAAGGAAGGGGTGCATATTGAAAGGGAATCCCAGACCTTGGCAACCATTACGTTTCAAAATTATTTTCGCATGTATGAAAAGCTGGCGGGTATGACAGGTACAGCAGCCACAGAAGAAGATGAATTCCGTAAGATATATAATTTGGATGTGGTGGTGGTTCCTACCCATAAGCCCATGGTTCGTAAGGATATGCCGGATGTGGTGTATAAGACGGAGAAAGCGAAGTTCAATGCTGTGGTGGATGAAATTGAACGTCGCCACAAAACTGGCCAGCCAGTGCTGGTGGGAACCATTTCCATTGAAAAGTCCGAATTATTAAGCAGTATGTTGAAGCGCCGGGGGATTAAACATCAAGTATTGAATGCCAAGTTTCATGATAAAGAGGCAGAGATTGTGGCCCAAGCCGGTCGTTTGGGGGCTGTGACCATAGCCACCAATATGGCAGGTCGGGGGACAGACATACTTTTGGGTGGAAATAGTGATTCTTTGGTACAAGCTGCTTTGCGTGATAAAAAAGAAGATGAGATTGCAGATGACCAGGAAATAGAGAAAATCAGGGAAAGATTGAAAGCTGTAACAGAAGAGGAGTATCGTCAGGTGGCAGAGGTGGGCGGTTTACACATCATTGGGACTGAGCGCCATGAGAGTCGCCGGATTGATAACCAGCTAAGGGGCCGGGCAGGCCGTCAGGGAGACCCGGGCTCCAGCCAATTTTATAGCTCCTTGGAAGATGATTTGATGCGTTTGTTTGGTTCAGACAATATTGCGGGTATGATGGACCGTTTGGGGCTGGAAGAGGATATGCCTATTGAACATAAATTGGTCAGCAAATCCATTGAAACAGCCCAAAAAAGAGTGGAAAATCGCAATTTTGACACACGCAAACATGTTTTGCAATATGATGATGTGATGAACCAGCAAAGGGAACTGATTTATCAGCAGCGCCGGCAAGTGCTGATGGGGGAAAATACCAAGGAAATCTTGTTGCAAATGATTGAAGGCGTAGTGGGACGAGCGGTGGAAACCTATTGTCCTGAAGGGGTCCATCAGGAGGAATGGGATTTAGAAGGCTTGGTGCAGCATATGATTGCCTTAATCCCCCATTTTGAATTGCAAGCAACGGATTTGGAGGACAGTGGTCTGGCTGCCATCAAGGAATTGTTGACTGAGAAAACTTTGGCTGCCTATGATGTGCGGGAGAAAGAACTGGGAGAAGAAACCCTGCGGGAATTGGAGCGGGTGCTCATGCTCCGTATTGTGGATGAAAAATGGATGGATCATTTGGATACCATGGATCAGCTGAGGGAAGGGATTGGTCTAAGGGCTTACGGGCAAAAAGATCCGCTCATTGAATATAAATTTGAAAGCTATGATATGTTTCAAAATATGATTGACGCCATTCAGGAGGATACCATTCGTTATTTATTCCGGGTTAATGTGGTGCAAGAACAAAAAGCAGTGCAGCCTAGAAAAATGATCGAAAATCGCTATGCAGAGGAAGGACCGAAAAAGCCGGTGAGAAAAGAAGTCAAGGTGGGAAGAAATGATCCTTGTCCCTGCAATAGTGGGAAGAAATATAAAAAATGTTGTGGAGCCAATGAAAACTAATATAGGGTTTTTGTTAGGCATTCATACATGTCTAAATGATTGAAAAAGGGTGATGATAATGTTTGCAGAAATGCTAAAAGAAGTGGAAGGTTTTGAGACTCGCATGGCAGATTTGAGGGTTTCCCTTTGACATTGCCAAAAAGGAAGAAGAAATAGAAGCCTTAGAGAAATCTATGATGCAGGAAGGTTTTTGGGATAACCAGGAAAAATCGCAACAAGTTGCGCAAAAGCTTTCATTGTTAAAGGAAAAAACAGCTTCCTTTGCTTCTTTATGTGCCAATTTAGAAGATATTCAGGTATTGTTGGAGCTTGGACAAGAGGAAGATGAGCAATCTTTGCTGGGAGAAGTGGCAGGAGAAATCAAAGCCTTTCAGCGCCGTTTAGAGGATATGGAATTGCAAGTGTTATTATCCGGACCTTATGATAATGCCAATGCCATTATCTCTTTGCATGCCGGGGCTGGGGGGACAGAGGCCCAAGATTGGGTGGAAATGCTGTTGCGCATGTATACCCGTTGGGCGGAAGAACACGGCTATAAAACCCATTTGGCGGATTTGTTGCCCGGAGACGAGGCAGGGGTAAAAAGTGCCACTTTGTTTGTTACAGGTCCCTATGCTTTTGGTTATTTACGTTCAGAAAAAGGGGTGCACCGATTGGTGCGTATTTCCCCCTTTGATGCTGCTGGCAGAAGGCATACCTCCTTTGCTTCGGTAGATGTGTTGCCGGAAGTAGAAGATAATGTGGCTGTGGATATCAATCCAGATGATCTGAAGGTGGATACCTATCGTTCCAGTGGTGCTGGGGGGCAGCATGTGAATAAAACAGACTCTGCTGTGCGTATTACCCATTTGCCCACAGGCATTGTGGTGCAGTGTCAAAGTGAGCGTTCCCAAATGCTCAATCGAAATTCTGCCATGACAATGCTAAAAGCGAAGTTATTGGATTTGGAATTAAAGAAAAAAGAAGATGAATTAAATGCCATACGAGGGCAGCAAATGGATATCGCCTGGGGCAGCCAAATCCGTTCCTATGTGTTTCACCCCTATAGCATGGTAAAAGATCATCGCACAGGGGTAGAAGAAGGCAATGTAAATGCTGTAATGGACGGGGCCATTGATCCTTTTATCTCCGCTTATTTGCGGGAAACAGCCAAAGGACGATAATAAGGGGTCTATGTCTCGTATGAAGAATTTGTACATCCTCCCTTGGATGCAAAGGGAGGATGTTTATTTTTGGGAAAAAGATGGACATAAGAGCCAAAACCTGCCTTGGTTTTGGTAGGGGTTCGATAAGGCAGGGGTATTTTTTCGACAAAATTAAAGGAGAACGATACTGGGCAAAGAATATTAAGAATCCATGCCAGGTTTTCATATTATTTTCCTGTGTGGTTATGCTAACAAGAGCAGATACAGGAGTTGGTTGGATATGATGCTTGGCATGTTGATGGAGTTTTTAGGTGTAACCATTGGAGTATTGTTAACAGCCTTAGGCTTGGATATGTTTTTGATTCCCAATAAAATTGCTGCAGGTGGTGTTAGTGGCATTGCCACTGTGTTATATCATGTGTTTCATATACCAGTGGGCGTGGCGATTTTGTGCTTAAATGTGCCGCTTTTTCTATTTGGTTTATTGCGTTTGGGATTGCCCTTTGGGTTTCGTTCTTTGTATGGTACCATAGCCCTTTCTGTATTGGTTGATTTGTTAGGGCCTTATTTGCCTGTGGTTACAAACAACAGCCTGTTGGCCAGTGTATTTGGGGGGGTGCTGGTAGGACTGGGGTTAGGATTGACATTTCGTTTCAAGGGAACCACTGGAGGAACAGATTTAGCAGCTGCCATTTTACGCACTTACACAGGGGCGAATGTGGGGCAGCTTTTATTTATGGTGGATGCCTTAGTGGTGGTAGCAGCTGGCTTTGCTTTTCATTCCTGGGAATTGGCTATGTATGCCTTGATCGGGATTTTTGTGACCGCCTGGATGATTGATTGGGTACAGGGGGGCATGCCCTATGCCAAAGTGTTTTTGGTTATTTCAGAGCATTCTGAGTGTATTGCCAAGTCGATTTTAAAGCAAATCAAAAGAGGCGTAACAGCTTTGAAAGCAGAGGGCATGTATACAAAGACAGAAAAAAATGTTTTATTGGTGGTTGTGCATCGTTCGGAAGTGAGTTTGTTCAAAGAATTGGTGTATGAATTGGATCCCCAGGCCTTTGTTATTATGGCAGATATACAGGAAGTGTTGGGAAAAGGATTTAGACCTTTGCGGCAATGAGCCAAAGGGTTTTTTGCTGTTATGGTAAATGAAACAGTGGTGAGGAGGGAATTGTTTGCATGCAACCGTTAGATAAGGAAGCCTTAGAGAAACAAGCGAAACACATTCGGCGGAGAGTGGTGGAAATGATCGCTACCGCTGGATCCGGGCATCCAGGAGGATCTTTGTCCGCAGCAGATATTGTAACTGCCTTGTATTTCAATATCATGCGGATCAATCCCCAACAGCCCCATTGGCCAGAGAGGGATCGGTTTATCTTGTCCAAGGGACATGCTGCTCCATTGTTATATGCAGCTTTAGCCTGTAGAGGATATTTTGCCGAAGAGCAGCTAAATGGTTTGCGTAAAATTGGAAATCCTTTGCAAGGACATCCGGATATGAAGAAACTACCTGGGGTGGATATGTCCACAGGGTCCTTGGGGCAGGGATTATCTGCTGCCAATGGCATGGCTTTGGCGGGAAAATTGGATGGCAAGGACTATCATGTATTTGTGTTATTGGGAGATGGGGAAAACCAGGAAGGACAAGTGTGGGAAGCCGCTATGGCAGCTGCCCATTATAGATTGGATAATGTAACTGCTTTTATTGATCACAATCATTTGCAAATTGACGGTTGCATAGAGGATGTCATGTCTCCAGAACCCTTGGAGGAAAAATGGAAGGCCTTTGGATGGGATGTCATCACCATCAATGGTCATGCTATGGATGAAATTTGGACTGCAGTAAACAAGACAAAGGTAGAAGGGAAACCCCGGATGATTATTGCAGAAACCGTGAAGGGCAAAGGCATATCTTTTATGGAAAATCAGGCTGGTTGGCATGGTACTGCGCCAAAACCTGAAGAATTAGCCCAAGCATTGGCAGAGTTAGCCTGAGAAGGACAAGATGAGAGGGTTTCAAGAAAAGCTGGAATATTTTATGTATAGAAAAGAAAGGCAGGTGCAAACCGGTTGAAATCAGCCGGTTTCCTATGGCAAAACAAATTGCTACCAGAGAAGCCTATGGTCAGGTTCTGGCAGAGCTTGGTCAAGAGGATGATAGAATTGTAGTTTTGGATGCAGATTTGACAAAATCCACAAAAACAGCGGATTTTGGAAAACAATTTCCCCAGCGTCTCTTTAATATGGGGGTAGCGGAACAAAATATGATGGGCACAGCAGCTGGTTTAGCGGCTGCAGGCAAAATACCCTTTGCCAGTTCCTTTGCAGTCTTTGCAACAGGCAGGGCCTTTGAACAAATTAGAAATTCCATTGCCTATACAAAATTAAATGTCAAAATCGCAGCAACCCACGCTGGCATTACTGTGGGCGAGGATGGGGGTTCCCACCAATCGGTGGAAGATATTGCCTTGATGCGTAGTTTGCCCAATATGACAGTTTTTGTTCCCGCTGATGCTGCTGAAACTAGAGGGGCAGTCAAAGCAGCATTGCAAATCAAGGGACCAGTTTATATTCGTTTAGGACGTTCTGGGGTCCCTGCTTTGCATGAAGATGATTTCCATTTTGAGCCTGGCAAAGCATTATGTATGCGGGATGGAAGGGATGTAACCATTGTGGCCACTGGGATTATGGTAGCCAAAGCTTTGGAAGCAGCTGTTCTTTTAGAGAAAGAAGGCATTCAAGCCAGGGTACTAGGGATGCATACTATTAAACCTTTGGATTTGGACGCTTTGGTCCGTGCAGCCAGGGAAACTGGTGCTGTGGTTACAGCAGAGGAACATAGCATCATTGGGGGCCTTGGCAGTGCGGTGGCTGAGGGTTTGGGGGAGCATTATCCTGTGCCCATGAAAAGGGTTGGTTTGCCAGATGTATTTGGTGAATCTGGCTCACCCCAGGCTTTGTTAGAAAAATATCATTTGACTCCAGAGGGCCTTGTGCAAGCTGTACATGAAGTCTTGCCAAGAAAACAAGGGAAATGATTGGTTTGACGGGGTTAGATACATAATGATAGAAGCAAGCAATGATAAAAGAAATTGTTTTTTAAGAAAAAATTTTATTGATAAAGATGGTGCAGATATGTGTGCTATATTTTTAGCAATTATTTGATTCTTTTGAAGCAATGAAACCAATGGTTTTGAAATTTTTTCTATTGATGATAAGTTAAAAAGCACAAGGTACAATGTCAAATCCTGTACCTTGTGCTTTTTGATTTTTATAGACAACTGCTGTTTTGCATAGAAATTAATTTATACTTAGGTTTTTAGCATGACAGTTTATTTTATTTGCGAATCACAGTCACTTCAGTTGCTTCAGCTTTGCTCATAAATACCTCAACTTGCCAGTTTTGTTGCAATTTACTTAATTTATTCACTACATCATCTACATCATCATAGAAATTGCAATCATCACTTACTTCAATCCAATATAAAATGCCAGCATCTGTTTGTAACTTAAACCTATCACTTGCATCTTCCACACCAACAACAGTGCCTTTTAAAATTGTGTCCGCCGTGGTGCTATAGGTAGTGGTGTTGTCTGTGACTACAGGGGTTGTAGGCGTAGGTGTGGTCGTATTATTAGGCGTTGTGGTAGTGCCAGGGCCAGGGTTTGTATTTGTTTGGTTTTGATCCGTTGGCGTTGTGGGTGGTAACGTGGTGCTGGAATCTATGATTTCCAGATATTTTATGGTATTCCCCACAGGGGCTGTCATCACTGTAGCGCCGTTTTGGATGTCAGAGACAGTGGCTAGTTTGGTTCCATTGAAAATAGCTGTTTTGGCTGCCAATACGCCGCTGGTGGATGTACCGTCCGTATGGATGATGGCAATTAAACCGCTGTTGGCATCAAAGCTTGTCACAATACCAGTATTGAGTCTGGTAATATCATTTTTAAACCAATTGTTTTTGGCTAAAGTTGAAATCAAAGCAGCCATTTGACCCCTTTTCATGCCTTGGTTTGGGCCAAAGGTATTATTACCCAAACCACCCATAATGTTATTTTGCGTAACCGCTGCCACATAGGGTTTATACATTTCCACAATGGAAGCAGTGTCAGAATACGTTAATTTGGTAACATCCCCTTTTAACCCCAAGGCAGCGGCCACTAAGGTAGCCACTTCTGCCCGGGTAATGGCGTCATTGTATTTTAAGGCAGATACATAATCCTTGCTTAACAAACCTTTTTCCACAGCTAAGACCAGAAAGCCCTGTCCCCATTTCATACCTTGGGGCAATGTAATACCACTGGACGCGGCATTGGCTGTTTTGGCGCTTTCCTCCAGGCCCATGGCTCTAATAATAACCGATACAGCTTCCAAACGGGTCATCATTCTTTCAGGCAAAAAAGTGCCATCAGGATAGCCACTTAATAGCCCCAGGGCAGAAGCCTGTTCCACTGCTTGTAAAGACCAATGGGTGCTGGTATCAGCAAAGGTAATGCCTGAGGTGACAGCAGCCTCAGCATGCAGGGGCATAATGAAAACAGAAAAAGCAAGCGCTGCGGATATCCCAGCGGATAGTAACTTTTTAAACAAAATAAACCCTCCTTGATGATAAAATCCCTACTAAATTAAGATGGTCATTAAGGCTAATTTGTTCCGTTTTAGTCTGGATTTAAAGGGGATTTTACAGTGAATTTTCATTTTGTGGTTTGTTCGTCAAGATAAGTGTTATTCCCTTTTTTATCTGTTTTTGGGAAAGGAATTTTATGATTTATGTCGAACTATTCCGAGATAAAAGGCGGAAATGCGAGGTGCGTCATGATTCATTTTTATAATGTCACAAAAGTCTATTCCAATGGAGTTCGTGCTTTGGATGACGTAAGCTTCCATATTCGCAAGGGAGAGTTTGTTTTTTTGGTTGGCCCCAGTGGTGCTGGAAAATCAACGTTGGTAAAAATTGTATTTCGGGAGGAAATACCTACAAAAGGACAAGCATTGTTTGCTGGTAAAAGCATTACTCGGATTAAAAATCGAGAGATACCTTTTTTGCGTCGTAAGATAGGTATGGTGTTTCAAGATTTTAGATTATTGCCCCAAAAAACAGTGTATGAAAATGTATCCTTTGCCATGCAAGTGGTGGGTAGTTCCCGCCGGGCCATCAAGAGAAGGGTGCCTGAAGTGTTGGCCCAAGTAGGGTTGGAAGAAAAGGCAGCTATGTTGCCAGCTCAATTGTCCGGAGGACAGCAACAGCGGGTATGCATTGCCCGGGCCCTTGTCAATGATCCAATGTTGCTTATTGCGGATGAACCTACAGGAAATTTGGATCCTGATACAGCATGGGAGTTGATGAATCTGTTCAATGAAATCAACAGCAAAGGGACCACCATTTTGATGGCCACCCATGCCAGGGAAATCGTAGATGCCATGAAAAAGAGGGTGCTTTCCATGAGTGACGGTCGTTTAACCCGGGATGAAGAAAGCGGGGCATATTGCGATGAGCCTTAGTAGTATTGAGTATTATTGGCGGGAAGCCTTCATTTCCATGTATAGGAATCGATGGCTGTCCCTAGCTGCCATTGGAACAGTTTGTATTTCTTTGGTTATTTTTGGTATGTCCATTTTATTGGTGCTCAATGCCAATCTGTTTATGCAGAATTTGGAGTCTCAGTTGGAAATACAGGTCTATTTGAAAAACGATATGACAGAGGAACAAGTATCTGCAATGGCGGATGTGTTAAAGAAAATTGAGGGTGTTTCTTCGGTGAGCTTTATTTCCAAAGAAGAAGGGTTGGAAGATTTTAAACAAAAGTTGGGGGATAACCAAGCTTTTGTAGAAGGCTTAGACGGGGAGAATCCTTTGCCAGATACATATCTGGTGAAAGCAGAGGACGCCCGGAATGTACCTGGTTTGGCGAAGGAAATGCAGAAACTAGACCATGTGGATACAGTGACCTACGGACAGGGTACTGTGGAAAAGTTGCTGATTATCATCAAGTGGATACGTGTGGTGGGCGCAGGGCTAATTATTATCTTAGCCATTGCAGCCATGTTGTTGATTACCACTACCATTCGTTTGTCAGTATTCGCCCGGCGTAGAGAAATCAATATCATGAAATATCTGGGTTCCACCAATTGGTTTGTACGTTGCCCCTTTTTGTTAGAAGGCATGCTTTTGGGGCTTGTGGGGGCCATTGTGGGGGCAGCCATTGTGTATGGGGGCTATATCTCCTTTGCTGGTAATTTAAATGGGGTATTACCCTTTGAGATTTTGTTGACCGACCGGGTTATATTACGCAATATTGTGTTTGGACTTATGGGCGTAGGTCTTTTTATCGGGGCCTTGGCCGGAGGTTTTTCAGTGAAAAAGTATTTGCGAGTCTAACAAGGGGACTAAACCATTGGTTTAGGAGGGAAAGAAACTTGAACAAAGGACAGATAACGTCAGGGGTAAAACGGTTGGTCATTGTCATGACTTGTGTATTGACAATCACAATCATTTCCAGCAATATGGTGGCAGAGGCTTCTTTACAACAAGACTTGAACCAGATTCGGCAGCAATTGAACCAAAAAAAGCAGCAGAAAACATCAGCCCAAAAGGAAGTCAATAACTATAGTACCCAAATTGCAGCTTTGGATAGCAGTATTGCCGCAAAACAACAGCAGATTAACCAGCTCAATGCCAATTTAACCGTAGCCCGGGCGGATTTGGAAAAAGCAAAGGTGGCTTTACAAGAAGCCCAAGAAAAATTAAATGAAAGCAGAGAAATATTGGGTCAAAGGGCCAGGGCAATTTATATGGCTGGTAATGTTAGTTTCTTAGAAATTTTGCTTAATTCTGAGGATTTTGGCGATTTTATCAGCCGTTTTGAGATTCTCAAGCGTATTATCAACCAAGATTCAGAAATTGTAGAAACAGTGAATTTGGAAAAACAAAAGGTGGAAAAGGAAAAAAATCGTTATGAAAATAATGTGAATCTAATCGATTCTTTGTTGACCCAGGAAAAGCAGGTTAAAAGCGATTTGGAAGCCAAAAAGGTGGCGAAAAACCAATTGTTGGCCAAAGCAAAACAGGATGTGAGCCGCTTTGAGCAAGAGGCCAATGATTTGGAAGCCAAGGAACAAGCTGTTATCCGGGAGATTATCCAGCAAAATCAGCAGAGTCAACAAACCCAGCAAGGACAACAAAGTGGAAGCAGTGCTCCTAAGGGAAGTGGTGTATTTACTTGGCCTGCTCCTGGTTATAGTACCATTACCTCTCCCTTTGGCAATCGATCCCATCCTATTTTAGGATATACCAGACGCCATGAGGGCGTAGATATTGGGGCTCCCCAAGGCTCAACAGTGGTGGCTGCCCAAGCTGGTACAGTGATCAATGTGAGCACCATGAGCGGATATGGGAAAGTGGTGATAGTGGATCATGGCGGTGGACTGACCACCTTGTATGCCCATTTATCAGCGCAAAATGTGAGTAAAGGACAAGAGGTTTCCCAAGGACAGGCCATTGCAAAGGTGGGAAGTACCGGGATGTCCACTGGTCCTCATTTGCATTTTGGGGTTTATAAAAATGGGGCAGCAGTCAATCCCATGGGCTATTTGTAAAATATTACATTTTCCTTTGTTGTACTTGGCCGAGAATCAGTGTAATATAAATGAAGTGCAGGACTTTCATTGTGGCTTTTGTAGTACAATGATGGCCAAGTTCCCATTGGAAAGGTGGAAGATTGTTGTATCCAGATGAAAAATATGTTAGCAGAAGTAAAGGCCGGTGGTGGACCGGCCTTGTTGCGGTCTTTTTTGTGATACTTTTGGTGGGGGGGCTCTTGTTAGCCCAAAATTATAAGCACCTTGGCAATTTATTAAAAGTCATTTCCTTGATTCATAGTGATTATTTATTTGAAGCTGATACAACAGTTTTGGTAGATGGTGCCATTCAAGGGTTAGTTGAGTCCTTAGATGATCCCTATTCTACATATCTTGATGCAGACACCTTTTCCCAAATGCAGGAGATGATTCGGGGATCCTTTGGCGGATTGGGTATTTTGGTTGGACTAAAGGATGATAGTCTAACTGTATTTCGTACCTATGACAATACCCCTGCCCAAGAACAGGGAATTGTGGTGGGGGATGTGATTACCAAAGTAGGGGATCAAGATGTGCAAGGTGTTGATTTGAATACAGTGGTAGATATGATGCGAGGGCCTGTAGGCAGTAAAATATCCTTAACCATTCAACGTCAAGGTGAGGCTGCCCCTATGGTTGTATCTTTAACCAGGAAAGAAATCAGCATTCCCACAGTGGAAGGTAAAATGGTGGATAACCAGGTGGCCTATATTGTGATTTCCCAATTTACCGAAAAAACCCCTGCAGAATTAAAGCATGTGCTGAAAGATTTACAGCAACATGTTGTCAAGGGGATTTTATTAGACTTGCGGGATAATCCTGGTGGTGAACTGCAGTCTGTGATTAAAGTGGCGGGAAATTTTATTCCCAATGGTCCGGTGGTATATATTCAACCTAGGAACGGTCCAACGGAAATGTTATCCACCACAGGCAATGATTTGGGGCTTCCCTTGGTGGTATTGGTCAATGAAGGTAGCGCCAGTGCTGCGGAAATATTGGCTGGGGCCATTCAAGATACAAAATCCGGTGTTTTGGTGGGGGAAAAAACCTTTGGTAAAGGCATTGTCCAAACAGTTTTTGCATTAAATAATGGTGCAGGGGTTAAATTAACCACAGCTCGTTATTTAACTCCATCCAAGCATGATATCAATCAAAAGGGAATAGAGCCAGATGAAACGGTTGTATTGGAAAAAAACTCATCCAATGGAGATAGCCAGTTTCTTAGAGGATTAGAGATTTTGCACAAACAAATTGAGGATAAAGCCGCATAAAAATGGCTCCTAATGGCTATTTGTTTTACAATATTGGAGAATTGTTTTATACTGGTGATAGGGAAAACAATACATGATATTGCCCATTCCCAGGTTTGATTGCAAAGCAAAAGCGTATTGCTTGTTTGGAAGGTTGGCGACATTTTGGCTCAAAGGCAATAAGGGGGGAAATATGATGTGTGAATCAAATGCTTATATGCGGCAAAATGGGAAAGAAGAGTTGCTGCTGGAAATGGTAGATAAGGTAGTTCCCCAAGAAGATGGTGTGGTGTTGGAAGACATTTTTGGTCGACGCAAAGTGGTAAAAGCTAAAATTGCAGAATTGGCTTTGGTGGATCATCGCATTGTGTTGGAAGAGATATAACCATAGGTTTGATAAAAATAACTGCTGCCCCAAAATGGGGCAGCAGTTATTTTTTATTTCTCGCTTGCAAAAGAAATCATTCGTATGCAAAGCAATTTCGGTATTATAACAAAGGAGCGAATACACGTAAAATGGAATAACATACCTTGGTGTACCATTTGATATTATTGCAATCTTCTAATGTGATGCGTTTACAAACCTGCAAGGTATCGAAGAAATCCTTTTTTAAAGCCTCAATGCTTTGGGTTTTATAAAGCCAAACTGCACATTCATAGTGCAAATAAAGACTTCTATAATCCAGGTTAATGGTACCTACAATACCCAATTCATCATCCACCACAAACATTTTAGAATGAATGAACCCTGGGGTGTATTCATAGATTTTAACACCATTTTCTGTTAATAAGGTATAATAGGAGCGGGTGACAGCATGGACATACCATTTATCAGCAATATTGGGGGTAACAATGCGTACATCCACACCGCTTTTGGCAGCCACACATAAGGCTGTTAGCATTTCATTGTCTAAAATCAAATAAGGAGTATGGATATATACATAATGTTTTGCTTTATTGATGGCATTGAAATAAGCGGTTTCACCTATTAATTCGTCGTCCAAAGGGTTATCCGCATAGGGCAAGACATAGCCTTCATTATTATGATAAGGCATTTCCTTGGGTTTATAACGGGTATAATCTTCTTTTATTTTGCACAAACGTTCCCATTGGGAAAGAAACATAATGGTAAAGTTCCAAGCAGCTTCTCCATAAACCCCAATACCTGTATCTTTCCAGTGTCCATGTTTTATCCGGGCATTGATGTATTCATCCGCCAAATTGATGCCTCCTGTAAAGGCGGTATGTCCATCAATTACCATGATTTTCCTGTGATCCCGATTGTTCATTGCAGCGGATAAAAAGGGTACAAAGGGATTGAAAACCTTGCATTGGATGCCCAATGCTTCTAACTTTTTGCTGTATTGATAAGGCAAGGTCATGAGGGTTCCCATATCGTCGTACATAAGGCGAACCTCCACGCCTTCTTTGACTTTTTGCACCAGAATATCCAGAATGCTATTCCACATAATCCCTTCTTCGATAATAAAATATTCCAAGAAAATATATTGTTTTGCCTTTTTCAATTTTTCTTTGAGCCGTTCAAACATAATCTCTCCCACAGGAAAATATTCGGTCAATGTATTTTCATGAATAGGATAATCAGAATAGTGTTGTAAATACTGGGCTTGATTTGCAATGTGCTTATCAGATTTTTCTATTTCTTTTAAGATGTGCTGGTTGGGTGCTAAATGCAATATATTTTTTTTATGAGCATCCAGCATTGTTTGGGTGGCCCGTTTTCCCATTTTCTTTTTTCCGAATAAAAGATAGAATAAACCCCCGAAGATTGGAAAAACCAAAATGGGGATAATCCAGGCTAATTTATAAGCAGGATTGCTTTTATTGTTGATAATCCAAATAACAGCAATGACGCTGAGCAAGGCACAAAAGGCATAAAAATAAAGAAAATAATTGCTAAAATCCCAAATAACAATGATCAAAAATACTGCCTGAATGACTATGGCTAAGCCAATCAATATCATGCGGCTAAAAATGATTTGCAATAGTTTTTTCATCCTAAAAATCCCCGCTTTAATCTAGTTGCCGCCAAAATACCTTTTTTTATCTCTTAGGTATTGAGACTGGAAAGTATTTTTCATGATATGTATTGTTGAGGAAACACTGGAGCAAAGTTTGGAATAGAATCAGGGCAAATATCGCCTGAATATGACAAAAGAGTTGTTATTATCTTATAATAAAAAATTTGCTAAGCCAATACTTTCCTTACAACTTTATTCTTATTTTAAAATAAGTATTTGTTTGACGAAAGATACTTTTATATATTGAAAACATTTATAACATTTCATGAATAAACAGCAAATCATACAGATTCATGTAAGTAAAAGCTTGCCCAGGTTTTTTTTCTTCATGCCAGACTAGCTTTGGCAAAAGAGGATAATCAAGTAAACATAAACGTATATATGTCCCTGCCCTATAAAAAATGAAAAGCTTTTACATGCTGTTATTGATAAAAACAGTATAAAAACCTAAAAATCAATCATACTATGGCCAAGGGAAAGAAGGGGGAGTGATAGGATGTTTAAACACGATAAGCATTTATTACAAGAAGTACGTGTTGACGGTCCGAATCCCAATTATGCAGCCATGATGCAAGAACAATTGGGTGGACCCCAGGGAGAGCTAAAAGCTGCCCTACAGTATTTTTCCCAAAGCTTGCGTATCCAAGATAAAGCCATCCGGGATTTGTTTTTAGATATTGCAGCTGAGGAAATGAGCCATATGGAAATGGTAGCCACTACCATTAATCTTTTAAACGGACATACCTTGGATGCCCGGGGAGCCACAGTGGGAACAGTGGAGGCCCATGTTTTAACTGGCTTGACTCCCATGTTAAGCAATGCTTCAGGACAGCTTTGGACAGCAGCATATGTCAATGAAACAGGGGATTTGGCAGCGGATTTACTGTCCAATATAGCCGCAGAACAAAGGGCAAAGGTTGTGTATGAATATTTGTATAGACAAATTCAGGACAAGGGTGTGCGGGAAACCATTGACTTTTTGTTGAATCGTGAGGAAGCACACAATACCATGTTCCGGGAAGCCTTCAATCGCATCCAGGATACAGGTTCTTTGAAGGATTTTGGGGTGACCAAGGATTCCAAGCTTTATTTTGATTTGTCCAGTCCTGGGGGACAACATTTCAAAGCCAATCACCCGAATCCACCTGGCTTTACAAATCCAAATTAAAGGGATATTCCCCATGAGCCAGCCTTCGGAAAGACGGAAGGCTGGTTTTTATTTGACAAAAGTGCAAAAGTATAAAATAGAAAAAGATGGGATAAAAAATGCTTGCAGGTCAATATCACAATACTTTGCTTGGATTTAGGAAATTGTTGTAGTATAGTGATAGCAAAACCTTTGTGCAAAATCATCCAATTATACCAAGGTCTGAATAGAATGAGCATTGTGTTGTAAAGGAGTGGATACGTATTGGGAGAGCGATCATTGACGCCACAGGAAGTGGCGGATTTGTTACAAATAAAAAAAAATACAGTTTATGAACTGGTAAAACGCGGGGAACTAAAAGCCTATCGAGTGGGCCGAAAATTGCGGGTAGAAGAAACAGCAGTGAATGAATACAAGGCTGGTATGATGGAGCATCAAATGCCCCAAAAAACCTTTGCGCCAATTTCCACCCCCTTTCTTCCCAATCGCGGGGAACTAATTATTTGTGGTCAGGATGCCTTTTTGGATGTATTATCCCAACGGCTGGAAAACCATCCCCAGGGAGCTAAATGTTTACGCCATTATATTGGCAGTTATAATGCCATTTATGAATTGTATAATGACAGAGCCCAGGTGGCCACAGCCCATCTTTGGGATGGGGATACAGATACCTATAATTTGCCTTATATGAAGGGCATGTTGCCTGGAATTCCCTTTGTGTTGATTCGCTTGGTCAGTCGAATTCAAGGTTTTTATGTGCAAAAGGGAAATCCCCAAGGCATTCAATCTTGGGAAGATTTAAAACGGAATGATATTATTTTAGCAAATCGTGAGAAAGGCTCCGGTACCCGGGTGTTGTTGGATGAAAGATTGCGCCTTTTACAAATCCGCAGCCATCATTTGCAAGGATATGATCAAGTTTTTACATCCCATTTGTCTGTAGCCAGCGCAGTGGCCCAAGGCCGGGCTGATTTTGGATTGGGCAATGAAAAAGCAGCATTACAAACGCCAACCATTGATTTCATTCCCATGCAAGAGGAGTGGTATGATATGGTGATGAAAAAAGAAGATTTTGAGCAGGATGCATGCCAAACCATTGTATCTATTCTCAATACCTTGGATTTCAAGAGGGAAATCGAAGCCATGGGGGGATACAATACAGGGGACATGGGAAAAATCTTGCATGCATAATAGAGCCTTTTCTTGATAAGGGGTTTAAGATGAAATTGTTACAAGCAGGAATGGATAGAAAATCATAGAA
>CATZDY010000010.1 GCA_958417755.1 uncultured Peptococcaceae bacterium
TCTAAAAACCCATTCTCTGACAAAAAGACAGCATTTGAATCACAGACGATCTTTCCAAGAAGCCGTGAATCCTGTATAATGGCTATGGTCCTAAAATAAAAATTTACCTCTAAAATGAAAGAAAATACAGGAGATTATTACTTTGACTGGGTTTACTGATTCCCCCCGCTATCAACACTATATTTTTCTGGTTATCCTTTTTTTTACAGAAACAGCCCGGGGGGCTTTATTTCTTACCTTTCTCCCCCTTTATTTAACCAAAGAACTGGGATTTAACATCGCCTTGGCAGGACTTGCAGTATCAGCACATTATTTATCGGAAACAATTGGTAAACCCTTGGCTGGTTCACAATATGATGCCAAGGGAAAACCCATTCTGATTTTGGGTCTTTTATTAGGAGCCTGCGCTCTTATTTGTCTTTATGTATTTTCTTATCCTGTTATCATCATTTTTGCTTGTGCAGCATTGGGCATTGGGGTCTCTCCCCTTTGGCCAGGTATTATCACAGAAGTAGCCCCAGTTCATGCAGATAATCGCACCACCAAAGTGGGGATGGTATTTTCCACTTGGCTGGCAGGAACTGGATTTGGCATGGTGGGTATTAATTTTTTATTGTTTTTAGGTTATCAAACATGTTTTCTTCTGATTATTGCTACCTTTATCATTGCCTTTATGGGCGCAATCATTATGCTTCCGCTCTCCCGAGCTGCACAGCATTCCACATCTTCCCAGGAGGGAATGGTGCAAGGTGTATGGAAAACCCTCTGTAAATTGGCTGAAACACCTGCTGTAACCAGACTTTTATTGCCAGGTATGTTTTTACAGACCCTATCAGCTGGGCTCTTATTACCAATATTACCGCTTTTTGCTGAAAGCGCTTTACAGCTAAACCATGATCAATACGGGCTTTTACTGTTAGCAGGAGGTGGAGCAACTGTTTTGTTTCTCATCCCCATGGGAAAGCTGGCCGACAAAGTGGGGCTCAAGCTGCTATTGACCACTGGTTTTCTATGTACCGCCGTGGCCCTGGGGTTACTGGCAATCATGGGAAATCAGCATAATGCTTTTTATTTGGCCATGTTGGTGGGACTATCCTATGCAGCGGTACTTCCGGCTTGGAATTCTTTACAAGCCAAATGTATTCCTGTGGAACGCCAAGCAACAAGTTGGGGGATTTTCGCCACAGCGGAAGGCTTGGGAGTGGCTTTAGGTCCGGCTTTGGGCGGCTTGGTAGCCCGGGGTCTGGGAACCAATTCCACAATATTCATTGCCACCCTGTTGTTAATCAGCATGTTTTTCTTTTATCTGTTCTATCCTGTGGAAAAACAAATTAAAAATATATAAGACAAACCCCCTTGCCTTTCTTTTCTAAAGTTAAATCATTATGTTTTGACTTTAGAAAAAGCTGGATACCTATAGATACAAGCGGAAAACGTTGTATATAATACAACGGTTTTTCTGCTTTAGCAAGAACTTGATTACAAACCCTGGGAGTGATATTTGTGAACCTTTTATGGGGCGTTTTAGTAGGCCTTTTGATATTATTATGTCTTTACGCCTTGATCCCAGCCCTGCTGACAAGGTTTTTTCATTGGGGGGTGCTTTGGCGTCCTCAGGAAGACAACACAGTGGTTATTACCTTTGATGACGGACCGCATCCCCAATATACCCCCAGGGTATTAGATATCTTAGCAACCTATCACATCAAAGCTTGTTTTTTTGTAATAGGAAAACAGGCCAATCAACATCCAGATATCATTGCCCGGATTTTGGCGGAAGGACATACCCTTGGCAATCATAGTTATAGCCACCAATTTCCTTGGCTCATGGGGCCATGGCGTACTGTACGTGAATTTACACAAACAGCTGCGATTTTACAAAACTTTCACCTCAAACCACCTTTTTATTTGAGACCTCCATGGGGCTTATGCAATCTTTTTACTTTCCTTGCTTTATGCCGTACTCCGGGTTCCTGGCAAGAAAAAAAAATGGTTTTATGGTCTTTTATGAGCTGGGATTGGGGAAAAAACTGCACAGCACAAACCATTCAGCATGATGTATTGCATAAACTCAAAAAAAGTGCGATTTTAATATTCCATGACAATGATTCCACCATGGGAGCTGCTCCGGGAGCGCCAGAAAATATGTTACAGGCCTTACCCGGTATCATAGAAACCATACAAAAAAAAGGCTTTCTCATAAAGCCCCTTGACGACCTAAAACCAAAACCCTTTTGGGCCAAAAACCTATTGCGAACCCTTTGGTCCATCTGGGACATGTTCATTTTACGGCTATGTAAAATAGAACCTGTCATTGTACAAGGGAAGGAAAGCTTGTTCCGCATATCCACCAAGATATATCGTGGACAAACCATCATGCTGTCTCCCCAACAAATGCTCAAAAAAGGAGAACGAGTGATTGATTTACATCTAAACAATGAACAAATCGCCAACATACTGCATGGGGAAACAAAACCCACGGCCATTGCTGTACGAATGGTCAAAGAGTTACACCAATCCATTTCCCTTTTGGTGCAATTTATTGAAGAACACCCCCAATATGCAAAGTTAGATTATATCACAGGAACCACCATGTTACACCGCGCTACAGAAAAAACAGGATTTATATCAGTGAAAATTAAGCCCCCCTGGCTGCGACAGCTCATCCAATGGTATGAATCCATTATTTTGTGGCTATATCACCCTGCAGGCAGCCAACGATTTAGTGGTCAAAAAAACCGTTTAGAGCCACGATTTATTGTTATGCACAAAGAAACTCTTTTTCAAAATAACATGATGCATCAAAAAAAATCATTGCAAAAGTATGAACAACAACAAACCCAGTCCTGATACAGTAAAAAATAAAAACAACAACAAAAATACTGGATCTACCCGCAAACGGCCTAATTTAATTTTAGGCAAAGTATCTTCTTTTTTATGTTCCTCTGGCATATATTCTCATCCTTTTTGGTTTATTGTTTACCATTTTTTATTCTTATACTCCTTCTTGTATCCAAAGGGAATATTCATTTGGAAAGAAGGATTTTCATTTAAGAAAGAGAATGTTGTTTCTTAGAAAGCTGTAGTTAGAGTAAGATGAATTTTTATCATCATAATGCATGGAGACTTTTGGTGCAAGTATGGATTCTTAGGAATGATAAGTTTTATTGTTAATTGAGCATAATTTCAAAATATAACAAAAATTTATTGAATAGCTAGTGCCTGTGTGATTGGATTTTACAAAGCCATACATAAAGCAAAGGCATCCTGTCATACATATACGAAAGTCTCTAATCTAACATATTTTTCAACTACAGATATATGATATGATGGATTTAATCCCCAAAAAAGAACAGAATTTGATATGGCCAGTCACAGAAAAAATGGTTGCTGGCTCTTTTCTGTTTGTCATTGTAGTCTTGGGAGCAATGGTGCAGAAGGAGGTTTCACGATGAATTTACCCCTCAAGCTAACTGAAATCAGCTGTAAAAACCCGTCTCAAACAGCCTTGGTCTACCGTGGACAAAGTCTTTCTTATATTCAATTGAATACCTTCATCAATCAATTCGCCAGCAGTCTGATGGATTTAGGCATCCTTCCGGGGGATAGAATTTTGCTTGCCCTGGGTAATTGTCCGGAATTCATTATTTCTTATTATGCCATCATGCGAGTCCGGGCTATTTCTGTTCCTGTGAATCATCAATATACTCTCAGTGAATTTAGGCGCATTATGCATGATGCATCTCCTGTATTGGTCATTACCACGGAAAGTAAGATTCCCATTTTTGATAAACTATTGCAAGAAATGCCTAACCCCAAGGGACTTATTATCATTCGAGACTTTGAAGAAAATGAAAATACCTATTCTTTTAACAGCTTGGTCAAACATGATTCATGGAATTTTAAACCCAAAGGAGACTACCAAAGGGATGAAATCATTGTTTTCATGTATACTTCGGGCAATAACAGCACCCAAAAAGGGGTTATGCTTACCCACCATAATTTATATACCAATGCTTCTACCTTTGCGCAAATGCATGGATTAGGTCCCCAAGATAAATTGCTTTTAGTAGCTCCAGTATTTCATATTGCTACCCAAACCTGTATTATCAATGCTGCATTCATATCCGGGGCAACCTTAGTGGTACAAGATGGTTGGATTAGCCCGGATCAATTTTTGCAAACAGTGCAAGATCAAAACATCACCTTTTATTTTGGTCCTCCTACCATGTATTCTCTATTGGTGCAACATCAAAACATTGAGCAATATGACCTGAGCAGCTGGAGAATTGCCTGCACAGGTACCACTGCTTTACCAGCTGAAACCTTTCACCAATTTGAAAAAAAATTCGGGCTTCAAATTACAGAAAGTTATGGTCTTACAGAAACCTCCCCCCTGGTGGCGTCAAATCTACCCCAGGGCCTAAAAAAACCGGGTTCTGTGGGACTGCCGATCCCTGGGGTAGAGGTAAAAATTGTTGACTACGATGATTCGGAAGTAACCCCAGGGAATATTGGAGAAATCATTGTCAGGGGCCCTAATGTGATGAAAGGGTATTATAACAGAGAAGAAGAAACAAAATTGACATTGCGAAATTCTTGGCTCCACACAGGGGATTTTGCTTATTGCGATAGGGATGGCTATCTTTATATTATGGATAAGAAAAAAGATGTCATTATTCGGGGTGGATTTCATATTTATCCCAAAGAGGTGGAAGAAGTCCTTTATACCCATCCCTATGTATTTGAAGTGGCTGTATTAGGTGTTCCGGATCCCAATATGGGGGAGGAAGTATTGGCTTTTGTGCTGTTACGCAATGAAACAAAAATAGCTCCAGAGGAATTACAAGCCTTTTGCCGGGACAAAATCGCCATGTATAAAATACCCAAATATATTCGGGTGGTAGACAATATTCCCAAAACAACCTCTGGCAAATTGCTCAAAGGAGCACTAAGGGAAATGATTTAATTGATAACTTGCTATTACCAATCAAACGTCAGGAGCTGATAAAACACATGGACACACTAGAAAATCCTTTCCAAATGTGCATTGCCTTGGGACAAGCCCTGGCACAAACGGAAGAATACAAAAGGTTTAAAGAAGCAGAATACCAATTGCTTCATAATGCAGAAGCCCGCACGTTATTAGAAAATCTGCAAATGATGCAAATAGAAGAACAAAAAAAGAAGTTATTAGGACAAGAACTGACAGCAGAAGAAAAAAAGAACCTCGAAGCATTGGAAAAAGCATCTCTGGAAAATCCGTTGATTAAAAACTCTCATTATACCAATATGCAATTCCAAAATCTGATGAAAGCCATAACAGCTAAGATAAAGGAAGGCATCTCCAGTGTGGATAAGGCCCCAGATGAACAATAAGCTGCTTTTAGTGGACAAGGATAAACTATTTTTCCTTGTCCATTTGATTTCCTTCTCAATGGTTGGGTTATCAAACAGTCTATGTAAAAAAACATAAAAACAGCCCTATATTTATCAAAAACTATTTAAGAAATTGGCTACAATAGGCAGCTCCCAGTGAGCATATGGCTACCTAAAAGCTATTTTCTTTTAACAACTAGTTTTTAAAATAAGGCTGTTTTTCATTCTTTACATGATATAGATTATTCTCTTATGCTTTTCCCCCAGCCACAGCACCCAGCGCTTCCTGGGGAGAATTGATGCAATACTTCAAGGCCTGGTCTGCTGCTGGCAAGTCAAAAGCAATGGCCATCAATTGTGTAATGAATAAAATAGGCATCTTATATGTTGTTTTATATTCTTTATTGATCATGGTTTGAAAACAATCCAAATTCATTTGACACATGGGACATGGCGTTACCATCAATTGGGCTTGATTCTCCAAAGCAGAATCCAAAATGGCTTTGCTGTATTCCAAAACAATTTCTGTTTGGGCAATGGAATTAGAACTCCCACAACAGCTGGCTTTCAAAGGAAAGGGTACAGCTGTGGCCCCTAAGGCTTCCACCAATTGATCCAACAAAACCGGACGTTCTGGATTATCGTACTCCCAAGGCAGAGCCCGTACTGTTTGGCAACCCACATAGCCTGCTACCTTTAATCCCTTAAGAGGGCGTTTTACCTTTCCCTGAATGGTATCCAACCCTACATCATTGACCAAGGCATCCACAATCTGGCGTACCTTCAGCGTCCCATTATAGTGAAGTCCCCCAGCAGCAAGGGCCTTATTTGCCTTTTCTGCAAAATGGGCATCCTCTTGAAAACGCTTATTAGTTAAACCCATATTCATGTAACAAGAACTACAGCCCACTAAAATATCCAAGCCGTTTTTCTCTGCAAGCGCCAAATTTCTGGCTGTCATGACTTGCTGGGGAAACTCCCCCACCACACCAGAAGCCACACTGGCCCCACAACAATTCCAATCAGGAATTTCCTCCAGTTGTACATCCAGTACTTTCATCACAGCATTCATAGATTTTAAGTAGCTGAGGGCAGTGGCTTCCATGGAGCAACCGGGATATACACTAAAGCGCATGATTTACTTGCCCCCCTTTTCATCTTCTAAGGCCTGGGCCCGCTCTACAATTTGACGTAAGGCACTGATACCTTTAATCTTCTTGGGTGGCATCAAGGGCATTCGACTATGTTTTAACATGGCTATGCCCACGTCTTTCATGCCAAAGGCTTTTTTAATTTCACTAAAGCCTTTTTTCAAAAAGTACCGTGTCATGACGCCCCCTTCAAATACCCGTCCCCGGGATAGGGCTTCCTTCCACATGGACTGATAAAAAACAGCCTGAGGATAATCCATATATCCCTCACGAATAGCCAGAGCTTTTAAATCATGCATTACATCCACCAAAGGGATTCCCCTGGGACAACGCACTTTACACATACAGCAAGTGGTACACATCCACATGGTATTGGCCTGCATAACCTCTTCCTTTTTACCAGCCCTGATAAGGTTAAACAATTTGCGCGGAGAGTAATCCATTTTCTCCCTGGTAGCACATGAAATGGCACACATACCACATTGCATACATATTCTTGTATAATGTCCATTCTCCAGGGCATAGATTTCCTTTGCAAAGGTATTGTCATATTTGATTGGCGTAGAGGAAACAGTTGTATCTGTCATTTCCATATCTCCTTTGACCCCACTGCCATCAACAATGAGTTCGTTTTCTCTCTTCATTACAGAAGGGCGAGGACGACATGTTTCTTTCATGCCGTCCTATTACTCCTATTTGCTGATGGAGTGTTCTATATCCCCAATGTATCAAAAGCCAGCTGTGCTTTTGCACTTTTATTCTGTATTGGCAAATTTGTCATATTTTTTTGGCTTTATTCCTTCTTAAAATTCCTTCATGGGATTAGGACCTAATTCTTCAATTTTTTCCATAAAGTCTTCTAAGATTTTGGGTATTTCTTGATAATCCATGATGCTTACACTATGGGTTTGTACACGTTCTGATTCCAAGCCCAAACGATCCAAAGTTTCAGATACCTTGGAAAGTCTGATCTCTGCCAATTCACTACCCTTCATAAAGTGACATTGATAATCCTCGCCGTGTTTACATCCCAAAAGCAATACACCATCTACCCCCCGGGACATAGCATCATTCACCCATACCAAGCTTAGGGAGCCCAAACATCTAACAGGAATAATACGCACCCAAGGATTATATTGCAACCGGTTGATACCAGCCATATCAATGGCAGGGATTGCATCGTTTTCACAGGCAAAGATTAAAATCCTTGGTTTTTCCTCATCTTCTTCAGGTACATCAAAGGCTTTGAGCATATTGCCAATCATGGGAACAGAATAATTCTTAAAGGAAATAATCCTTTCCGGACAAGCTCCCATACAAGTGCTACATCTTCTACACCTGGTGGGATTGATCAAAGGATTGCTCTTCTCATCTTCATTGATAGCGCCAAAAGGACATTCATCTGTACAACGTTTACACTGGGTACACCGGCTCATCTGGAAATCCGGGAAAGAAAGATCCCCAGAACGAGGATGAACAGCAGCCCCTCTGGCTGTCATTTCCACACATTGAATGGCTTTTAACGCAGCCCCCACAGCATCCCCTATGGATTGCCCCATGTCCATGGGACGTCTAACGCTACCAGCAGCATAGATACCAGTACGTCTGGTTTCATAAGGGAAACAGATATAATGGGAATCAGGGAAACCATATTTTAACTCTGGTAATTCTGGACCTTGTCTGTATTCCAAATTCAAAATATTGGCTTTTATTATATTGGCCTGGGTTACTGTTTCTTCTTCATCCCCATCTTCCGCAGCAGCGGCTGCTTCAGCCTCTGCTTCTTCCTGCCCGGCTCCGCCATCTAACCCTACATATTCTCCGTTCTCAAAGGCAGTGGTGGGAACCATGCCGTTGGCCAAGACGATCAAATCAATCTCATCAGCCATGGTTTTATCTCCCATCAACAAATCATCCGCTTCAATGACCAAGGTTCCTTCGCCATCTTCGGACACATCCGTGACATCGCCTTTGATAAATATAACACCCTCTGACTGAGCTTTTTTATAAAAATGCTCATACTGTCCTGCTGAGCGAATATCTTTATAAAAAACATAGGCTTGGGCCTCAGGGTCTTGTTCCTTTACATACAGGGCTTGCTTCATGGATTCCACGCAACATGCTGCTGAACAATAAGGCAACCTCTCCTGATCCCTGGAACCTGCGCACTGGATAAAGGCAACTTTTTTCACTTCTTCACCATCCGCAGGTCTTGTCAGCTTCCCTGTTTTTGCCATTTCCTCAAACATGGATTGGGTAATGACATTGGGGGAAATTCCAAAGCCCAAATGGGCTAAGTTTTCAGGATTATAAGGCACTGCGCCGGTGGCCACCACAATGGCTCCTACCCGCTCCGGGATGGCATTGCCATTTTGATTGATTACCACATCAAATAATCCCGGAGCCCCAGCTGTTTTTTCTATCACCGCAGAGGTATACACCTTAATATTGCTATACCCTTCTAGCTCTTTGACCCTTTCTTCTAAAGCCACATCTTCTAACTGAGTATATGGGGCTTTTAAAGGGGCAAGTTTATAAAGCTTTTTCAACCATCCGCCTAAGGAATCTTCCTTTTCCACCAAAATAACTTGATAGTTCGCCTTGGCAGCTTCCACGGCAGCAGTCATCCCTGCCATACCGCCACCCACAACCAACAAAGTCTTGGAGACATCTTCCGCTTGGTAGGGTTCGGGCGTTTCCACGGTTTTGGCCTTAGCCATATACATCCGGATGTTGTCCTCAGCCATGGCCTGGGTATCTTCATCATCAGCTTCATGGGTCCAAACCACCTGCTCCCGGACATTCACCCGTTCCACAATCACATTGGGACCAAAATCAAAGGCTTGGTAATTCACCCGGTTGGAACACCCAACGATTAAAACGCAATCCAGTTCTTCAGCAGCAATGTTTTCTTTGATTGTTGCTGTACCCTCTGGTCCACATAAAAAATCATGGGTTTTGCACAAAGGAGCTTTGCATTCCTTAGAGGCAACTTTGACCAAGGCATCCATGTCTAAAGCCTCTCCAATGCCACATCCCCCACAAATAAATACCCCTGTTTTTTTAGCCATTGTTTTGCCTCCTCACCGATTGAATCGCTTTAAGTGCTGCCCCTGAAGCATCTTGTACTGCAGCAGCAACATCAGCTGGTTTACACACACACCCAGTGCTGTAAATACCAGGTGTTGTTGGTTCAGAGACCACAAATCCATCTTCATCATATGACATCTCCATTGGCACTTTGTCCAACGCAGTGGCTGGTTGCATCCCTGTGGCCAACACAACCATGTCATATTGCTCTTCTGTTAAAACCTGATTGATTTGATCTTCCGCAATCACAGTGAGATTATGGGTAGCAGGATCTTCCTTGATTTCCCCTGCTTTCCCTTTGATAAAAGTAGCATTGATTTCATTCTGCACTTTGACATAAAAATCTTCATGCTTGCCCCTAGCCCGAATATCAATGTAATACACAGCAATCTTAGCATTTGGATACTGTTCCCGTACATAATTCAATTGTTTCAATGAAGCCATACAACAAACGGAAGAACAAGCGTGAATATGATTTTCATCCAGGGAACCTGCACATTGCACAAAAGCAATGCTCTGGATCTCTTTACCATCAGAGGGACGAACAATCTTGCCTTGGGTTGGACCATTGACTGCTGCCAACCGCTCCATCATCACATTGGTGATTACATTGGGATATAGGCCATACCCATAATAGGTAATTTTTGAGGCATCATAAGGAACCCACCCAGTGGCCCATACAATGCTTCCCACTTTCACTGTTATGGTTTTGGCTTCCATATCTGTCTCAATGGCATCATATTGACAGGCTTCCACACACTTTGTACAACCCTCTGCACAAGCGGCTTTATCCAGCACATATTTCATGGGAAAGGCAAATTCATGGGGTAAATACACAGCTTTGGTTTTATCCATCCCATAATTAAATACATTCGCCCTTTCTGCTGGGCAGGCTTCTACACATTGCCCGCAAGCCGTACAATTCTCATTGACATAACGGGGATTTAATTGAATGGTTACTTCAAAATCCCCTTCTTGTCCACTAATATTTTTTACCTCTGCTAAAGTATAAAACTGTATCAAAGGATTATTTTTGATTCTTTTGAAATTAATTTCCAGACCACAATTGGGGGGACATAATTTGGGGAAATACTGATTGATTTGGGTGACTTTACCCCCTAAGTAAGCATTTTTTTCCACCAAAATTACTTCACAACCTACTTCTGCGGCTTCTATGGCAGTGGTTAAACCACTGATTCCCCCACCAACCACCAAAATACTGTTATTCGCCATGTGTGATATCTCCATTCATTAATCTGTGAGATTTTTTACCAATAAATTCTAAAACCCTCTTTATATTGCTCCCAATCCATAACATCATAAAAACGTTCAAACACACTTCTCTGCAGATGATCCATCGAGACACAGCACCCACACAAAACCCAAGAACTTTTTGCTATCACGACCTATTTGTCCTAAAAACAACAAGCGCGCCTTACCATGGTTCTTTATCCATTATTTTGTGCCCATTCCCCTTACAATGCCGTTCCCGATACCCCCTTTGTCATTGCCCGGTCTATGAGGACCCCGTGGGCAATGCCCACGGAATCCCTGAACACCGAGCAATGAAGCATATTTTTCCACCATATATGCACCAAAGCACTAATCAATATTAAATAAATTCAGCACTGGACGTTTAAACACAGACCATTCCCTTGTATTGGGATCATATTTAAGATTCACAAAACAATTCCAGTTTTCTTCATCCAAGGCAGGATAGTCACTGCGAATCAAATAACCAGGCCAACGGGTTTCTTCCCGGAACGCCACTGCGCGCATATGGGCAATGGCCTGCCACATTCTGTGCTTATGTTCCCAAGCCCGTAATAACTCATTTAAATCCCGGGCTGCTAATTTATCCGCATCTTCTTGCAACAATGCCAGCAAAATTTCTGCCTGAGCTAATTCTTTGGCATTGGTGGCAAAATGAGAAGTAGCGCCACCAACATAATCATCCATAATTTTCTGCAACCGCATCATAAACATCCGGGGCAAAATATATTCAGGATTGATTTCCGGATCAGTGGTAAAATCTTTATGTGCTTCAAAGGTTTCCAATGGTTTTAAAGCCTCTTGTTTTAACTCTTCCACTGTGCTGCCATCCACATTGGGCTGGGCATTGTTATCCAAAATAAAGCGAATGGCTGCTTTGGCGGCAATACGCCCTTCTGCATGGGAACCAGAAGAATATTTATGGCTGGTGGCTCCGGAGGCATCCCCAGCGGCAAACAAACCCTGTACAGTGGTCATGTTGTCATAACCCCAGAAATATTCTGTACCATCAGCCAGGTCCTTGGGACCAGATACCCAGGCACCGGAAGCACCTGCATAAGAACTAATGAAATAGGGTTCCGTGGGTGCCATTTCTGCTGGTTTTTCCCCAGGATTGAAATCCGTAGCAGCCCACAACAGGGACTGGGCAATGGTCATATCCAAAAAGTCTTCCCAAGCTTCGGATTCCAATTTCTTCATTTTTTTCTTCAAACCTTTGGGATCATCTTCATACTCTTTGTTTAATTTTTCAATGGCTTCTTCTGTCCGAATATAGATGGGGCCTTTGCCTTCTGCCACATCCAAGAGTCCTAAATAGTTGCGCAAGTTCGCTGGCAGAGGATCTTTGGTGGCATATTTACCCCATTTGGCCAATTCATCCTTGCGTTCTACCAAATATTCACCATCATAAGCATTGGTGGCACGGGATTTGAAGTTTTGGAACCATGCCCCCACAGGACCACAAGCATCTTTTAAACGAATGGGTACAAAACGCACTTCCTGGCAAGTCATTTCCGCCCCAGCTCTGGCGGTAAAATAGGTGGATGAACCGGTGGAGAAATTGGGATACCAAGAACGTCCCATGCCTTCCCCAGAGAACCGGGGTTTAAAGACACCCACAGCACCGCCCATGGCAGCCAGCACAGCCTTGGCTTTGAATACATAAAATTTATTTTCCCGCACACTAAAGCCTACAGCACCAGCTACCCTATCGCCATCCATCAATGGCTCGGTAATGAAAATACGTTCATAGATATTATCCATACCCAAGGCATTTTTCGCTGCTTCTGCCACAATAACTTTGTAAGATTCTCCGTGGATCATCACTTGCCAACGGCCTTCTCTGACATACTCGTCATCATCGTTTTTCCAGAAAGGCAAGCCCCATTGTTCAAACAAATGCACAGAACTATCCACGTGCCGGGCAATGTTAGCTGTCAAATCATCCCGGGAAACTCCCATTAAATCGTATTTTACATGTTTTACAAACTCTTCAATGGTATTTTCGCCTTTATCAAGACCAATATATTGTTTAATGGCTGCCAAGCCCATGCCCACAGCACCAGAACGCACCATGGACGCCTTGTCCACCAATGTTACCTTTACTCCATGTTTTTGACCCCAATAAGCAGCTTCCACGGCCGCACCACAGGCCGCCATACCGCCACCAATGATCAGCAAATCAGTGGTTACTTCAACGGTTTCAAAATTTACTGGCATTTCCTTTGCCTCCTCCAATCAATCTTCATTCTATGTCCAGTATATCTCTATTATTTTTTATAGGTCCAAACCTCTGTTCCCAAAGATGCTGGTTCAGTATACAGTTCCAAACCTTCCAACGTAGCCCCTGTATCAAAACCACCGTCAGGCACTGCAGAACCCTCTTCAGTGGTCCGGATGGGATATTTAAAACGCTTCATATCTCCATTGCGGAATTTTACAGTCCACATGATATTATCCGAACCACGCAAAGGTGTACAACTGGCCCCAAGGGGAACAAAATCTGCATAACCTCTTAAATCAATGGCCTGCTGGGGACATGCTTTCCCACAACAAAGACATTCCCAACATGCAGAAACATCCCGGTTATACGCTTTCATCTTTTCTTTATCCAAGACCATTAAATCATTGGGACATGCATACATACAAGCAGTTTTATCCTGCCCTTTGCAACCATCACATTTTTCAGCAATTACAAAAGTAGGCATCTTTTATTCGACCTCCTGTCCTTTCTTCGCTTCATTGCTTATGCTTATTAAAACTTTGCAATAATCCATTCGGATCCTGCCCTAAAAAGACCAATCCTTTGGATAACAGATGACAAGTCTCCTAGGGATTGTCTGTAACCAAACCTGCCCCCGGAAACACACCACCCCCTACATATGTATTTCATGATGCAGTGGACAATGATTGTGTGGTTTATCAAGTAACTGATAAACCAAAAAACCCCAATATACCATTCATTTCATACCAACTGGCATTCTTTCACCCTACTTTTTTCAGTGAACCATGATCATAGCCTTCACTTATTGAAACATGCAAAAATTTTCATTTTACACACAATTCACAAATCAATAAGCTATCAGACCCACTCCTTACAACCATTTTCTTCATCCAAAAGCTGCTGGGCATAAAGAAACCTGCTATAAGCACAAAAAATAAGCTTCGACATATATCTGCGAACATCCTCTTTTTAAGTCTTTTAAAATTTCAGAAAAAGAGCGCAATTTTTTAAAAAACAACATCCATCCTTTGTTCTCTGCCTCACCTAAAATCTTAACTTTTATCATTTTTCCCTGTCACGAAACCCAGCAAATTCTCCTTAGTGATTACACATCATTTTATATGCAAACAACGGCATCCTTATACTTTAATATAATGAAGAAAAAGGGTATCCTTTTGCTCTTTATTCTCTGCCCTAGTCAAATTAATGGCCCGTTTTCCCCAGTTCTTTCTCTCTATTATGCAAAATCATTCAATGTATGATTGTATCTTCCTTAATAGATAGAAAACAACCACAAGAGCTCTTTACAGGAAGCCCAGCCATTATTTTTGCAATGAAGAAGAGTATAAAATATTTTATAATCAAAGCACAGGGGTGATGACAATGCTTCATATTTTGGAAAACATCATCATAAAAACAATCTCCGCATTATCTTCAATGTTTCAAATCAGCTTTGAACCGATTAAAGTGATAAAAATTCCTCGACTCATCCATACAGAAGTAAGAAAGGTACTAACCTCTGAGCACTGATAAAGCACCTACCATAAATGAAAGGAAGGAAACATGCCGCTAACCCCTCATGTTCCTTCCTTCATTCGTTAGTTCATTTCATTTTTATTCTTCTTGACAAACCTTAGGACTCTTTATGTTCAGTTTTCCGATAAACCATTCCCTGGGCCACAGATACAAGCTCATCATGTTCATCTCGGATTTCCACCCTGTATAACCCTGTCTTTCTGGTTATATTTTCTTCCATGGCAATGGCAGTCAAGCGATTGCCAACCCCTGATGCCTTTAAAAAGGAAATATGAACACTTAAAGATACAGCTGGTATACCTCTGGAATTACTAGCTGCAGCAAATACAACATCCGCCAAACTGAATATGGTTCCTCCATGGGTTACCCCTAGTCCATTTAATAATTCTTTTTTTATTTCCAAAGTACCCCGGGCATAACCAGGCTTTACCTCCTCCAGTTGTATATTCAAATATTTGGCTAGTTCATCTTTTTCCCGGAAATAATCCCGATAAGCTTCCATTTGTTCCTTTTGTTCCATTTGTTTTAAATCCTCCCCAAGCTTTCACAGTCATCAAGGCAAAGGACGGCTGCCTAGCCACAAAAAAAGCCTCCGTATGGTTGAGGCTTTTCTCGGCATCAGTTAATATCTTTATCCGATCAATAGACATGACCAAACATCCAAAACGGATTAAAAAATCATTGTCTAGCAAATAGAGAAACCGCCCTGTATAGCTTAGCTAGAACATTTACCCTAAAATATCTTAAAAACCCCTTAGCCAAGCTCTTTGCCTACTAAAAATCATAACGCATCCCTTATAAAACATCAATATGCAATACAATATTCTCTTTGCCTGGTAACAGTCACCATTAACTCGTCCTACCTGCACTTTTTTGTTCCAATTTTTCCAAAATCTTATTGGCTTGCTCTTGGGTCAGCTTGCCCTCTTGAACCTCTTGAGCCAAGGCATCTTTTTTGGCTTTTATGATTTTTTGCCGAAACTGCTCTGTGGTTAAACCTTGTTCTTGGACAATATCTCTCAAATGTTTTCCACTATCTAAATCCTTTTGCAGTTGTGTAACAGTAATACCCAAAGCTTTTGCCACTAAATCCAGAGATGGTCCCCTATGATGATTCCCTTGTTGAAGCCAAGGAAAGCAAAAATCCCTATGCTTGGCTATTTCCTCCATCTGTTGCCGGGTGATTTTTCCTTGGTGTACTGCATCTTCTAATATTTGTTGTTTTGTTTTTTCCAAAGCTTTTGTCACTTTATCCTGAGGCAGCCCAAGATTAATAGATAACTTTTCAACGAATTGTTGGTACAATTCCTGGGGCTCTACATTTTTTGTTTGGGGCATAGCGTCAGCCAAAGTAATTGTGCTCATACACATCATGATAACAGCCACTACACCCAAAAATATTCCAATTTTTTTGTCAAATGCCAAATCAATTCCTCCTTTTTTACTTATTTTTTACCACGACTTTATCTTGTCCCATTGTGCAAAAAACATGAAGGAATCACCAGCATAAATTTCTACCAGTTAACTTTTCGCTTCTTTTCTTTACTTGCAGGATTTTTCTGATACAAAGGAGAAATTATTGTATTATAAAAATAAATCCCAAGGAGGTCATAGCAATGGATAATAGCATTGCAATTTATTTTCAATTAATTGCCGCTGTGTTAATTGTAGGAGGCATTGTTTATATGATGGCGCATTATGATTCTGTTAGCAAAGCGCCAGGACAAACGGAAAAGCCGCAAAAAAAAGGTAAATGATCAAAAAAATCATAACATTATAGTAAAATATTACCTGTTCTATTTTTACTTGACAAACTTCTTTTTTTTTGTTAGAATTATTTCTGCTGATAGGGACATATCCTATTTTTAAGCAATTTTCCAGATAGGGCTTTCTTATACCATATGGTGGATGTAGCTCAGCTGGTTAGAGTACCAGATTGTGGCTCTGGGGGTCGTGGGTTCAAATCCCATCATCCACCCCAATGATAATGGGGCGTCGCCAAGCGGTAAGGCACCGGTCTTTGGAATCGGCATTCGTTGGTTCGAATCCAGCCGCCCCAGCCATTTTGTTTTATATCCTTTAAAAAGGATATAAAATTTGAGCCATTAGCTCAGTTGGTAGAGCACCTGACTTTTAATCAGGGTGTCCGGCGTTCGAGTCGCCGATGGCTCACCAAAATAAAAAACCTCCTGTGGGAGGTTTTTTATTTTATATTCCATTCTTTCCTTCCTTTTCTCTAGCTCCTTTTTCATGCATATTTTTTCTATATCCCAAGATACCCAATAAAATCAACAGACACAATAAAATCAAAGCATATATACAAATGGCTGCCAAAAAAGAAAAAGCTTGCGCCACCATACCACCCACAGAGGGACCTAACAATAAACCAATGGAATATGCTGCATTCACCAAACCAAAGCTTTGGCCATAATTTTGGTTTTGTTCCTTTTCAACCAATTCTGCCAATTTAGGCAAGCAAGGGGCCATCATAGTGCTTGCAGCCATTGCATACAGACAAATCCCTCCCAGCAAGAGCCAGAACAAAGAAGCCAAAGCAATTATAGGTGCAAACAACATTGAGGCCAACAAACCTAAGAAAATAACCCGCCAATATCCTACTTTATCTGAAATAATGCCCACCATTGGTTGGGAAATGGTATACACCAGCCCTATGGTTCCGAATATAAAACCAATGGACCGGCTGTCTAACCCAAACTGTTGCTGTAAATGTAAAGGCAACAGTGGCTCCAGCATGCCAAAACCATAGCTTGTGGCAATGATTACTAAAAACAATACGCCCATTTCAGGATTTTTTATACCCTGTTTTAAAGTCGCAAAACCAGAGGATCTGCTCTTTTTTTCTTCTTTTTCAGACATTGGCAAATGCATGCAAAACAATCCAATGAAAACCAGTGATAAAAGCATTGCTGTAAAATAAAAGGGCGCCTGATAGCCCCAAGTACTAAAAAATATCCCTCCAATCACTGGACCTGCGATGGTTCCCAAACTGGTAATTCCCATCATAAAGCCCAATACCCTGCCTCTACTCCCGGAGGGAACCAATACAGTGGCCATGGCAAGTCCTGCCACCCAAATGGCAGCACTTGCCAATCCTTGACTCATTCGTGTTAGCACCAAAAGCCATGTGCTATTCACCAAAGAAAAAAGAAAAGTAGATAGCCCTAATATCCCCAAACCAAATAACAAAACCTTTCGGTTGCCCCAACGATCACAAGCCAATCCAGCGGGAAAGCTGCCAAACAACAATGCCAGGGAATATGCGGCAACAATTCCCCCCATCTGTCCAGTGGTGATATGAAGTACATCCACATAATAAGGTACCAAAGGAGCAATCAGGCCATATAGCAGGGCCTCTAATAACAAAGAAACATTCAATAAAACAAGCAGTTTCACTTTGCGCTGTTCTATCTTTTTTCCATGCATAACACTTAACCCCTAATTAAAAATCTAAATCATACCAATCAATCTTTAAGGCACTATCATCAAAAAATTCCTTGATTTCTTATGCTGAAGGGGCTAAAAAAGGAGCAATCAAACAATCCTTTACCCCTTCCACCATTCAGCCATGGTTTTCCCAATACGTTCACCACAAAATGAATTGAGCCTATACCATGAAAAACCAATTTGAAACACCTTGGAACATATGGGCATCAAATTATATCCACCAACGCCTAACCCAACTTTCTTTTATAACTTCTCTACCCCTTGGAGCTGTTGGTTTCAAGATACACATAATTTGCATATGATAAATGAAAAGGAGGTTTCCATTATGTCCCATGCCATTTATTATCTACTAGGTGCCATCATTCTTTTGATGCTTATTATTATCGCCATTTTGTTAAGCAAAAAAGAAAAAAACAAAGCCTAATACACTGCATTTGCTAGAAAAATATCTTTATTGAAATAAAATGTATAATGGGCTCAAAGATAAACGCTTGTTTTCGAGCCCATTATTGCTTTGCAAATAAACCTTATGCAAGTCACAATCTTTCAAAGCAATCTTCCTTTCTATTGTTCAGCAAATAAAGCAGTTGAAAGATAGCGTTCCCCGGCATCAGGCAAAAGGATTACAATTGTTTTATCTTGGTTTTCTGGTCTTTGAGCCAACTGCAATCCTGCCCATGCCACTGCCCCAGAAGAAATGCCAACCAACAAACCTTCTTCTTTCCCCAACCTACGGGCTGTGGCCATGGCAATTGTCCCTTGTACTGGAATTATCTCATCCACAATATCCATCTGTAACACCTCTGGAACAAACCCAGCGCCAATCCCTTGAATATCATGGACTCCGGGTTGGCCCCCAGAAAGCACGGGAGATTCCCCGGGCTCTACCCCCACGATATACACAGTATCCTTTTGTTGCTTTAAATAGCTTCCCACTCCAGTAATAACGCCCCCGGTGCCTATACCAGCTACAAATATATCAACCTCACCCTCTGTATCTTCCCAAATCTCCGGACCAGTGGTAAGATAATGAGCATTGGCATTATCTGCATTGGTAAACTGTCCTGGCATCCAAGATTTCGGATATTTTGCTGCCAATTCCTGCGCCTTTGCTATGGCGCCTTGCATGCCTTGGGCTCCTGGGGTCAACACCACATCTGCCCCATAGGCCTTTAAAAGATTGCGTCTTTCTAAACTCATGGTATCCGGCATTGTTAACACAATGTGATACCCTCGAATAGCGGAAACCATGGCCAATCCAATGCCAGTATTACCACTGGTTGGTTCCACAATCACCGTATCCTTATTCAAAATCCCTTTTTCTTCAGCCCGAGCAATCATATGGATTGCCGCCCGGTCTTTTACACTTCCACCTGGATTATAGCTTTCTACCTTAGCCACCAGAACAGTGGACATTGCAGCAGAAAACCGCTTTAATTTCACCATTGGTGTATGACCAATAAGACCAATCACATTATCAGCGATTTGCATCCATACCACCTACCCTTTTTACCAGCATAAGAACTCCTTTGCTATAAGATTCCACAAGATAGAATTTCCCCCTGCTAGCTACCCAGCACAGTCATCTATTTAAAAAAGATGTGCATGATATCATAGCCTTTTTAAATACTTTCTTTTTTATTTTCACCTGGAATATGAAACCAAATATTGTAAACTTCTCAATCACCCTCCCTTTCATATTATGCAATGGAATCATCCTTATCTCAGGAATATATGCATTTGCGTTAAAGCTTCTTTCGCCAAAATGCAGGTAACTTCTTATACCATTTGTACCAAAAGGGAGAAAAATTTAATCTGGTTTTATTGCAGAAGAAAGAGCATTTGCATTAGAACTATCATCTGACTATGTCCATTTTTCGGATAAATAGGAATGGCCCATGCCTGGACGCACTGATAAAAAACCCCTAGAAAATCGGTTAAATTTCCCAGGGGTTCTAAATGTTCCATTTTTAAGAGGCTAGTACAACCAGTACTTAAGCCCCCTTTATTCATATTTTCTAAACTTACATCATGGGGCCCATGCCACCGGGGGGCATACCGCCAGGCATAACAGGAGCTTCTTTTTCAGGTTTATCAGCAATCAATGTTTCGGTGGTCAAAATCATGGCAGCAATGCTGGCTGCGTTTTGCAAAGCAGAACGAGTTACTTTAGCAGGGTCCACAATACCAGCATCAATCATATTGGTATAATCGCCATTCATGGCGTTAAAACCAACACCAGCTTCTGCTGTCCGTACTTTTTCCACCACCACAGAACCTTCTACCCCAGCATTATTGGCAATCTGACGCAATGGCTCTTCCAAAGCCCGACGCACAATGGAGATTCCGGTATTTTCATCTGCATTGTCAGAGGTTACACCGCTTAAAGCATTGATGGCTTGTACATAAGCTACACCACCGCCGGAAACAATTCCTTCTTCCACTGCAGCCCGAGTAGCATTCAAAGCATCTTCAATGCGCAATTTCTTTTCTTTTAATTCTGTTTCTGTTACTGCACCCACTTGGATAACAGCTACGCCGCCAGCCAATTTGGCCAAACGTTCTTGCAATTTTTCTCTATCAAAATCAGAAGTTGTGGTATCAATTTCATTTTTAATTTGGGTAATCCGCGCGGTAATGAGGCTTTGATCGCCACCGCCACCCACAATGATGGTTTCTTCTTTCTTCACCCGTACTCTGGAGGCAGTGCCCAACATATCCAAAGTAGCTTTATCCAATTTAATGCCCACATCTTCGGACACAACAGTTGCTCCGGTCAAAATGGCCATATCTTCCAACATCGCTTTACGACGATCACCAAAGCCCGGTGCCTTCACTGCCACACACTGGAAAGTACCCCGCAATTTATTCAACACCAAAGTAGCCAAAGCTTCGCCTTCCACATCTTCAGCCACAATCAAAAGGGGTTTGCCGGCTTGTACAACTTTCTCCAAAATTGGCAATAAATCTTGGATAGCGGAAACCTTTTTATCAGTCAGCAAAATATAAGGCTCACTCATATCAGCTTCCATTTTATCAGAATCATTGATCATATAGGGAGAAATGTAACCACGGTCAAAATTCATACCTTCCACTACATCCAAGGTGGTTCCAATTCCTTTGGATTCTTCTACAGTAATAACACCATCTTTGCCCACTTTTTCCATGGCATCTGCAATCAAGTCCCCAATGGAACTATCATTGGCGGAAATAGAAGCTACTTGGGTAATGGCATCTTTACTTTCAATGGTTTTGGCAGCGCCTTTAATGGCTTCCACAGCTTTATCAACTGCCACTTCAATTCCCTTTTTCACAATCATGGGGTTGGCACCTGCAGCAACATTTTTCAAACCTTCCCGTACAATGGCTTGGGCCAATACTGTAGCAGTGGTGGTACCATCACCAGCAATATCATTGGTTTTTGTTGCTACTTCTTTTACCAATTGGGCGCCCATATTTTCAAATGGATCGCTAAACTCTATTTCCCGGGCAATGGTTACACCATCATTGGTAATCAATGGGGAACCAAATTTTTTCTCCAATACCACATTGCGACCTTTAGGTCCTAAGGTTACTTTTACAGCTTCAGCCAAGGCGTTGACGCCTCTTTCTAATGCACGCCGTGCATCTTCACAAAAAATAATTTCTTTACCAGCCAATTTCATTTACCTCCTTCATGGGTTCGGTATATCCTTATCATTGCTCATTGTGAGGCATACGTATTATTCAATAACACCCAATACATCGGCTTCACGCAAAATGAGATATTCCACGTCATCAATTTTCACTTCATTGCCTGCATATTTAGAAAACAAAATTTTATCGCCCACTTTTAAATCAATGGCCACTTTGGTACCATTGTCCAATAAGCGTCCAGAACCCACTGCTACCACTTCTGCCTCTTGGGGCTTTTCTTTGGCGCTATCTGGCAACACAATACCACTTTTGGTTACTTCTTCACTGGGCGTGGGTTTTACAACCACCCGCTCGCCTAACGGTCTAATCACAAGGAACCCTCCTTTTAATATAACAACTTATAGAATTTACTTTTTTATTAGCACTCATTAAGGTCGAGTGCTAATATCCAAGTAATATAATATAGAATGGTAAAATGAAAAGCAAACACATCTTTTTTTTAAAATCAACTATTTTAGCTTATTTTTTAAAAAAAAGAAGTATTTATCTTCTAATTTCTCCATCTATATATCACTTGCACCATGATATACCTTTTTATCTAAAACATATTTTTCCCGATTATGAAATTTTTATACCATTCATTGAACCATAAGAGAAAAACAGGAAATCATAGACTTCCGCATTCTCCACCTTTTCCGGTCAAAATCTCCATGGCATGGGGCAATACTGGCCGAATCACTTCCAAACACTCTCGCACAGCTTTGGGACTCCCAGGTAAATTAATAATCAATGTTTGATGGCGAATTACAGCAACCCCTCGACTCAGCATAGCCCGATTGGTTTGTTTCAAACTTTCTACCCGCATGGCCTCCGGAATACCTGGCACCAACTTATGGGCTACCTGCAAAGTAGCCTCAGGGGTATTGTCCCGGGGAGAAAATCCTGTACCACCTGTGGTCAAAATCAAATCCACTTGTTTTTTATCCACCAGCTCCAGGAAAGCATTGACCAAGCCTTCCTTATCATCTGATAACAAACGATAATCAGCCACTTGAAAATGAATATCCTCAATCAAAGCTTTGATTACCTCAATACATTTATCAGTTCTTTCTCCCTTTGCTCCTTTATCACTGGCTGTGATCACTGCTACTTGATACACATCGTCAGCTCCTTTTTATCTGATTTTTACCATCCACTTGATGTATGATTTACTTTAAGCCCTATGATGAATTGCTTAAGTTAAATTTTTTATTTTTTCCAATTTTACACATAACAAACCTTTCAAACCTATAAATTTTTGGTTTGGTTTATCAATTCTATAAAGTTATTCAGATTGTTTGTTTACTGTAAATCAAAAAATGCGCAGCATAAAATATAAAAAAAAGGACAAAATGAACTTATCTTTACTTGATAAAAAGGCTCCGTAAAGTAAACATGAAAGATAGAGTTAAAAGAAGAGCAGCGTTAATAAAGGCTGATATTTTATAAAGAAGTACACAGATTATTCAATAAAATCATTGTGCCAAAAGGCTGATGCTTCTTTAACTTTCATTGAACTTTACAGCCGATAAAAACAAAAGGAGGACAAACATGCCTAGCGTACACTGTACAGTCAATACTTGTTCCTATTGGGAAAATGGGAACCGCTGTAATGCTAATAACATTGTCATTCAGAGTGATCAAGAAGGTGGATTTTCTCCTAATGCACAGTTAAATTCTTTAAAAGCAACCCCTGTAAATGGTACGGAAGAAACCTGTTGTCAAACATTTAAAAATGCCCAAAGCAATAGCCAATTTTAGTTGTAATATTAAAATGTATTGGTAATATCTTTTGCCTTAAATTACCAATACGTGTACCAATTGCCTATCACATATTCGAAAATGGATTGCGCAAACCTATAATGCGTAATCCATTTTTTCTTGTACGAGAGGCAAATCAAACACCCCTTATCTTTCGTTTCATCTACTATCAAAATACCAGACAGCATATATATGGAATAACGCAGAAAAATAATGGCGCCTTAAGGGCCAAAGAAAGGAGCTGAACCCATTGGATAACAATCAAAAGCAAGAAATTTATCTAAAAACCGCGCAGCGGGCTTTTTATAGAAATCCCTTTTCGGATTTACTGATACTCTCCAGTTCCATGGTCAATCGCGATGAATTATGGAAAGGATTACATTTACCTCTATTATTGATTGCCCCAGATGGTAGTATTCCTGCAGCAACCAAACGGGAAATTATCAGAAGAAAACGGGCCAATCTGTATGTTTGGGGGAATCTATCCTCCGAAACCTTGGCAGCATTGTCTCAACTAACCAAAGGGCAAGTATTCCAGGTCATGGCATATGAAAAACAATCCATACAATCAGAATTACCCGTATCAGCTGAGAATTCCTGCAATCAACCCCAAGATCATGGAAATCCCGCTCATTCTGATGAAGCCATTGCTCCAGGGCAAGAAAATCAAAATACTCATAGCACTCTTGATGCATTATCTTCTGATTCAGGCTATAATCCAGAAAATCATGCCCCAGAACCAGAACCTCTAGTAAGTCTATCAGAATCAACGGTTTTTATTGAACCAAACCATGCCCTACAACCCTCCCTGGGGGAACTGGAAGAAACCTATTCCTCAAAAATCATTTCCAATCCAAATGATAAGCCGGATATACACCAGGAAAAAGAGGAAGAAAACGCCCGAGAAACGCTTTCCCCTTCTCCAGAGGATGAAGATTTTATATCCTATTCAATCAAAGGGTGGGCGCAGAAAAACAGTTGCCAAAAGAACAGAGATTTTGAGAATATGGAGGAAAAAGAAATAAATATGGATATCCAACAAGAGCAAGATGGTCAGGACAGCACCTTATCTTCAGAAGAACAATTGGAGGAAAATTCAGTTTGTCCCACTATAGATTGTTTAGACAATGAAGAAGTCTTGGATACGAACCAACTAGATAATTTATTAGAAGAAACCCTACGCCTTTCAGAGCAGGAAAAGGAAAGTACCGGGGAATCTACAGAACCAAAAGAAGAAACAACCTCACAAGATGAAAAAGAAAAATCATGGACCAGGGAAAATAATCCTAACCCCAAGAAACCTATTATTACCTGGAATTTTCCCACCTAAATATGAAATAAGTAAAAAATAGTCCACCCTTTGGAAAAACTTCATGGTTTTCAAAGGGTGGACCAATATATTTATGCTTCATTCTCTACAACCTGTTCTACTTCCTGGGTACAAGCCTCTTTTTCCTGTAATTCCCTTTGTTTTTTCATTTCTGCGTTCCTCCTTCTCAGATCATCCGCTAGGGCTTGATTCAGTGGAGGTAAACCTGCTAATTCTAAAACCCTCTTCCAAGTTCCCAGCCTTCCTTTGATCATCCCACATTGGGGCACTTCTTTTTTCTTAGGCGAACGTCCTAATTCCGCTGCTTTATCCCTTACAATTTGCAATAACTCTTCTTCTGTGTATTGGCGTTTTGGTCCTCGGGCACTTTTGGTCAAGTCACCAGAAGCTTTGACTTCCACTTCTGCCAGCGCAATTTTCCTTTGCTGCTTTACAGGTAACAAGGCATCATTTTTTTCTGCTTTAGCCATTATACAACGTTCCTTTCTGCTAGGGTTCATCATTGTGGTAAACCAAAATATCCACCAAAAACCTGGAAGCAAAATGAAGCATTATCTCTCCAATCAATGAAATACATTGTTGCATCCTATCAAGGCTTTGTCATCAAATACATGAAAAGTGATTCAGAAGTCTATCCCCCGCTTCACAAGCATTTCTTTGCCCTTTCATACAGACAAAATAGCCTGGCAACTTTTTGTCTTATGATTATGTCCTGGGTTTATGCCTTTTAAAGTAGTATTTGCCCATCCCTCCACGCTTTTCCTTCTATCTCTTTTTGAAAAGAAACTTTATCAAGACTTAAAATCATACCAGTGTTGCTCTATCTTTATCTTTCCCCCTTTCTTACACAATCAATGTTAAAAAGACCGAAAATTGTTGCCCATATATTTACGATTCCTTTGCATTTCTTTACTAAAAAAGCCTTTTCACTGGCGTGAAAAGGCTTTCGTCACATACATAACAAACCCCCTAACACCGCGGAGATAATTGGCATTTTATACTAGGCAGGTTTTCCGACTCAGGCTCATGGTGTACGACAACCTTCCCAAAAGAATGATCCTTTCAGTGGCACATTTGTCTACACTCCCCCATACGGCAGCGTGTCTGTGTGGGATTTGCACCCATCTTCTCTTTCGGTTTTTGCCCCCAGGCAAAAACACCTAGCATTCACATGGTTTTATATGCAATTATCATTCTAACTCATGAAAAAAAGCCTCTCTCCCTTGCGTAAAAAGGCTTTGGTAAACAAATCTAACCACCACCCTCCAACACAATCCGTGGAGTTATGGATTTAACACAGGTTTTCCGACTCAGGCTTCATTGCACAAGGCTACCTTCCCAAAGGTATTCCCTCCAGTGGTATCTATTTGCCTTTGCTCTTCCCATACGGCAGCGTGTCTGTGTGGGATTTGCACCCATCTTCCCTGAAATATCTTTCAAGCTGCATAGTATTGATAAAGTTAGTATACCATTTCTTTACATGATAAAACAAGCCCTTTGTTTTATCATAATTTGGCACCTATAAGGGCAGCTCCAATGGCCCCAGTATAAACCCCCAAGGGCGAACGATATATTTGACATTCCAAGGTTTCACTAAAAATCTTTGCAATCAGCTGGCTTTGGGCTAAACCACCACTGAAAAAAACATCTTCTTCCAGGTGCACCTTTGCCACCATGGTTTTTACTTTTTGGGCAATGGAAGCAAGCACACCCTTTAAAATACCGGATTTAGGCTTATTTTGGGCCAACAAACCGATGATTTCCGATTCAGCAAATACAGTACACATACTATTAATGGCAATAGCCTCTGCCTTATCTATCATTTGATCAAGGTTAGACAACTCTTCTCCTAAAGCAGCTGTTGTTACCTGTAAGAACTTTCCTGTCCCAGCAGCGCACTTATCATTCATCATAAAATCTTTTACTTGTCCCTGGGCATCCAGGGCAATCACTTTGCTATCCTGTCCCCCAATATCAATCACGGTTCTTACAGCAGGATGGAGATAACGAGCGCCTTGTCCATGACAAGTAATCTCTGTTACTGTTTTCACGGCCTGAGATATGGCAATTCGCCCATAGCCTGTTGCCACCAAACAAATATCCTCATCTTTGAATTGGTATGCTTCACGCCACTGCCCTAAAATGGTCTCAACCGCTTGTTTAGGACTCCAGCCCGTGGGTTCCATCGCAGTGGCAAGCATTCCATCCTGCCATAATACGCCCTTGGTCATGGTAGAACCTGCATCAATGCCAATGACATATGTTTTCATTATAATTCCTTTCCCAGCTATGCTTGTAAGGATTGTACAATCTCTAAAAAAGCTTCGATTCGTACTTTCAATGTCTCCAAATCAGATTGAGAATAATCGGTTTCCAAATGCAAAAACGGGATTCCCAAAGTTTCTTTACAAAGTTTCTCCATCCAATAAGATTCGACATTGTAAGTATGACAACTTTGCCAAGTCAAATCAATGATTCCATCCACCTGAAAATCCTTGGCCATTTTACGCAGCAAAGCTTCCCGGCCTTTATTTGGTGTCATCACAGAACAAGGAATGGATAAATATTTTTCAGCAATCAGTTGCAAAGGATCTCCCCCTACCCCATCATCCACTTGCAATGAAGCAGTTTTATAACTTCCGCAGTTTTCTAAAGCCACCACCAAACCACCGCATGCTTCAGTAATGGTTACAACCTTTTCACAACCAACACCAATGGGGGTACCTGTGATAAGAATGCGTGGTGTTTTCTCATCTCCCACATGATATCCTGTTTTTATTTTTTCTTGAAAGGATTTTACCAACTGTTTCATAATTTCCACCCGCTCCCAAGGATCCACATGAAATCCCATTTGCCAGTAGATTTTCACCAGATCACTGCCAGTGATAACAGCAGGTTTGTGTTGGTTCAAATCAAACAAATCCTGCATAGCTTGATTGCCTGCATTGACCGCCCGTATAGCATCCCAAAGGTTATCCTTCTCAATTGTTACCCCACAAAGCTCTTCCACTGCTTCCTTCAAGCGAACAATTTCTTGATACCAAAGCTTCTTTGACATGTCATCTTGGTTACATTGGGGCAAATGCATGATATGTATAGGCTTCTTATTCAGGGCCTGCATCAATTCAAACATTTTCTTTTTTCCATCACAAGTGGTTTCCCCTACAATGAAATCAGAAAAAGAAAAATAAGGACAAGTATCACTTTTGGCAAATCCATAGGATGATTTAATTAAAGGGCATAAATTACGGGGTAAATGCTCCTCTGCAGAAGCAATGGGTTCCTGTTTGGTTCCGCATAATCCCACGGGAATGGCACCAGCTGCCAACACGATTTCCCTGGGACCATAACTACAGTAAATGCCCACCACTTTGGTCCCCTTTTCCTTCGCTTCTTCTATGGCCAATACATTATTTTCTCTGATTTTATCAAAACTTTCTAAGGTAATATGCTCTAAAGTTATTGTCTTAGGCATTCCCTCTCCTCCAATCATACAACAATTGATTTGGTTCAAAAATATCATTCTACCCCCATATCACCTTTATCTATCAGGTTAGGCTTATTGTATCTTTCCCTTCACCTTTATGTCTAATTGAAAAATATTTTGCAATTTTCAATACCCATAAAAATTTTTTATGCCCCCTTAAAGCCAATAAAAAAACCCTTAGGTCATAAAAATATCCCAAGAGTTTACTAAATTTATTTGCTACAATTTGTTTGTAAACTGTCACATTTCTCCTAAACCTGTCCAATCAAATCATACAATGCTTCCCTGGTCCTTGGTGCAGGTCCTTTTTTTACCAATCCTTTCTCCTGCATTTTCCAATATACATCCAACAACCATGGCCGAGCCAAATGGGCTTCTTGCAACAGTTCTTCATTGGAAAAAATTTCTTCCGGCAACCCTTCTCCTACCACTTGTCCTTTGTTCATCACCACAATACTATCTGCCCAAGAATAGGCAGCATCCACATCATGGGTGGACAATATAATGGTCTTACCCTCAGCACTCAATTTAGCAAATAAGGCCATCACTTGGGCGGTCAAACGGGGATCAAGTCCAGAAGTAGGTTCATCAAATACAATGACTTGGGGTCCCATGGCCACAATATCCGCAATAGACACTCTCTTTTTTTGTCCGTAACTTAAATAATGGGTAGGTTTATTCTGTAAATCCGTTATTTCCGTAACAGCCAAAGCATCCTCCACCCGCTCCCGGACCTCTTCCTTCGATAAGCCCATATTCATAGGACCAAAGGAAACCTCTTGAAAAACACTGGCTGAAAAAAGCTGTATCTCAGGATCCTGAAATACGATTCCAATGCTTTTGCGCAATTCTTTTAAGGAAGCACGGGAATAGGTCACCTCTTGACCAGCACAAATGATTTTTCCCTTTGCAGGCCGCAATACCCCGTTTAAGTGAAGAAAAAGAGTGGTTTTTCCTGCACCATTGGACCCCAAAAAAGCAATCTTTTTCCCCTTTTCTAAAGAAATTGAAATATTGTTTAGAGCCCTGGTACCATCTGGATACTGATATATCACATCTTTGACTTCCAGGATACTTTCTGCCAAAACGTTACACCTCCGTAACAATCCACTTACATTACATCATAAACTTTTCCCCTATGCCCAACAACAACAAGATTACATCAAAAAGAACAATGATCATGATATTTCTCATGGAAACACTATACTCTTTATCCAGCACCTGGATATCCCCCTCATACCCTCTGGATGTCATGGCCACAAATAACATTTTAGAACGGTACAAGGATTTTAACAATAAGCTGGACACCAATTGGCTCATGGAATAAAATGCTGTTTTCACATTCACATAACCCAAGCGTGAAGTTTGTGATGTAAATATTTTCTCTGATGTTTCAGCCAAAACAAAAATATATCGATAAATAAGGCTCATTAACTCCACAAACAAGGCAGGCACCTTGATTTTTCGTAACAAGGCAATAATATCCACCATAGGGGTAGTCAGGGCAAGATAATATAAACAACAGGTAGCACCCAAGGCTTTTAGAAAAACCTGGCCAGCCAAATACAAATTAGCACTGCTAATCCCCACATGGACTCCAAATATATAGAAGCCCACAAGATGTGCACTGGAAGAAGAGGCAACAGAGATGGCAATGGCAATCACCCCGATAAATAAAAAACCAATGGGTATGGTTAAAAGTTTTGCATATAACTTGACAGGAATACGGGCAAACAAAACAATGGCCCCGCTCATAAGCACAATCACAGCCCCAGAAATCAAATAAGAACTCATCAGCAAACATATAACCAATGTAACAAGTGAAAAAATTCCCTTTTCTGCTGGATGAATTCCTGCCAGTCGATTGCTATAGGCATAGTAATCTATTTGAAACACTTCACTCAACTCCCATACATACAATTCCTACATTATCTCGTCTAAGCAACCAACTATGAAACCAAAGAATCTAGCAAACTGAACAATCCGCTAACCCCATTGTACAAGAGATAAAAAGCCCCGCATACCAATGCGGGGCTTAAAACCTTCACTCACTATTTATAGCCTTCTCGCATCACACCCATCCGACGTGGCGTATCTGCCTTTTGGAACAAGCAAGGTTTCCTGGCTTGAGTTCATCGCCCTATCTGTACCTTCCCAGAATCTTATACTTCCATTCCAGTGGTTTTCACAGTGGGCTTCCTCATACAGTGGCGGGACCGCGCAGGACTTTCACCTGCTTCCCTTTTTCATCTCCATGAAGAACTTGCTCCGCTATTATTTAATTTGTAAATATTTTATCATTCCCCCTCTAAAAGATCAATTCATAATTGTCGAACTTGCTCTGAAACTAGTATTCCATCTGAATTATAGGACTGGGTTTAATAAAGCCATTGGGAAAAGGATTTTACAAAACCTCAGCGAAAAAATTTAAGAATACATTTTTGAAATTAAGATGGGGATGTTTACCATGACAAAAATCAAATGCTTAGGTATTGCTTGTAGTCCCAGGGAAAAGGGAAATACCTTTCTTTTACTGGAAAAGGCCTTGGAAGGGGCAGCCAGTGGGGGTGCCAGTACAGAATTATTGCGCTTAAAAGATTATCCCATGCTCCCTTGCCAGGCCTGTGATAATTGTTCAAAAACAGGACAGTGTATTATCCAAGACGGAGCTGGAGAAATATTTGAAAAAGTATTACAAGCTGATCGAATAATTTTAGCTGCCCCTATTTTTTCCATGGGCATCAATGCCCAAGCAAAAACCTTTATTGATAGAAGCCAGCGGTTTTGGGCCTGCCATTATGTATTACATAAGCCTATTATACAGGATATGGCGCTACGTCCCCCCCGAAAAGGCATTTATATCGCTGCTGCAGGAACAGGATTTTCTAATGTATTTGATGGCGCTTTACAAGTAGCGAAATATTTTTTTAAAATGTTGGAAATCTCTTGGCTGGGCAGCTATTGTTACTCCCGCATCGACAAAACAGGGGATATTCTAAAAAATCCCCAAGCCCTGGCAGAAGTATATCAGGCGGGAAAAATGTTAACCATTTCGCAAGAAACACCATATAACCCCAAACCATAGGTAATATATTTACCTAAAATCAAATGGCATCAAAAGAAAACACACACCGTTTATTGACCATATAGTTATAATTCTACTTATAAAATTGCATAGCTGCTTATTGGCATTTGCCGCAAAACCGTATTTTATCAGCATTTACACATATATTCCTAAAATCATACCAGAAGTTTTTATCAATCTGCTTTGTAAAATTGGGCGAGATTTGTCTCTCTTTCTAGCTGGTAAAAATACATATGTGGAACAATAGAAACACGTTTTCAGAAGTCAAGGATAAGGGAATCGACATACCTTTAGGAATAGTTACAGGCCGTCAATGGTGTATTATTCCACATAAAGTTATATATTTCGGGATAAAACAATAAATAAAAATCAGGATTTATCATAATAAAAGCCGGCAAATTTTCTAATGAAAAAATGCCGGCTTTCACTTTTTTTATTGATCCAATTGTTTAACAACATTTTAGCCTATCAACAAAAGAACGATTTTAGCATCAATGACATCATTGCCATGGGAAATTATTTCTTCTGCTCTCCTTGAAGTTGTTGCATTTTATCCAGTACGCCTTCCAATCCCAAAGCTTCTGCCCATGAAACTTCAACATAGGTTCCGTCTTTTTTCAGCTGAGGAGCTTCAGGTTGCTCACAATACAACAATTCCAGTCCCAGTCGTCCTTTTAAGCACAGGGGACGTCCCAAAGCAGGGGCTTTTGCTTCCACACCCACCACTTTCTCGCCTTTCACCATTAAATTAAATGCACAGCCATTATCGCAAAAAGTACAGGTAATAGGCTTTCTTTGCATTTCCCAACTACGGCCCTTACCAGATAAACGTTTATACGTTAAAGCTCCTACTGGACATACAGCCACACAACGGGCACAGGAAACACAATCTGATTCAGCCAAAGGCTCATCCATAGGAGGCGCAATTTTGGTATAAAAACCCCGGAACGTATAATCAATCACAGCCCGATCCTTGACCTGGGCGCATGTCCGCACACACCTGCCACATAAAATGCATTTATTCAAATCCCTAATGATATAGGGATTGCTTTCATCAAGGGGATAGGTATGTTTTTCACCTTCAAAACAAGGTCCTTTTACACCATAACGAAAAGCATAATCTTGCAATAAGCACTGACCGTTCTTTTCACAAGTTAAGCAGTCCTGAGGATGATTAGATAAAATCAGTTCCAAGATGGTCTTGCGTGCTTCCATCACTGCTGGGCTTTCGGTTTGTACCACCATACCTTCTGTGGCTTCTGTGACACAGGAAGCAGGCATATTGCGCATGCCCTGAATTTCCACCACACAAATACGGCAAGCACCAAAACCGACCAATTCAGGGGCATGGCAAAAGGTGGGAATAAAAAACCCTGCTTTTGTGGCAGCATGCAACACTGTACTCCCTTTGGGCACCGTAACACTTACATCATTGATAGTCAATGTAACATTGGACATCCCTATTCATCTCCTCCGTTAAGCCTTGATAATCGCATCAAATTTACAGCCCATGAGACAGCTACCGCACTTGATGCATTTTTGAGGATCAATGACATGGGGCTGTTTCACTTCACCGGTAATGGCACCAGCAGGACAGCTCCGCAAACATTTGCCGCAACCTTTACATTTTTCCGGTACAATGACATAGGTCAAAAGCGCTGCACAATGTCCCGCAGGACAACGTTTTTCCTGAATGTGGGCAACGTATTCATCCCTAAAATAACGTAAAGTGGATAAAATAGGATTGGGGCAAGTCTGGCCTAAACCACACAAAGCAGTATTTTTAACCACCCGGGCCAATCTTTCTAAATCATCAATATCTTCCATCTTGCCTTCCCCATTACAAATGCGGGTAAGGATTTCCAACATACGGGTAGTTCCCTCCCGGCAAGGGGTACATTTTCCGCAAGACTCTGATTGGGTAAAACCTAGGAAGAATTTTGCCACATCCACCATACAAGTGGTTTCATCCATTACCACCAAACCACCGGAACCCATCATCGCACCAGCAGAAATCAAGGAATCATAATCCACTGGCAAATCTAACATATCCTCAGGCAAACAGCCCCCTGAAGGACCACCGATTTGCACAGCTTTGAATTTTTTATTCCCTTGAATACCGCCCCCAATGGCAAAAATGATGTCCCGTACACTGATTCCCATGGGTACTTCCACCAAACCGGTATTGTTCACTTTCCCGGTAAGAGCAAATATTTTGGTCCCTTTGCTCTTCTCTGTACCCATATCAGCATACCAAGCGCCTCCATTGCGCATAATTTGCGGCACATTGGCAAAAGTCTCCACATTATTCAAGCACGTAGGCTTGCCCCATAATCCCTTTTGGGCAGGAAAAGGAGGTCTTACCCTGGGCATCCCCCGGTTGCCTTCAATGGAAGTCAACAAAGCTGTTTCTTCCCCACATACAAAGGCACCGGCACCAGCTTTGATTTTTAAATGAAAATTAAAGCCAGAATTCATAATATTTTTGCCCAATAAACCATATTCCTCTGCTTGGGCAATGGCGATTTTAAGCCGTTTGATGGCTAAGGGATATTCTGCCCGTACATAAATATACCCTTCATCCGCTCCTACAGTATAACCACAAATCATCATACCTTCAATGATAGCATGGGGATCTCCCTCTAAAACACTACGGTCCATAAAGGCGCCGGGATCTCCCTCGTCAGCATTACAAACCACATATTTTTTATCCCCTTGGGCTTGATATACAAAGCTCCATTTTGTTCCTGTGGGAAAACCACCGCCACCTCTTCCGCGCAATCCAGAGATTTTTATTTCTTCCAATGCTTGTTCTGGGGTGTATTCAGAAAGCATTTTGCCAAAACCAATATAACCATCCTTGGCAATATAATCAGCAATATCTTCTGGATTGATATGCCCGCAATTATGCAAAACCAAACGTTTCTGCCGGGCATAAAAGGGAACTGTTTCATATGTTTTGGCCATTTCACCACTATTGGGATCTTTATATAAAAGCCGTTCCACCACTTTATTCTGCATTAAATCCGATTCCACGATTTCTGCCACATCATCTTCTGTTACCTGGGTATAAAAGGTTTTATGGGGTTCAATGATAACCAAAGGACCCTGTTCACAGAACCCATGGCAACCAGTACGCACGATTTTTACCTTATCCCCTAGATTGCGGGCAGCCAATTCTTCAGCCAATCTTTCTGCCAATTTTCCTGAACCCGAGGAAATGCACCCTGTCCCTGCACAAATCAATACAGTACGTTCTTGGGTATCAGCAGGCAAATGGAAGGCATTGAGTAAATCAATTCTTTTTTGTTTACAAGATGCATCTTCATGGCAAAGGGGTCCTTCCTTGCGGCACTTTACATAATCTTTGCAAGGAGTAGCCGCTGTATGAACGCATTTATCACAACATTTATCCATTAAATTTTTCATATGGCAAACTCCTTTCTATTCATATTTCTCCAATGTGGCCACCGCTTTATCAGGGGTCAAACGGCCATGGGTATCATCATTCACCATCATCACAGGAGCCAAACCACAAGCACCTAAACATGCCACTGTTTCCAAGGTATAGCGCAAATCCTCAGTGGTTTCGTTTTTCCCGACTCCCAGTTTTTTCGATACACCATCAAATACTTTAGAAGCTCCCCGCACATGGCAAGCAGTTCCTTGGCAAACCCGAATGATATTGCGCCCCCGGGGTTTTAAATGAAACTGTGAATAGAAAGTAGCTACCCCATAGGTTTTACTAAAAGGAATACCCAATCCTTTTGATACTTGTTGCATCACTTCTTTAGGCAGATAACCATAGATTTCCTGGGCTTCCTGCAACAAAGGAATCAAAGCACCCTTTACACTTTTGTACTTATCCAAGGCTTTTTGCAATGCCTCTTGTTTTGCCGCATCATTGTTATTCCCACATGTACAAGACAAAATAAATCCTCCTCCCAAAAAGTCCTTTTACTAACCATCTAATCAGCTTACAAACAAAAACAAAGGTATGTTTGTCTCTCCCAAGTCTGCTTTCCCATTGGCCCGCTCCTGTTCGTCTTGCACCACCTTTACCTAAATTATTCCGCAAAAACATGGGGCATTTCCCATGTATTACTTTGAAAGAAGCACACCACGAAAGCTGTCCCTTACTGTTTAATCGAAAATACACTCTTTTCAGTAATCAACAGATGCATGGGACAATCATACTGACCGGGAAACACATTATCCCTTATTTGCAGCTCAAAGGCCAGAGCAGCGAAAACCGTCTCTGGCTTGGTTCGGGGTAAAAATCGATCATAAAAGCCGCCTCCATAGCCCAACCGGTCCCCATCTGGGGAAAAAGCGACTCCTGGAACAACCACCAAATCCAATTCCTTGGGGTCCACAGGTCGAATTTTATCCGGCGCTGGCTCTAAAATACCCCATGTACCTGGGCGTAAATCCTCGGGAAAATGGATAATCTCAGAAGGGATCAAAGCTTTATTGGCTTTATCCGTAATAGGTACCACCACTCGCTTTCCCTCTTCAAGACAACGGCAGATAAGCCCTGCGGTTTTTACTTCATTGCGAAAATCCACATAGGCCATGATTACATGGGCATTTTTATATTCTTCCAAAGACAAAAGCCTGTCAACAATAGCGTTGCTCTTTTCTTCCAACTGTTCTGCCGACAAACATCCCCTTTGGGCCAGCACTTCTTTTCTTAATTGCTTTTTTTGCAAATCACTTTTACACAATTCGCTTTCAACCAATTCAATTCCTCCAAAACCTTTGCTAGAAGCAAATATTTCTACATTCTCCACCTTATCCAAAGAAATCCATTGTTTTAAATGTTATTCTTTTCAAGTACCAAACACTAAAACTATATCTTTTGTATTCTTAGAAGTCAATCCACCCTATCATTGTTTGCCAAATCGTATGCTTTTTGTATCCCGGCTTTTCCTCTACTGCCTAGCCGTAGTGCTTTCACATACCTTGCTAAGAAATAAGGTTCACAAAAAAATGCGGATCCAAATGTTTGGCTTTTTCAACCATTTGGAGCGCATTTTTTATGAATCAAAAATAACTGAACCATCATACCCTTTGCTATATCAGTTATCTATAAAGCATACACTTCTTTTTCTGCTAAAATTCGTATGCCATTTTCTTGCAGAACTTTGATGGCTTCATCCAGCTGTTCCACTCTAAACACCACCAAAGCAGCATTGGTAGCTTTTTGCAAAAAAGCATACAAATACTCAATATTTACCCCATCTTCCTGCAAAATAGCCAATGCATTGGCTAAGCCACCGGGTTCATCCGGAACCTCCACGGCAATCACATCTGTCATGCTCAAGGTAAATCCTGCCTCTTTTAATATTTGGGCTGTCTTATCTGGATCATTGACAATCAGCCGCAAAATACCAAAATCCGTAGTATCTGCAATGGACAGAGCTCTGATATTAATCTGATTGTTACCCATGATTTGGGTCACTTTTGCCAGACGACCAGATTTATTCTCCAAAAAAACCGAGATTTGTTTGATTTTCATCATCTTTAACCCCTTTTCCCATCATATCTCTCTTTTATCAAGTACCCTTACGGATTTGCCTTGGGTGCGCGGCAAAGTACGGGATTCCACCAGTTTGATTTTCGCACTAATACCAAGCACACTACCAATTCTAGCCCGTAATTTTCCTTCTAAATCCTCAATATAACGAACTTTATCGTTAAAGAGCCGATCTGTGACTTCCACCTGTATCTCCAACTGATCAAGGGTACCCTTCCGTTCCACTACCAACAAATAATGAGGTTCTGTATCACCAAATTCCAATAAAACACTTTCAATTTGGGAAGGAAATACATTGACGCCCCGAATAATAAGCATATCATCCGTACGTCCCGTTACTCTCTTCATCCGCAAATGAGTGCGCCCACAGGGACAAGGCTCTGCTACAAGTGTTGTAATATCCCTGGTACGATAGCGAATGACTGGAAAAGCTTCTTTGGTTAAAGATGTGAATACCAATTCTCCTTGCTGCCCCAAAGGCAATTGTTTTCCAGTATTGGGATCAATAATTTCGGCAATAAAATGATCCTCATGGACATGCATTCCTTGTTTTTGACTACATTCCATGGAAACACCTGGGCCCAACACTTCACTTAAACCGTAAATATCATGGGCTGAAATCCCCAGTTTTTCCTCCAACTGTGTTCTCATTCTTTCAGACCAAGGCTCTGCCCCAAAGATTCCGATTTTTAAGGAAGAAGATGAAAAATCAATGCCCGCCCGAACGCCTTCCTCAGCCAAATATAAAGCATAGGAAGGGGTACAGGCAAGAATCGTGGCTCCAAAATCCTGCATCAACATAACCTGTCTTTCTGTATTTCCTCCTGATGCAGGCACCACGGTAGCGCCCAATTTCTCAGCTCCATGATGCAAACCCAAACCACCTGTAAAAAGACCATAACCAAAGCCAACTTGTACCACATCCCGATGACTTCCTCCGGCCATCATAATGGAACGGGCCACCAGCCCTGCCCACATATCAATATCATTGGCTGTATAACCCACCACAATGGGCTTTCCTGTGGTACCAGAAGAGGCATGCACCCGAACCAATTCATCTTTGGGTACTGCAAATAGACCAAAAGGATAATTATCCCTCAAATCCTTTTTTACCATAAAAGGAAGTTTTTGCAGGTCATCCAATGTTTGTATATCTTCTGGTACAAGACCTAAATCAGCAAAGTTTTTTTGATGAAAAGGTACCTTGTCATAGACTCTTTTTAAGGTTTGCTTTAATCTTTTCAGTTGCAATTGCTGTAATTGCTCCCTGGGCATGGTTTCCACCGCTTGATCCCAATACATATTCCACAATCCCTTTCTTTCCCTATACAATTTCTTTTTTCTTTCATTCTTTTCATAAATTATTAATGAATGCTGTATTCCATTTCTAATTGAAGATTACATTCCCTATTTTCTTGCTAAATCCTGCTGAGAAATCGCCTTTGTATACTGCTTTTATTCGTTACATCCTTTCACCAAAGAATAGACAAAGCAGGTTAGTAATGCAACAGTTATAAATCAACCAATGTTATTTTCATTATATCACGTCTAAAGCAATTTTTTTCTCTTCACAAAATTCCTGTATTTTATCATAAGAGCCTCCGGCTATATCCAGGCCCAAAGGATCAAAACTCAGACTCGGCAATAGTACCAAATCCGGATAAGACTCCTGGGTTTGTAATGTAAACAATATATCATCCACAGTCAATAACCCAGCACATCCAATGGAACCACCAAAAAAGTGATTTCGAACTGCCTGTACCTGTATATCAAATTCTTGCAACAATGCTTTCACACCTGCTCGCAGCACATTTTCCCCCAATGCAGAAGCTAATAATAAAATCTTGCCTTTTGAAGGTTTTTGTCTCCATTGTTTTTTTATCCTTCGGCGGATTTTCAGTAAAATGTTTGGTTCAAGATCATAATCCATGACCAAACCAGAACGTTGCCCTGGTTCTTTTTCCAAAATAACCTGTTTACTTTCACCCAACCTTTCTAGTCCCAAAACAACATGCCCTGCTTCCTGGATCAAGGTAAAGGCATCCACCCGGCATAAAGGTGTTTGTACTCCAACCAAATGAATGATATCTCTAGACTGTATGCCAGCCAAATGGGCTGGCGAACCCTTGATGACTCCTGTTATTTCCGCAGTTAAATCCTTTAACATAGCAGGTTCAGCATTCATTGGCAAAGGAACAATTTCTCGCATGGTCTTTACAAATAACAATAATTCCTTTTCTTTACCTTGAAAATTCGCTAACACGGGGGGTGAAAAACGGGTATACCCAGGAAGAAAAATTCTTAAAGTTTCTGCTCCCCTGCGGGATAACATCAAAATCGTATCCGCCATATCACTCCACCCCACCAAATGGGGCATGGCCACCATACTGCCATGATAAACAATACCGTATTCCTGCAATTGTGCGGGAGCACGTACAGCCTGGGCAGCCAAAGAATCCTTCATCAGCAAAAAGCGATTGGCAATAGAGGCGCTATTGATAGACAAATGAATACTCACTTTTCCCAATGATGCCAAAAAACCTATCCATTGCTTATCCAACAAGTTTCCATTGGTGGTAATTTTTATAGGCATATCAGGAAAACGGCATCGAATATAATCCAATATCTTGCGAAATTCTGGATGGGTAAAAGGCTCACCTTCCATAATTTTGGTAACAGACTCACCAATCACCAATGGCTCTAAAGGATTGATACAATGCAAGAGTCTTTCCACAACATTGAAATCCAATGGAGGAATCCCCATAACCCCAAGCCCTGGGGGATTTTGTCTATGGCTACAAAAAACACAACTAACATTACAAACAGAAGTTAAAGGCAATATATTATTTTTTGCCGCATTTTGTAATAATAACTCACATTGTTTCCACTTTGAATTGCTCATTTTTCACATTTCACCCACAGTGTCAATCGTCCACGGCATAAGTTATTAACAGACTTATACACATTATCCACAGGTTTAATTCCACAGAAATTTAAATCCCCTGACAAGAAAGTAAAACCACGAAAGGCCCAAGCCCTTGGAAATACTACAAAATGACGCAAAACAAGACATGATTTTCCATTATCTGTATTCTTATTTTTGTGGATGAATTACAAATTATCCACAAACTATGCACAACAGTTTTACTGCTTTAGTTTCGACAAAATGCACCATTCAAAAATTCTAACAAAAAGCATGTTCATAAAGTTATAGTACCTACATTCGCTTATTAATAAAACAGTACAAGCCCTATAAAATTTCATGCTTCCTTGACGGCAAAATCCTACCCATACCCTCAAAACATTTCTTCGTAATCCACAACATTCATGCTAAAGTTTTCAACAATTTTTTATACACAACCGTTTATATTCTCACAATACTTCATACGCTACTTCTCCTAATCGTAAACCTGGCACAGCATTTAAAGTGAGAGGGGCAAAATCCCCTCTCAAATATTTATAATAAGCAGCACAAGCCACCATTGCGGCATTATCTGTACATAAAATCGGCGGAGGTACCACCAATCGCAGTCCAGCTTGTTGACATTCTTGGGTAAAACGTTCCCTTAGGCCACTATTTGCTGCAACGCCGCCTGCCAACAAAAGGGTTTGAATCCCAAACTGGCTTGCTGCCAACAAGGTTTTATGAACCAGTACATCCACCACAGCCTGCTGAAAACTAGCTGCCAAATCCGCCTGCTGGAACATTTGTTTCCGCTGTTCAGCTTGATGGCAAAAATTTATCACCGCAGATTTTAATCCACTAAAGCTAAAATCCAGGCTACCTTCTTCCAAATAAGCCCGGGGCAAGGGAATGGCCTTACCATTCCCTTGGGCAGCTAATGTATCAATCCGTGGACCACCAGGATACCCCAAACCAAGGGTGCGAGCAACTTTATCAAAAGCTTCCCCTGCAGCATCATCCCTGGTTTTTCCCACCACTTGATAGGAACCATGTCCTGTCATCACAACTAGGTCTGTATGTCCGCCACTCACCACCAAGCACAGTACAGGAAAAGCAAGTCCTGGCTCCACCAAAAAATTGGCATACAAATGTCCTTCCAAATGATTCATTCCTAACAAAGGAATATCCAAGGCATAGGCAATGGCCTTGGCCGCAGCAACCCCCACCAATAACGCACCTACCAAACCTGGGCCATAGGTAACCGCCACGGCAGAAAGTTGTTGAAAGCCAATTCCCCCTTGCTGCAAGGCTTCTTGTATGACAATATTCATTAGTTCCAAATGCTTGCGGGAGGCCACTTCTGGCACTACCCCACCAAATTTTTGGTGTTCCTGTTGGGAAGAAATTACATTAGCAAGAAGTTTTGTTCCATCTTGCAAGATGGCTGCTGAAGTTTCATCACAAGATGTTTCCAAAGCCAATATCAATCGCGACATCGTCATCCCCTACATCTTTCAATTCAAAATAACCAAAAATATTATACCATAAGGCATTGCTGAAAGGGAAAATAGCCCCAGGATATTTACTTATCTTAGTTGGTAATTCCCCTTCAAAGAAACTGGGCATAGTATATAAAAACAAAGGCAAAGGGAGTCAAGTTTATATGTCCTTGCAAATCAGCGTATTAACTTATAATATTCAACATGGTAGCAATCTTAAAGGGTACTATGGTCTGCAAAAAATCCTTCATACCATTGCCCTCTCAGGGGCTGATTTGGTTGCTTTACAAGAGGTGGATTGTTTATCCATTCGTAGCTTATTCACCCATCAAATCCGCTATCTGGGGAAAAAGCTACATATGCATTATATTTTCGGAACAGTACAAAGACAACCAGCAGTGGGTTATTATGGCAATGGCATTCTAAGCCGTCTGCCTATGTGCCATTGCTATAACATGATTTTAACAAAGCCTCCCCAAGAAAAAGAAAAAAGAGGCTTGCTTAAAGCCACTTTATGTACCGAAACAGGGGAATCTTTTGATTTTTTTTGTACTCATCTCAGTTTATCTGCCTGCCAACGCAAAAGAGAAATACATACCATTGCCAGTATTCTCAAAAAAAATCAAAAACCTTTTCTTTTGGCAGGTGATTTTAATGCTTCTGCATCTGAGTCCGTATTTTTACCTCTCCAAGGAATAATACAAAACACAGCAAATTCTCAAAAAAAATATGCCACTTTTCCTTCCTCGCATCCTCAGTGTGCTTTAGACTATATTTTTGCTTCAAAGCATTGGCAAATCAATTGGAATTATATACTAAAAACCCAAGGTTCGGATCATTTGCCTGTTCTCACAAGCCTGACCTTGCCTCAATTATGATTGTTTATTGGATACACCATATGTGCAATATAGTCAATACAGTAAACCAAAAACCATTGACTGAATATGGTTCTCTTTGCTATACTGTATATCCCATGGCTGTGATTAATTCACGAAAAACCTCCCCCGCTGACCTTCGAATCACCAAATGGGCCTGATCATCCCACGGAGTTGGCTCTAAATTAATAATCACAATTTTTTGCGCCAATCCGGGTAATTCTGCTGCTGGATATACTTGTAAGCTACTTCCCACCACTACCAATAATTCAGCTCTTTTTAGAGCATCCCGGGCCCTGAAAAAATCAAGGCTCATTTGATCGCCAAATAAAACAACATCTGGTCGAAGCAATTGGTTACATTTTGCACAAAGAGGCACATATCTTCCTGTTTCTAGCTGATGAATTAATTGATAAAAGGAGTATCTTTTTCCACAACCAAGACAACTGCAAGTTCGTAAATGACCGTGTACTTCCCATACCTTTACACTGCCTGCCTTTTGGTGTAATCCATCAATATTTTGGGTTACAATGCCCCTTACATGTCCCTTTTTCTCTAATAAAGCCAATGCTTTATGGGCATCATTGGGCTCTGCACTATAATAGGTTAGCCAATGTTTTACATTGGCCTGATAAAAAATCGTGGGCTCTCGTTGTAAAGCATACAGACTGGACACATTCATCGGATCCATTTGGTTCCATAATCCTGTTTGGGCGCTGCGATAATCAGGAATCCCACTTTCTGTACTAATTCCTGCTCCAGTCAAGACAAATACTGAATTATAATGCTGCATAAGTTGTACCAAATGAAGAATCGCATTTTGCTGAACCAAATCAACCTCGCCATCCTTTAAACCAAATCTATAGACCTCTAAAATTTTATGCTATCTTGACTTTTATGTCTATACCTTTCCAATGATTGCTGCGCTGTACAATTTCATTGATTCACATCTGAATAGATGTAAAAGGTATTAAATGCTTGCAGGTACATATATTCCCACAAATAGATTTATATTATATCTATAATATAAATTGGTAAAATTTAAGTCAATATTTATTTTCATCCCAAAATAAAAAACAAGGATCAATTGAAAGACATGTTCATACTATTATAACCCAATCAGCCTATTGACTTATCTTGAACATGTTAAGAAACATTTGTCAATACAGAAAGTCTCTGCTAAGTTTAAACCTATAAATAAAAAACGCTGCCTCCAAAAATGGAAGACAGCGTTTGCTGGACTCCTTTATTGCTTATTTGGGGATATCTCTTGACCACAATAACTACAAAACTTGCTGCCCTGAGGTAAGTCAACGTTGCAGGAAGAACATCTTTCTGATTTAGGAGTTAATTTCTCAATTTCTTCCTCCAATTTTTTGATTTCCTTTTCCAATTGGCCTGTTGCTTGGCATAGTCTTTCCAATTCTTCTTCTAAATCCTCGCATCCCTGATATTTTTGATAATATAACAAACCAATTCCTTTAAAATTATTTTCAATTTCTTTTTCTAATTTAGAAATCTCATATTTTAATTTGCCGGTTTCTATCAATTCTCCTGAACGCTTGGTTATATCCATGGCTTTTTCCCCAAGATTCTCCCCAATATCCTTTGCCTTTCCACCTATTTTTTGTAACCAATCCATGTGCACAACACCTCTCTTTGTTGCTATTATTTTACTACAAATTGCTGCTATTTCCACCCTACTATCCATGTTTTATTGAAATCAAAATGCATATTTTTTTATAATTACAGATTGAACAAAACAAATGGTAATATGATTAGATTATTTTTTAACTTGTCTTGTAATATTGAAACTCAGAATCTATAATATGGGTAAAAGATATTTATGTGATTATGATATAGGAAAGGTATGTTTTTGTCCATAAACGGTTATCGCTACAGGTAGGTGATAAATATGCCCCCTAGAATCGTAGAACTTCAGACAGAAAAAGGCCCTGTTCTTTTAAAGGGCCCTGTTTTGGATAAGGAATTAGAAACACTTACCATGCATCCCACGCTAAATAACTTTCGCCCTGCGCTTAAACAAAAACAGGCATTAATAGAAATTAGTAGAATGCCCCAAGGCATGATATTTATTGCCTGTGCTCAAGCAGAAATCATCGGTTATGTAACCTTTCACCATCCAGATCCATATACCCGCTGGGGTAAACATCCAGCTATTTTGGAAATGGGAGGTATTGAAATTAGTCCTGATTGGCGCAAGTTTAGCATTGGGGGTAATTTATTATGTTTTTCCTTTGCAGCTGAGGAATTAAATGATTTCATTGTGATTACTATGGAATATGCTTGGCATTGGGATTTAAGAAACAGCCATTTAGATATGTGGGGGTACCAAAAAATGCTCACGCATATTTTTAGTAAAGCAGGATTAGAGCCCATTCATACAGATGATCCTGATATATTGGATCATCCTTGCAATGTATTGATGGCTAAAGTTGGAAAACATGTTAACCATCAATACATTGAACAGTTTGAAGCTCTAAAATTTATGCGCAATCAACCAGCGCCATCCATGACATCTTAAACTTTCATACATTTTTATCCTTTATTCTAAAATACTTACGTTTAAAGTACGATGCATCAAGTCATTTCCCTGATGATTCTTTTCATTTCCGCTAATGAGCCTTCATATCTTTGATCCAGCTGTCTCTGTAACATAGCCCATTCTTCTTGGTATTTCATTTGTTTTCCCATGGCTTGCATATCTTGGGGATAACCGGACATGCCTTGAGCTGTTGCCTCCCTTTGCATTTCCTGTTTTAAACTATCAGCTGCCTGCTCCAAGGTTTGCCGATAATGCGCAAACATAAAGCCCATCTCTTTTAAAATACCTGACAGTTGTTTTTTGTTGTGTTTGATCTGGGCTAACCCTTCCATAGCCCTTTTGTTACTCTGTAAAATTTCCTCTGTAATAGGAAGCAAAAGATTGGCCAAAAGCACTTCTTGTACGCCTTCCAAGATATAAGGAAGTACTTTTTTATCAAAGCTTGTGATGGAATCATTTAAATGCACCTCTTCACTGCTAAAAAAGCTTGCTGCCAAAGCCTTTCCCTTGGGCAAATACTCCAATCGGACAAGTTCTTCCGGTTCAGCTTCCTTGCGCGTAGCCAACCTTTCCATGGCCATTTCTAAAGCAGTTTTAATTTTATCTCCCACAGTATATCCTTCCTTCCACTTAGATGGTATTCTAATGTAATTTATATTGACTAAAATATATACCATTTTCATACATCACAGCAATCCCTATTCATCAATACATAGCAAATATCTCCTTACATTGTAACCCATATCATTCCTGATAATATATTTTTCATGAGTTAAATTTACAACATAGTTTCATCTAAATGAAACAAAATAAACATACATTTCGTCTAAAAAGATATAGGGATTTATATCAATTGAGGAGGCCATCCATGATATATGCAAAAATAAAATTCTACCCATTCATTCTTTTTATATTTCTCTGCCTTTTCTTTTTCTCAGCCATTCCAGCTTGGGCTACAAATTTCATGGATGTGCCAGGAGATCACTGGGCTGCATCCACTATACAGGCTATGACCAATGAAAAAATTATTTCTGGTTATGGGGATGGAAACTTTCGCCCCAACCAATCTGTAACCCGGGAAGAATTTGCTGTCATGTTGATTCATGCGGCAAAAAAATCCACCCCTAAACTTACAAAATCCTCCTTCCTTGATGTAAAAAAAGATGCTTGGAGTGCCAATTATATTGAAGCAGCAAAAGAATACTTTTACTATACAAATGATACCCAGG
>CATZDY010000011.1 GCA_958417755.1 uncultured Peptococcaceae bacterium
TAGCCCTTCAGCTGGTGGAACAAAATGTAATGATCCAAGAAGGAGAACAGGATGTAACAGTAAATTTAATGGAGGAACGATCTCCAGAAGCTTTTGAACGCTTGAATCGTTTGTATCAGAATGGTTTTCACGTATGCAATATAAGCTTTGGTTCTCAACGGGAAGAACAATGTCTTTTTTGTGCTGCTTTGTTGCGCAGGGCAGGTGGTGAATGAATTGCAACCAGAAAAGGGAACATTGTATTTATGTGCAACACCCATTGGCAATCTGGAAGATATTACAGCTAGAGTGTTGCGGATATTACAAGAGGTAGATGTTGTAGCAGCGGAGGATACCCGTCAAACAATGAAATTGTTTAATCGTTATGGAATTCACACCCCTTTGGTTAGCTATCATCAACATAATCAAAAAAACCGGGGTGAACAATTGCTACAACAAATGTTAGAGGGCAAGAATGTTGCATTGGTATCAGATGCAGGATTGCCTGGGATATCGGATCCAGGGGAAGATTTGGTTCGTTTGTCTGTTGCAGCTGATATTGTTGTGGTGCCTTTGCCAGGTCCCAGTGCTTCCCTGACAGCACTGATTGCCTCTGGTTTGCCCACGAATCGATTTGTTTTTGAAGGATTTTTACCGTTAAAAGGGAGCTTGCGAAACCAGCGCTTAGAGGATTTACGGTGGGAAAAAAGGACTATAATTTTATATGAATCCCCTCATCGCATCAAACATACTTTGGCTGATTTACTAAAGGTTTTGGGGGATCGACCTGCAGTTTTGGCCCGGGAACTAACAAAAAAGTTTGAGGAATTTCAACGGGGTACATTGGCAGAAATCTTGCGTTGGAGTGAAAGGGTTCAAGTTCGAGGGGAATTGACATTAATGATAGCAGGCACCCAAGAAAAGGTGCCCCTGCAAGTAGTGGCAGCGGAACAGTATACATTGCCAGAAGAGGAAGTTATGTTTTTATTATCCCAGGGAACAATTCGTAATCAGGCAATTAAAGAAGTGGCTAAGAAATGGGGTATTGAACGGCGAATATTATATGAACGGATCACAAGATGGAAACAGCAAGAAGAATAAACTTGATAGTAAGCTCATAGAATACGAAATCTGTTTCCAATCAATGATTGGAAATAGATTTCGTATTGTTACCATGTTCTAACCTTTTATGAAATCAGTTTAAAACAATGGCACAATGACAAATTGCTTATCTTCATTAATAAGATAATTTTTTATGTAAGGATTGTATAGCAAAGATTGCCAAGTCCTTTTACATAGCTTTTGCATTATCTACCATGTCCAATGCACATTCACGACAAACTAATTTGCCTTTGTAATTTTGTACATTTGAGGCATTTCCACAAAATACACAAGCGGGTTCATATTTTTTGAGGATGATTTTTTCATTGTCCACATAGATTTCTAAAGCATCCTTTTCATCAATGCCTAGGGTTCTGCGTAGCTCAATGGGAATCACCACTCTTCCCAGCTCGTCCACCTTTCTTACGATACCTGTTGATTTCATGATATCTGTCCCCCTCCTTTTGTTGGCTTACGACATAATTCGACAATATATATTAGGTGGTTAGCTAAATGGTACCAACGATACCAGTAAAAGTCAATAGTATTTTTGAAAATTAAGGTTAAAAATGACATATGATATACAATATTGCGGAAAACTTGACAATGTTCCCCGGGGATTGATAAAATTGATTTGCATCATAGAATTAAAAATATGAATGTGAATAAGATGGTTTATAACCCCTTTGTTAAGATACAAAAAGTATTGCTTTGTGTTGGTTTTTGTATCGCTTTGTCCGGAGGGAAAGGGCAAGTCAGGGTGATAATGTGTAACAAACCTTCATCCCTTGATGGGTGAAGGTTTGTTTGTTTAGCAGCTTTTAAGGAAGGATGGTTTTTGTTGAATAAGCAGGAATGCAAAATAGATAAACAAGGGAAGCCTTTTTATATTACAACACCAATTTATTACCCCAGTGATAAATTGCATATGGGGCATGCCTATTCTACAGTGGCGGCAGATGCTATTGCTAGATTTAAGCGTTTGACAGGTTATCAGGTTTGGTTTTTAACTGGTACAGATGAACATGGACAAAAGATAGAACGGGTGTCTCAAGCACATCATCAAACACCACAAGAATATGTAGATTACATTGTGGCTGGCATAAAAAGTTTGTGGGAAAAATTAGAGATTAGCAATGATGATTTTATTCGAACCACAGAAGAAAGACATAAGAAAGTCGTATCTGCCATATTCCAGAAACTTTATGATCAAGGGGATATCTATAAAGCCAATTACCAAGGTTGGTATTGCAACCCCTGTGAAGCTTTGTGGACGGAAGGACGTTTGGATCATGGCAATTGCCCTGATTGTGGTCGTCCAGTGGAAATATTGGAAGAGGAAAGTTATTTCTTTAAGCTATCCAATTATGCCCAACGTTTATTGCAACATATAGAAGAACATCCTGAATTTATTCAGCCGGTTTCTCGTCGTAATGAAATGATAAGTTTTATCAATAGTGGCTTGGAAGATTTATCTGTGTCCAGAACAACTTTTGATTGGGGTATTCCTGTTCCTTTTGATCCCAAACATGTTATTTATGTATGGGTGGATGCCCTTTCTAATTATATTTCTGCTTTAGGTTATGAAACAGAGGATGATCAATTATATCAAAAGTTTTGGCCTGCAGATGTTCATTTGATGGCCAAAGATATTATTCGTTTTCATAGTATTATCTGGCCCATTTTGCTGATGGCATTGGAGTTGCCTTTGCCCAAGCAGGTATTGGCCCATGGCTGGTTATTAATGGATACCGGAAAAATGAGCAAATCATTAGGAAATGTCATTGATCCCAGCGTGTTGATCGATAAATATGGGGTGGATGCAGTCCGTTATTATTTAATACGGGAGCTTCCCTTTGGTTCAGATGGCTATTATTCAGAAGAAGCTTTGGTAAATCGTATCAATAAAGATTTGGCCAATGACTTGGGGAATTTAGTAAGTCGTACTTTGGGCATGATGCAAAAGTATTTTGCAGGGGAAGTGCAAAGCCCTGAAGAGACAGCAGGGCCAGACAATGAATTGATTGCTTTAGCTCTGGAAACACCCCAGGAAGTGGAAAATTTAATGGAAAAAAGAGAATTGTCCAATGCTTTAGGAGCTCTTTGGCGTTTGGTCTCCCGGGCTAACAAATATGTAGATGAAACTTCCCCTTGGGTTTTGGCCAAGGATCCCGAGCAAAAGACGAGGTTGGGTACAGTGCTATATAATTTAGTAGAAAGTGTGCGTTTTATTACTATTTTGGCATCACCTTTTATGCCTCAACTGGCTCCCCGGGTTTGGCCTATGTTAGGACTTGAGGAGCAGCCTGCATTACATGGTTGGGATTCTTTACAATGGGGTAAATTTCCTGCGGGCAGACAGCTCAAAAAGGGAGAGGCATTGTTTCCCCGCATTGATTTAGCAACTTTGGAGCAAGGTCAGGAGTGAATACTGTGGCAATCGAATCAATGGCCCAGACAATAATGTTGGTGGATACCCATGCCCATGTGGATGTAGAGCAGTTTGATACAGACCGGGAAGAAGTGATTCAGCGGGCTATGGACGCAGGAGTAAAAATGATTGTCAATGCGTCCTTTGATTTGCTTTCTTCCCAGCGTTCTGTTGGTTTGGCGGAACAATATGCATTTTTTTACGCATTGGTGGGGATACACCCGCATGATGTTGTAGCATTACCAAAAGATTATTTAACGCAATTGGAACAACTGGCTATTCATGAAAAAGTAGTGGCAATCGGCGAAATTGGATTGGACTATTATCGAGATTTAACTCCCCGAGAAATGCAACAGAAAATATTTCGAGAGCAATTGGCCCTTTGCCGAAGTTTAGAATTGCCAGTTGTAATTCATGATCGAGAGGCCCATGGAGATCTTTTAGAAATTTTAAAAAAAGATGGAATCAGTGACCGAGGAGGGATCCTGCATTGTTATAGCGGAAGCTGGGAGATGGCTAAAATTTGTTTAAATATGGGGTTTTATTTATCCATAGCCGGACCTGTTACTTTTCCTAATGCCGCTAAATTAAAGGAAGTAGCTGCTAAAGTCCCTTTGGATAGGGTATTAACAGAAACAGATTGTCCTTATTTAGCCCCTCAACCTAAAAGGGGTAAAAGGAATGAACCGGCTTATGTGGATTATGTGTTAGAAGAAATCGCTGCTTTAAGGAATATGCAGAAAAACGATTTGTCTGCTGCTGTGTGGAATAATGCCCAAAAGGCTTTTATGTTACCTGGCGTATGATAATGGCCGGGTATTTTTTTACAGGAATTCTATCGAATTAATGGTATATTTATAGGTTGGAGGTGTTGAGGTGTGTCTGAAACCAATGGTTTGATCATTGTTTTTACTGGAGAAGGGAAAGGAAAAACCACTGCAGCTATGGGTATGGCTTTGCGGGCTTGCGGGCAAGGTATGAAAGTCCTATTGTTGCAATTTATAAAAAGCGGACAGCGTTATGGGGAATTGAATGCAGTGAAGTATTTGCCAGGCATTGAAATGGTGGCTTTAGGTACTGGATTCGTAAAAAATTCTCCACAGGATAAAATGGTGGAACATCGGGCTGCTGCACGGGAAGCCATTCAAAGGGCGCGAGAGGAAGTATCTTCTGGAAAATGGGATATGATTATTTTAGATGAAATCAACTATGCTGTGGATTTTGGGCTGATAAAAGAAGAAGAAGTTTTAGAGCTATTAGAAGCCAAGCCTGATACATTGCACTTGGTTCTTACTGGCCGATATGTGCGTGATACAATTGTGGAAAAGGCCCATTTGGTTACAGAAATGAAAAAAATAAAACATGCCTATAACAGTGGCATCAAAGCCCAAAAGGGTGTGGAATTTTAACTCCATAGGGGCTTCAATATAACTGGTTGTTTATCAAAAATAAGTTTTATTGTATGAGCCTAAAAATGGAATTAAGAAAAGCTGATGTTGTTTTTAAACAACATCAGCTTTTCTTATATGGGTTTTTTAAATTTCTACAACAAAAGATTTGCTAAAGGTTTTTTCAGGGTTTGTTCGGGATAAGATATGTAGCATGGTTAGCCAAAGATATTCATCCTAAAATGATGTAAAAAATAAAATTTTTTTTGCATTTACTGACAACTTAATGAATATATTTAGTTGCCAGCAACTTTTATTGAATGATTGTTTATAACAATTCAGGTGATCAGGCAGGAAATTGAGGAAAGGGATAGAAGATCTATAATAATATTCTATGGGGAACCCTTGGTTAGGCGTATTAAAGAGTGAATTTTCTGGAGATGGTGAAATACAAAAGGAGGTTAATCATGCAAGAAACAGATAAAACAGCGATCCTTTGCAAACAGGAATCCAGGGGGGAAATGAAATACACCTGGTCTAAATCTCCTCTTATGATTGCAGGATTGGTGGCAATACTATTGTTATCCGGTATCATAGTAGCAGGTTTTACTTGGGAAAAGAAAACAATTACCCTTGCTGTAGATGGAAAACAAATGCAACTAAAAACAAGAGCTACAACGGTGGGAGATTTATTACAAGAGAATGAAATAAAACTTAGTTCGCAAGACAAAGTGCATCCAGCTTCTTCCGAACAATTAAAAGATGGAGATCAAGTAGAAGTGCTAAGAGCTCATCCAGTCTCTTTGATTGTGGATGGAAAAACATCTCAGTTTATTACAGTGGCTAAGACAGTAAAGGATTTATTGGAGGAAAAGGACGTTGTGTTGGGTGAACATGATAAAGTGGAGCCTGCAATCACCCAAAAATTAACCAATGACTTAGAAATCAAGGTAACTCGGGTTCAAATCAAAGAGGAGACCATGGAAGTAGCTATTCCTTATCAGGTACGAAGGGAAACCAATGCGAGCATCCCCACAGGACTTGTCCAAGTCGTACAAAAAGGGGTGCAAGGGATGGAAGCCCAACGCTGGCAATATATTTATGAAGATGGCCAATTGGTGGAGCAAAATTTAATTGAAAGAAATACCATGACAGCAGCAGTGGATGAGATTGTGCAGGCTGGTAGTGCCCAAACAGTTTCTCGGGGTGGAACAAACCTAAGGTTTTCTAAAGTTATAAAAGTAGTGGCCACTGCTTATACTCATACAGGAAATAATACTGCAACAGGTAAAGCACCTTATCGAGGGATTGTGGCAGTAGATACCAATGTGATACCCTTTGGTACAAAATTATATGTTGAAGGCTATGGAGTGGCTGAAGCAGCTGATCGAGGTGGAGCAATCAAAGGAAATCGCATCGATTTATTTATGGAAACAGCATCAGAAGCCAGACGATGGGGCGTGAAAACGGTTGATATGTATATCTTGGAATAGGAGGGCAACCTCCTATTTTTTTGTGCAAAAGAGGTTAGACTGCTGAAGGTATGGGGAAAGGTATAGAGGAAATCAGTAAAATGGTATACAATGAACACAGATTAAAAATCAAATGAAACGTTATGTGATGGAGGTAGCATGGTTAAACTGGCAACACCGTCTCAGGTAAAAAAGACAATGGCTCAATATGGGTTTCATTGTCGCAAAAGTTTAGGCCAAAATTTTTTAATAGATAGCAATATTGTGGATAAAATTCTTCAAGCTGCCTCTTTACATGAAGAGGATTTTGTATTGGAAATTGGCCCTGGCTTAGGGGTTTTAACCCAAGAGCTTGCTGCCATTGCTCATAAAGTGGTTGCTGTGGAAAAGGATAACCATTTATTACCTATTTTACAAGAAACATTACAAGAATTTAAAAATATTGAAATTATCCAAGGAGATGCTTTGCAAGAGGATTTTGATACCCTGATGTTTGGTCATAACAAACAGAAAAAAGAACATGAAAGCTATAAAATTGTTGCCAATTTGCCCTATTATATTACCACGCCATTATTGATCCATTTAATGAATCAAGAGTTTCATTGGCAAACCACAGTGATTATGGTGCAACAAGAGGTTGCTGAACGGTTGAGTGCAAGTCCTGGTACAAAGGCGTATGGATCTCTTACAGTGGCAGTTCGTTACTATGCCCATGTGGAATATCTTTTTTCTGTGCCTCATACGGTATTTTTTCCTCAGCCAGAGGTAGATTCTGCAGTGATTCGCCTGACAAAAAGAACAAATCCAATTGTACAAGTTTCCAATGAAAAGCTATATTTTCAGGTGGTTCGTAGTGCCTTTGGTCAAAGAAGAAAAACATTGCTCAATGCTTTGCACAATGCATTTTCCTGGGTACCAAAAAATAATGTAGTAGAGGCCCTGGAAAAAGCAGGGATAGATCCCGGATGTCGGGGAGAAACTTTGGATTTAGAAGCTTTTGCGCATATTGCCAGGGAAATTGAAAAGTATATACAACCTAAAAAATGATAATCTATAAGGAAAGGGAACAATATCGTATAGGAGCATAACTTTTAATTTATCTTAAAGAAAAATAGCTGATAAACTGGAGGTGCAAGTGTTTTGTACTATATCAGTCCATCAAAGGGAAAAATTTCATTTGAGCAAATGATGGAGGACATTATTCAATTCATTGAAGGAGCCCCTGATTCTTCCTATAAGCTAATTGTTGGATCTGATTCCCAGGTAAAATCAGACACTTGTTTTATCACTGCTGTGGTAATTCACCGCCAGGGAAAAGGTGCGAAATATTATTACCGGAAAAAAAGGCAACGTAAGATAGAGAGTTTGCGACAAAAAATTTTTTATGAGACTTCTCTTAGTTTAGAAGTGGGCGCTATAATTAGCAAGTATTTAGCAGAAACCGGTTTAGAGCATTTGGAAGTGGAAATCCATATTGATGTAGGAAGGCAAGGTGATACCAGAAATTTAATCAAAGAGGTGGTGGGAATGGTGACTGGAAGCGGGTTTCAAGCCAGAATAAAACCAGACGCCTTTGGGGCTTCCAGTGTAGCAGATAAATATACAAAATAATTATATCAGTGCAAAGTCAATTGATTTTGCATGACAAAAATGTAATAATATTTGTATCTTAAAATAAGGAGCGTGACATATGAGAATATCTCGACAGAAGATATGGTATTTGTTGTTTACTTTGCTCTTTAGTCTTTGTATCGTATTGTATCCAATGAACATGGCCTTTGCCACATCAGCTGGTGATGGACAAAAAGAAACGAAAATTCAATTTACTGCTGATGGTAAGGGAAATATTCCTGTTCTTTGGAATGATGGTTGGTTTCAGCAAGATAACAAAGTATATAATCATGAGTTAGCAAAACTATCTTTAGCATTAAGTGCCAGTGCTTATAATCAATTAGATAGTCAAGGAACAAAAGATATTCTTTTAAAAAATGCCTTATGCCATGCACTAGGTTTTCAGGATTATGAGAGCTTTCATTATGATGAAACAGGGGAACAAAAGGGGGCTCATGTAGGATTTGCTTTGGCCCAAAAAAATATTTTGCAGCAGAATAAACAAGCTGTGATAGTGGCTGTGGTTATACGGGGAACCCATGGTGCTGAGTGGTATGATAATTTTAATCTAGCCCAAGATGGGAATTATGAAGCAAAATATCACAGCGGCTTCAAGGCTGCGGCGGATGAGGTGCTCCAAAAGCTGCAAAATAGGCTCAAGCGTATTCAAAGTAGTGGTGTGGATGCCACTGGGGTTAAAATATTGGTGACAGGCCATAGTAGGGGTGGTGCTGTGGCAAATATCGTGGCTCATATGTTGAATACTTCTGTTGGTAATGAAGTACAAACCTATGCCTATACCTTTGCTACTCCTAATGTGGGAAAGAATGCAGAAGAATCTTTGGCAAAGGATGCAAATATTTTTAATATTATAAATCCAGATGATTTTATTACCACTGTTCCATTGGAACAGTGGGGCTATGACAAATATGGAATTACTATGATGTTGCCCTGTAAAGACAATCATGCTCAATATGGGGATTTATTGAAGATAATGAAAGAGAAATTTACCATATTGACAGGTGGGGGTGAATATATTACATTTCCTCAAGAAAGTAAGGAGCAAAGGTCATTTGCCCAAGAGGTCGCTGCATGTGCTTCTTCAGCAAAAGGTTATTATGAAACTGTACATACTATAAAATTTAACGATAGAATAATCCCTATTTCTACATTTGAATTATTTCAGTATGTAGGTGATTTTTTGGCAGGTGATACTACAGCTCGTTCTAAAGCTATCAATTTACTTTGGACCAATATGAAGGGAAGTGATTATTCCTCATTAATTCAATATTTGTCTTCCAATGCTCCAAAGCTTACCTATATTCATGCTCCAGAAGCGTACGCTAGTTGGTTAGAAGTGGGCAATGAAGAACTTGTATTTGGAGAGAAATAATTGATTTATATGGAACAATGATTTTGATGATATAAAAAATGGGCAGTTTGTGAAAAAGGAAACTGCCTATTTTTTTATGCTTTAAAAGAGGAACCGAAAAACATGTGATTCATATAATAGATGGTATTATTTACTATTCCAATTTAGGAAAGGAACACTTTAATGATATATTCCATATAATGTAAAATGCTTGATGAGTAAGGGGGCACCTATATGGTGAATTTTTCTTTGAGTGATATAGTGAGCCGAATTTCTTATGGCAATGATATATATTTTAAAATAACCAGCTTTTTTGTGCAACAAGGCATTTCTTTTGCCAAGTTAAAAGGATTGGGTTTTCGTTTAAAAGCAACGGCCCCTTTGGATGATTTGGAAAAAGTGGATCGTAATCGGGTAAACGCATACTGGCATGACATGGCGAAAAAAAATTTGGAATGTCAAAGACAGATTTTTATGCGTAGGGATATAGAAAGGGAGAGCCGTTTGCAAAGGGTAAGAGGGGATGATGAAACAATAGAAGGATTCGATCGGCCTGGTTCTTTGCTGCATATAGATGGTGATAAAGAATACCTAGATTTATGTCTTACGACATATAAGCAACTGGGTATTCCTTGTCATGGTTATCATATCAATGAGGAGAACCAGGCAGAAAATTTGATGGATTTATTGGTAAAGCATAAACCCGATATGCTGGTCTTAACAGGACATGATGGGCTGGTAAAGGGGGCTGAGGATTATAGAAGTATCCGGAGTTATCATAATTCTAAGTACTTTACAGAAGCCATAAAAGTAGCTCGTACCTATGAAAAAAGCTTGGATGATTTAATTATTTTTGCCGGTGCTTGTCAATCCCATTATGAGGCTTTATTGGATGCAGGGGCTAATTTCGCCAGCTCGCCCAAGCGAGTATTAATCCACGCTTATGATCCTGTCTTTGTAATGGAGAAAATAGCCTATACATCCATCTACGAGCAAATTGTATTAAAAGATGTTATTTCTGGTACTGTAACTGGTTTTGATGGCATTGGTGGGCTGGAGACTAGAGGAAAGTATCGGTTGGGGTTACCTAAATCTCCTTATTCTTAATGAATGGAACCCTTTACAGGTGCAAGGCATATGATGGGCCTGAAAGACATCTAGGAGGGGTTTTTATATGGAACAAGTACGTAAAATCTTGCATAAAACCCGCAATGTATTTATGAAAAAAAAGAATGTAATTGGTGTGGGGGTAGGGTATAAGCATATTGGAATGGAACGTACCAAACGCCCGGCATTAATTGTACTTGTGGAAAAGAAGGAAGATGCTGAGCAATTGCATGGGGATCAATTGATACCCAAGACTGTGGCAGGAACTGTTACAGATGTGATTGAAACAGGTCCTATTCGTCTGCTGGATTTGCGCACAGATAAACTACGTCCAGCGAAACCTGGCATGAGCATTGGGCATTATAAGATTACTGCAGGAACATTTGGAGCAGTGGTAAGAGATATAGAAACAGGTGAAAAATTAATCCTTAGTAACAATCATATATTAGCCAATGCCACGGATGGCAAAGATGGTCGTGCCATGGTGGGGGATCCTATCTATCAGCCTGGTGTGTTTGACGGTGGGTGTGAACAGGATTGTATCGCATTTTTACACAGATTTATTCCTTTGCAGCGTTCCATAGGGGAGTCTCAATGTCCTGTAGCCATGGGAGTTGCTGGTTTAGGAAATGCAGTGATTCAATTGGTTCGTCCCAATTATAAAATGAAGTTTGTCAAACGGTTTCATGTGGATAACAAAATTGATGCAGCGGTGGCCCGTCCCATTCAAACTGAATTATTAGCAGAAGATATTTTTGAAATTGGTAATATAACAGGTGTTGGTGCTGTGGGAATAGATGATATTGTGCAAAAAAGTGGACGCAGCAGTGGTTTAACCTCTGGCGAAGTGCTTGCCATGGGCGCTTCTTTGCAAGTGCAATTAAGCGATACGGATTATGGTGTATTTTCCGATCAAATTGTTTGCAAAATGCCTGCCAAAGGTGGTGACAGTGGGTCTTTGGTATTGGATCAAAATAGGCGAGCTGTAGGTCTTTTATTTGCTGGTTCGGAACAATGTACTGTTTTTAATAGAATTGATCATGTATTATCAGCATTAAAAGTTGAATTTTAAAAAATTGTAAATAAGGCTACTTGTTTTTGAGGAGGTAGTCAATATAAATAAAGGATTGGCCTTAGATGATATTGTCATGGTTTTATTGGGAGAACATATTTGGGCCATTGGTCCTTGTGAAGCAAGCAAAGATAAAGCACAGCAAGTCATCCAAGGCTATATGAAAATAATTGATAGAATAAAGCAAAAATCAAAAGATTCTTATCAGCTTGAATGTATACAGCAAAAAGATGGGTGCTATGCTTTGGTGATTGCTGAAGAATTAAAAATGAATGGTATGAATGAAATGATGTATAGACGCTTTCAAAAGGTTTTGCAACATCAAATTTGTATTTTAACAAGTTTTTTTATTATGGATAACTCTTTGGAATGTTTGGCATTTACTGAAGGTTTAGGAATTGTTTTATATCCCACTTGTTCCTATTATTAGGAATTATATTACAAAAAGTCCCATGAAGGGGCTTTTTGCTGTTTTTCTTATTATATCTTTTGATATGAATAAAAATTTGCAGAAAATGTAGGTAAGGATAAAATTATGTATTTGCTCCTTTTTATTTCCATCTGTTAGGATATGATAAATGCATGTCCCCAGTGTATCTGTGATTTCAGGAAAAATGATTGGGGGAGGTGACCTGGGTCCTTTATTTTTGCTGGAATCATATATAGACTAAAAAAAGTACATGCAAAGGAAAGGAATAAAATGGTGCATAAAAATAGAATTGTGTTTGTTGTTGTTTTGGCGATGTTGCTGATGTTTTCCCTGGTGGCCAATGCGTATGCTTCATCCCGAACCTTTGTTTCTTTTCCCTGCTCTCCAACGGAAACTTCCCAAGAATGGTCTGCTGAAGAGCAAGAATGCATTCAGTTGATCAACCAAGCTAGGATGGAGGCTGGTGTAGATAAAGTAACAGAAGATTCTCAACTAATGAAATTAGCCAGACAAAAAGCTTTGGACATGGTAGAAAATCAATACTATGGTCATACTTCTCCTAAGTACGGAAATATGGCAAAAATGTTACAAGAAGCAGGGATAAAGTGTACCCATGCAGGGGAAAGTTTAGTGCTTTCTAAATCAGTAACCAGTGCTCATAAAGCGTTAATGAAATCAAAGGCAAACAGGGATAATATTATCAATGCAAAATTTAGCAGGGTGGGGGTTGGGATTGCTTCCCAAGGAACATACCTTTATATTGTGGAGGTATTTACCAATGATGTTGATTCCCAGCCATCCAATGGTTCCCAGGATAAGCCGATAAAACCAGAGTCGCCAGAGGAACAGGGAACACAAACAAAGCCAGATAATGATGCAGAGGAAAACAGTCCAAGCAGTTTGACAGCAGATGAACAAGATATGTTAAAACGGGTCAATGAAGAAAGGAAAAAAGTGGGCTTATCTTCATTAAAAGCCAATGTGGAGGTAACCAAAGTTGCTCGCATAAAAGCCCAGGATATGATAGATCATCATTATTTTAGTCACACTTCACCTACCTATGGAAGCCCTTTTCAAATGTTACAGCAATTTGGCATTGCCTATGGAACAGCAGGGGAAAACCTGGCTGGGGCTTCCAGTGTGAGTTTGGCTCATAGCAATCTGATGAACTCTTCTGGCCATCGAGCCAATATTTTAAATGTCAATTATTCAGAAGTGGGAATTGGTATTGTGGACGGTGGACCCTATGGCAAGATTTTTGTTCAATTATACATTGGATAGCAATATGTTTTTTAGATAGGATTGAAAAGGTGAACCTTAAGAGATTACAAAGAGACATAGCCCAAATCTGGCTATGTCTCTTTGTTTGCTATAATGTTTTAAACAATTCTTCATTTCCTGTATAAGGCAATGTATAGCTTGGATAGCCTGTTACATAGGGTGCAATGGCATAAGGTTGGAAATAAAATACAATCCCATCTTTGGTTAAATAAAAGTTTACTGTATTCATATCTTCTACCAAAGTGCTGGGTGCATCTTCAAAATACATTTCTGGATTCTCCTTTATCAATTGGGTAAATCCATTCATAATGATGGTATTTAATTCTTTTTGCGTTCCTTCTAAAATATCAGCCAGCCCGAGAGCCTGGCCTGTTGTTAAGTCATACGTTGTGGAAACTTTGCTGCCATTGGCATGGGCGCCGCCGGTATATTCTGAAGTAAGTACAACAATGGACATCATATTATGATTGTCATATGTGATATCAAAGGTTTGGGTATATTCATAAGGATGAAATGGGTATTCTGACTCTTGGCGCATAGCATAATCTTCACCAACAATTTCCGCCACAGAGGTTTTTAATTGATTGATATAAGATTGGGCTGCCTTTGCATAGGTTTCATTGATTTTGCGGATGCCTTCCGAATTATTAGGATTAGAGATTGCTGGATAAGCACAAGTTGCTGTTGCTAAGAGTATATTGCTGTCAGGATGAGTCAAATTCCACTCTAAATACTGGTCCTTTATCATATGTGGTTCTTGCTTGCTTTGAATGGTTATGGTGTTGGTGGCATTGTTCCATTCCACAGTGGCTTCCAAAGCCTCTGCAACTGCCCGAAGGGGAACCATGGTGCGTCCATTGATAAGTTGAGCTGGGACTTCAAGGGGAATTGGCAAGCCATTTTTATACATTTCTTTGTTGCCTATTTGAATGGATATATAGTTGGAACGTTTTTCAGCTACTGCAGTTTGGCTGTCTTCTATCCACTTAACATGGGCATTCAAGGCTTCAAAAATAGCTCGCAAGGGAACCAAAGTTCGGTCATTTTGTAAAACCGGTTGTTGATCAAAAACAATGTTTTTTCCATCCACTGTTACTTGTATTGTTTTCGCTGCAAAAGCGGGAGAGGCTGAGAATAGTAAGAGTGCGCATACAATCAATAATTTTTTTAACATCATTATAAAGTCCTTTCTTTGTGTGATAGAATAAAAAATTTTGTATGATCACCATCCTTTTTTGCCAGGCTTAAAACAGTGAAAATCTTTGTATTATTTTATCATTTTATATCAAAATCCTAGCACTGTCATGCCTAATTTATATAGTAGTTTTTAGGGAAGCTGGAGGGAGAATCGATAGCATTTTTCCATGGATACACTGCAAGAACAAGAAAATGATAATGGGAAAAGGTATCTATCGTTGTTGTATTGAAAAGTTCATAAACAAAAGGCGGGATGTAAATCCTGCCTTTTGTTTATGAAAAATATTGGTTTATTGTAACTCATGTAAAATGCGTTCTTTAGAGCAATTGGCTTCATAGATTACTTTTTCTAAGTCAATGGTCTTATATACCCCGTCTTGATATAGGATTTTACCATCCACCATGGTAAGTTTTACATCGGTTCCACAGGAAGAATAAATCAAGTTATGCATGAGATGATGGATTGGCTGCATGTAGGGGGCAGAGATATCCAATACAATTACATCAGCTTTATAATTTTCTTTTATTAAACCGCAATGTTCCCGCCCCTGGGCTTTAGCCCCAGCTATCGTAGCAGCTTGTAAAGCTTGTTCGGGTGTAATCACTGTAGGATCATGTTGCCAAGCTTTATGAATCAAAGCAAAGGTTTTGATTTCCTCTAGCATATTCAAATTATTGTTGCTAGCCACACTATCAGTACCCAAAGCCACGTTGATGTCATATTCATAAAGCTTTTTAATATTACAAACTCCACTGGCCAATTTCAAATTGCTTTTAGGACAAGTAGCGACTGTGACGCCCTTTTCCTTGAAAATATCAAAATCTTCTCCTTCAAGATAAACGCAGTGGGCTGCATTGGTTCGGTTATCCAGCAATCCCACATGATAAAAATATTGGGCTGGTGTCATACCATTGTGACGCTCTTTGCATTGTTCATGTTCATCCTTTGTTTCGGATAAATGAACATGCATGGCAGCTCCCATTTCTTTAGTGAATTCACTGATTTCCCGGGCAACCCGTTCTGAAGAAGTATATTCAGCATGCAAAGACATATCAATAAGAATTCTGCCATTGCTGGTTCCATGATATGTTTGATATAAAGCTTTGGCTTCTTTGTAGGCTGGTAAATCATAAAAGCTGCTGTTATCAAAGCAAGATGTGCCCCGGGAAAGGTTGCATTTTATGCCTCCCTGGTCAATGGCTTTTACCATATCCTCACAAAAATAATACATGTCACTGGTAGAGGTTATGCCAAAGCGAATCATTTCTGCAATGCTTAGCAAAGTAGCATAATATACATCTTTTCCTTGCAATTTATCCTCAAAAGGAAAGATACGTTTGTTAAGCCAATCAGCCAAGCACATATTTTCCCCATACCCCCGTAGTAATGTCATAGGAGCATGGCTATGGGCATTGATAAATCCAGGCATGAGCAATTTACCTTGGCCCTGATAAATTTCCTCATTCTCCGTATCCTGTGGGGCTTTGGTCCCAATATAAGAAATGATATCTTTTTGTACTGTGACATACATATGTTCTTGTATCTGAAAATTTTCATCCAAGATAGAAATATCTTGAAAAAGCATCTAAATACCCCCATTTATCAAATATATCTTTTTGCTATTATGTAAAAAGGATACATAAGTATATAAGTTTTTTTCTATCTGAAGAAAGTATATCGATTCACCAATGGAGAGTCAAGGAAAGGATGTTGTTTGTTCACCAAAAGTATTTGAGCCATGGGGACAATGGCCTTGGTTATTATTACCTGATTTTGTATGTCAAAAACAAGTATGTTTTGCACTTGTATTTCATATATTGTTTTGTCAAAGCATTGTGTGGTTGGAGATACATTAAAATTATTAATTATTATCAGATGAAATTTACACCATTGGACACATTTAGCGAATATCCTCATATATTACTTGTAGAACGTTTTGAAGGGAGGAAGAGAGAATGGACACAACCATAGTAGCCCCGGATATAGAAAGATTGCGTGTTGATATGGTTATTAGCGAAAATACATCCCAGACTGTGGTACGCGGTAAAATTGTGGTACCTGATCCTAAACCAGATGTGGAAAAAATTCTTTCAGTTGATAAAACAATTAGCGTAAAAGATGTACGCCTTTTGCCAAATAAAGTTGTGGTAGAAGGAGTCATTCACATACAAGTTGTGTATGTGGCCTTTAAACCAGATCAATCGGTGCATCATTTTCATGATCAAGTAAAGTTTACGACTTTTGTGGATTTACCTGGTGCTTTACCAGGAATGGAAGTACGGATTAATGTAGCAGTAGAAGATTTAAACATTGTTCGTTCATCGGGCTGCGCTGGAAAATTTGATGTGGCAGCAGTGGTGGCATTGACAGCAAAGGTAACGGAAATACAAGAAATGGATGTCATCACCCAATGTCCCTCTGGTTGTACCTGTGAAACTGAAACCATAGAAGTGGATCATGTTGTGGGAAGTAATTCCAGGCAAGTCATTATTTCTGATGTATTTGAGGTCCCTCAACAGAAACCCCCAGTGGAAAAAATTTTGGATACAGATGCCAAAGTGGACATCACGGTAACCAAAGTACTTAAAAACAAAGTAATTTTTGATGGAGAAGTAACTGTGCAAGTTCTTTATGTAGGGCTATTGCCAGAACAGCCGGTCCATCAAATGCATCATACATTTAAATTTAGTGATTTTGTAGAAGTGCCTGGAGCTGAACAAGGAATGAATGTTCGTTATAACATTATGTTAGAAAATGTTGATGTGGATATGGCAGGTGGTAACAATCCGGATTTATTGCAGGCAAACTTGGTGGTAAAATTGACTGCCAATGTTGTTGAATTACGGGAAGTTGATGTACTTACAGATATCAGCGGTTGTAATATTGAACCAGAGTTTACACTGCTGAAAATGGATTCTTTGGTGGGAGAGAGCTCCAGCCAAGTGGTATTAAAGGATACTTTTTATACCCCTGAGCCCAAACCAAATGTAGAAAAGATTCTGGATACCACTGTGGATGATATCAAAATTACTGAGAAAAAGGTTATACGGGATAAAGTAATTGTAAAAGGTTATGTGGATGTACAAATTGTTTATGTTGCAGCTCTGTCTGATCAGCCCGTACACGCCACCAACCGGCGCATTCTTTTTAATTCCTTTGTGGAAATTATAGGCGCCCGGGAAGATTTGGATGTTGAGGTAACAGTGGATACAGAATTTATTACAGCTACCCATGAAAATTGTTCCATCACTGTTGAAATGGTATTAAAAATAAATGGCCGGGTGACGGAGTGTATGCAACGTGAAGTAGTAACATCCATTGGTGCAGCACCTCCTGAGGAAGTGCCCACTGGTCCTCCTTGTCCCCCAGGAGAAAATTTTTCTTATGTGGTACAGGAAGGAGATACCCTTTATTCCATAGGTTTAAAGTATGGTGTTCCTGTTGATCAAATGATAGCAGCCAATCCCCAATTGGCTGATCCAGCCAATATTTCTGCAGGAATTACAATTCAAGTTCCTTGTGTTCCCAAAGGATAACGAAAAAGAAGGAGGTATTTTGTATGCCGATTGAATACGATCTGCCAGTTCCAGATTATTTGCGATGTATGAAAGTAAAATTACCCATTGTATTGGCAGAAACAGAGGCTCAAGTGGTTGTGGATAGTGTGGCCATGGTTCCTGAATTGGCTAAAAAAGTGGATCACATTGATGTCATGGTGATGGGCTTGGAAGCAGATCCTGTATTTGTTCATGAAGATGAGTCCCATTGGTCCATGAGTTTTCGCAAAAAGTGGCCCCATCATTGTTGTGAAAAAGCTGGTCGCGCCTTTGTTAAAAAGGTCATTGTTCGAGGTATTTTGCACAAACAAGTATACTATGTAAATCAAAACGATGAAGTAAAGCATTTTGGAGAAGATATTCCCTTTACGAAAATGATAGAGTTGGATGAGCCGGAACCAGTGTTGGACGTGGATGATGTTGCGATTCAATTTCATAGGGCAAAGGTGGATGTTACCTGGGATTTAATCCGGGCTTGTAGGTTGCAACAGATAGGTGTTATCATTGTAAAATTAAAAGTAGTGGAAGAACGCCAGCTGTTTATTCAGGTTTGTCCTCCCATGGAAGGTTGTACCAAGAGAAATCTATTGCGGGATCCTGGTTTTGAGCAATGGATTGGGGATATCCCTGTGGCTTGGGGCGCTGTCAATGTGGCAAGGGTGTCTGACGCGCCTCACGGTGGTAGTTATGCGGTTCAATTGGGTGCCAATGCCACAGAGCAAGCAGCAGTTTTTCAGATTGTTAGGAAAATAAGGCATCATCATGGTGATTATCATGATCATCACCATGATCATCATCATGATCATCATGGCCAACGTCATGCCTATCGTTTGTGCTTCTGGGGCAGACGCGCTGCGCCTCCCAATGGGGCAGCGAATTGTAATTTTACCTTAACTGCCAGTGTGGTGTATTATGATGAGGAAGGCGATGTATTGGCCAATTTACAAAACCAATGGAGTTCTTCTTCCATCGGTGAGGCCTGGAACCAATATTGTTTTGATGCAGGTCCCCCGCCAGAAGATGTATCGTATGCCCAAGTATTTATAGCCTTTAGACCAGAGTCTGGGGATAATAATTGTTTTATGGTCATAGATGATGCTTCTTTGGTTTGTATTAAATAAAAGAACGAACGAGAAAAAAGCTGTTTCACGTGGAACAGCTTTTTTCTTTCCAAATAGTTAGCTTAATAGCCTAACTAATCTTAGTTGGTTTAAAGGTAAAAGCAGAACAGCAACAAACATTGTTTCTCTAACAAATATTTTTTATCCATAAGGATAAATTTTTCTGTCTGCGCATAATGTTTTTAATAAAGGGGGGATATCATGGAAGATGTAAAAATCAGTGATATAGGTTTAGAAAAAACATTATTTCAATTGTTACAAGGAGATGCAGTAAAAGCCATGGATACGGGGAGTCTTTTGGTACTCATTAGTTTGATAAATCTGATGGGATTAATTGATATCATAAATTTGCGGGTGGGTCCGCAGGGAGATATGCAAAACGAAGAAAATAATTTAACCTTGGAGAATGCAATGAATCATGAAAAAAATACCGGACGCTCTTCCTTAGATCCTGCTGCCTTAATGGGTGTAATCAACCAATTCATTAAACCCCAACCCCGGGCAGATGAGCCCGGGGAAAGCAATGAAACACCAGCAGAAACATAAGTTTCTATTTAAAAAATGTTTCAGGTGGATCAATTTCTAGCATAGTGTCCTCTTTTTTAGGTTCCTCATTTTCATAAACAGGAACATCATCATCAGGTTCAGCTGTAGCTTCTGGGGGAATACATTGAGTAGGTTCTGGTTTTGGGATTGGAGAAGGATTATTTTTGATTGGAGCGGGACGTTGATTTAATTTATGAAAGCCTACTTGAAATGTTTCCATCCCTTCCCGTAAGGTTTTAACAGCCATTTGGGTGGTTTGCATAAAATGAGCCAGTTCGGCCAATTGTTGCTCTGCACTGTTTTGATTGTTGGATAATGCCATAAATAAGGGGATAAACAACGAATTTTTTTCCCTTCGCAATGCGATGACCTCCTTTTTTTTGGATCGCCTGTGATGTTATTTTATGGTTTTAGGTTGAGTAATGTGACTATGCCTTTAATAGGTGGATGGGAGGAGGTAAAACATGCCCAAAGAAAGTGATTGGGGCTTGGAAAATACATTAGAAAAAATTTTAGATCATCAAGCAAAAAAAATAACTGAAACAGAAGATATTGTTATTTTGTTAGGATTGTTAAATTTATTTGGTATTGTAACAGTAATGAGTAAATGGACCGAAAAACCACAGAATACACAAAAAAATAATCGCCAAGGAGGAATGGATGCCAATATATCTTCTTTATTGACTTCTTTGTTTGCGCAGAAAATGTTTGGTAATGGCCAAAATCAGAATACTGGAGCCAATCAAGGGTTTAATCCAGCCATGCTGATGAGTTTATTGGGGAATTCCTCTGGTGGTCAAAGTATGGATCAGACCATGCTTATCAATATGCTCGCCAATATGATGAAGCAGCCCCGGGCCAAAGAGTCCAGGGAAAATGAAAAGCAGAATCATTTTATGAAAAAAAAAGAAGAGCCTGAGGTAAAAAAATCAGAAGATTGGCAAGCAAATTATTTTAATCAATATGACCAAACAGCTGAAAAAAGAGAAGAGTTCCTTTATTCCGGCAATGAGGATAATGAGTTTACTGCCCCCAGAAAAAAGGAAGAGCCTTGGTATACAAAAGACCCGAAAGAAGATTTAAACACAGCCTATGCGAAACCCAGAAAGCCTGTGTTGGTTTGGGATAAACGCCTGGTTTGACCATGTGGTAGGGGTATATTTCATGGCCAATTGGCAAAACCTATAGCATGCCCTATAAATAGGAAAGGGAAAAAGGGCATGCTATTTTATATAAAGGGGTTTTATGGTTATGGGCATAAAGGTTATGGCTTTTTCTATTGCTGCATTTGCTGGGATTACCATGGCTGTGCAAGGCACAATGAATTCATCCATGGGTAAAACAATAGGCTTATTGCCAACAACATTGGTAGTTAATGCAATAGGATTTTTATTGGTTGGGATTCTTTTATTTGGGTTTCGTCTGGAAAAAGTTCAATGGTCAGCCTTTGGCCAAGTTCCTTGGTATCTTTATTTAGGTGGTGTTTTAGGGGTTATCATAACCTATGGAGTCATTCATAGTATGCCAAAGATAGGGGTGGCGCCAGCCACCACAGCCATTATTTTAGGACAAGTATTGACTGCTGTTATTATCGATCATTTTGGGATTTTTGGTATGCATAAATTGCCTTTTAATTGGTTGCGGATAGTCGGTACTGTATTGATGGCAGGAGGCGCCTGGTTTTTATTGAAAGAATAATGAATAACTTGCAACATGATGAATCTTATGGAAGTTCTTAAATTTTTATTTCAGATTAATAAGGGAACAATGGCAAAAAAGGATTTATTTGACTTGGGGAATAATGATATATTGTCCCTGCATCAACATATTGGGATTAACAAGATCATTGGCTTGAATTAATGTATCCAAAGGAACATGAAATTGCTGAGAGATTTTCCAAAGCGTATCCCCTGCTTGGATAATGTAGATATTTCCTGCAGGTTGTTTTTTTATAGTATCTTTTTCCTCATCAGGTAAATCTTGCTCGCCATCATGAATACTGACAGGAGTTCCAATGGTTATAGATGGAAATATGTTTTCAATATCTTGATTATTCATTCTAATACAACCAGCAGAAGCATAGGTGTCAATGGATGCAGGGTTGTTGGTACCATGGATGCCATAATTGCCATTGGGAATATTTAAACCTAGCCAACGACTGCCCAACATACCACCAGGGTACATGATTTTATTCACTACTTCATAATGTCCATGGGGCGTTGGACTGGAGGGCTTGCCTAGGGCAACCCTATAGATTTGGGGAACATTGTTCCCCTGAAAAAAGTAGAGGCGTCTTCTTTTTGTGTGTATGCGAATACAGGGATCATGGTGACGGTTGAATATCATTGTATGCATGGAATCATCTCCTTATTGATTGATTAAATCATTAATTTAAGAAATTGATTTGGTTTTGAGGTTACATACAGGTTATAATAACTAATGTATGACTCAATGAGAGGAAAGGGAATAAAAAGAAAGCCATTGCAAAAAGGCAATGGCTTCTGGGTTTTATTCTTGAGGAGCAAAGGTATCACACATGGTATGGGTGGAGTTTTCAACTTTGTTGGTGCTACAGGACATGACTGCAATGGAATCAGCATGGCATTGGAAATTTTTGTTGAATTTACATTCTTCAACACCGCATTTGCTTACATTGGATGCCATAAGAATTTACCTCCTTTTTTGCGATATGTTATCATTTTTTAGTGTATCCATTTTTTATTGTTTCATGTGGATAAAAATAAAATGAAAAAAGAAAAGGATTACTTATGTTTATAAAAGCCCATGCAAAAATTAATTTAACATTGGGAATTCAAGGTCTTCGAACGGATGGATATCATGAAGTAGAGATGATTATGCAAACGCTAGCGTTGCATGATGTTTTGCAGATAATTCCTCAGGAAAAAGGAATTGAAGTAAAAACGAATACCAAGGCGATTCCCCATAATGAAAAAAATTTGGCCTATCAGGCAGCATTGCTATTACAAAAATATACCAATTGTTCCAAAGGAGCAAAAATATATATTGAAAAGAATATTCCGATATCTGCAGGATTGGCAGGGGGTTCCGCCGATGCTGCTGGGGTATTACGGGGGTTAAATATACTCTGGGAGCTGGGGCTTACCCATGAAAAGCTAATGGAGCTGGGAGAGCAATTGGGAGCGGATGTTCCTTTTTGTCTCTTGGGAGGTACTGCGCTGGCTCGGGGAAAAGGACAAACATTGTTGGCCTTGCATAAAAAAAATGATTTAGGTGTTTTATTACTAAAGCCACCTTATGGTATATCCACAGCCAAAGCCTATGCGCAATATGATTGCTTATCTCCGGGGGAGCAACCAAATACATCCGCCATGGTGCAAGCTTTAGAACAGGGTGATTTTGAAGTCGTCTGTCATTGTCTAAAGAATGTGTTAGAAGGAGCTGCTATGGTAATGCATCCTGATATTATGGTATTCAAAAATAGACTCATCACTGCGGGAGCAAAGGGAGTTTTAATGAGTGGCAGTGGTCCCACTGTATATGGCTTATTTCCTAACATGGCATTGGCTCAGAAAGCAGCAGAATGTTTAGAGGTAAAGGATTGTCGGGTCATTGTGACAAGTACTTGTTAATGCATGAAAGAATGCAAGGGATAAAGGTAGGTACTCTGTTTGTATAGATTAAGATAATATTCTATATACTATTCACAATTCGCGCATCATGATGATAAAAATGAATGTTCAGGGAATATTTGTCTTGTTAATTTGCAATGATATAAAATTTTTAAGATACTGAATAAAAGTTTAGAAGGAGTGAAAAGAATGGAAGAGCCACGGTTGGTTCCCATCAAGCTGGATAATTATAAACCCTTGCGTGAAATGGTATTTGAATCCTTACGGGAAGCCATCATCCAAGGCCGGCTAAAACCAGGGGAACGACTGATGGAAATTCAGTTAGCAGAGGAAATGGGAGTAAGTCGTACACCCATTCGTGAGGCTGTTAGAAAGCTGGAGTTAGAAGGATTTGTGGTGATGGTCCCACGCAAAGGGGCGTATGTTGCTGGTATTTCGATGAAAGATATCATTGATGTATTTGAAGTACGGGCAGCGTTGGAAGGATTGGCTGCAGGTTTAGCGGCAGTAAGAATTACCCCTGATGAGTTGGAAGGGCTGGAGCGTTCTCTATTGGCTATATCAGAAGTTAGTTTAAAAAGTGATTTAGAAGGCATTGTGGATACAGATACCAGTTTTCATGAGATGATTTATAAGGCTTCTCGGAATGATCGTTTATTTCAAATCATTATTCATTTAAAAGAGCAAATTCAGCGTTTTCGTACCACGTCTCTCTCCCAACCTGGCCGTTCAAAGGATGCGTTGGATGAGCACCGTAAAATTGTTGAGGCCATTAGTGAGCGCAATGCAGAGCTGGCTCAGGTTTTGGCAAGGGAACATATTGAAAACGCAGAACAAAGTATGCTAAATGCCCTCAGGGAGGATAAACAAGAATGGTAGATGCTTTGGTTCTTGCTGGCAGTCCCAATAGCGGGCCATTACACGAATGTAGTCCAGCCTTATACGAGGCATTAATTGATATCTCTGGCAAAGCCATGGTAACGTATGTGGTGGAAGCCTTGATGTTTTCAAAAACAATAAACAGAATTGTGGTGGTTGGTCCTAGGGAGCTAACAGAAGTTTTACCCAAAGAAGTATTGGCGGTTTTGACAGCAGGAGATGTATTGGATAATGTGGCAACGGGCTTACAATATCTTCCTGATGCTAAAAAAGTGCTTATGGTAACATCTGATATCCCCATGCTTACATCTGAAGCAGTGGAAAATTTTTTGGAACTATGTAAAGAAAAAATTGCAGAGTTATATTATCCAATTATATCCAAAGAAATAGTGGAAAAAAAGTATCCCCAAGCTAAACGTACATATGTGCATTTAAAAGAAGGAAGATTTACTGGGGGAAACTTGATGTTATTTGAGCCTTCTATTATTCCTGGTTGTATGGCAAAAGGAAGAAAATTAATCAATGCTAGAAAGCATCCTTTACAGTTAAGCCATTTTTTAGGCATTGGTTTTTTGCTCAAGTTTATTTTCGGCCAAGTTCGCTTGGTAGAAGCTGAGAGACGAGCTACAGGGCTATTAGGGATTAAAGGCTCAGTTGTGATAAGTCCATATGCAGAGATAGGGGTTGATGTGGATAAACCCAGTGATTTAGCGTTAGCCTTTCAGCAGCTAAAAACCAGTTAATAATCTAAAAATAGTATTTGTTATGTAATATTTATTTTATGTTTTTGGCTATAAAGTTTTTTCTATCATTTGTTTTATATTTAGAAATGTTCAGCCATTGAGAAATGGTAATTTCCGTAATTTTTTGATGAGCATAGTTTTGTGGTATCTTTTTCGTTAATCCTGCTGCCAGTTTTACGATATAAGGATACATATATAAAAATAAACCTCCTTGATGATTGATGATGTTTGTTGATTAAAAATTAAGTAAGTAAAAAAAGAAAAAGTCAAGCGTATTATATTCTTTTAAAGGCGTGATTTTCCTTTTGGTAATTTGCAACAGCGCCGTTGGGGTATGGGGAGCCCATGGATGATAGTATAAATGGAATCATGGCTAAATTTGATACATCATTTGATGGTGGATTTAGGATTTGCAGTGATAAAACCCAGGGAATGTGATAAAGATAGTAAGGAATAACTTTGAAACCATTTGGAGGGTGTAAAGGTGACAGAATTATTAACCAAAGCAATGGTGCAGGAAGCTAGTAATCGATTGCACGGAATGATTCATACAACACCGCTTATCTATTCCTCCTTTTTTAGCCATTTGGCTGAGGCAAATATTTATTTAAAATTGGAAAATATGCAAAAAACCGGTTCATTTAAAATTCGTGGCGCTTATAATAAAATTGCCAGTTTGACAGAAGAACAAAAAAAGCATGGCGTAATTGCTGCTTCCGCAGGAAATCATGCCCAAGGGGTGGCTTATGCAGCCACGAAAGCGGATATTCCGTGCACCATCGTTATGCCAATGACAGCTCCTTTAACCAAGATTGTTGCCACCAGGGGATATGGGGCAAAGGTGATCCTATGGGGAGAAGGATATGATGAAGCTTATCAACAAGCATTGGCTATACAAGAAAAAAGTGGGGCTACTTTTGTACATGGATTTGATGATCTAGAAATCATGGCCGGACAAAGTACAGTGGCTTGGGAAATGATGGAACAAATGCCATGTCTTGAAGCTGTTCTAATTCCTGCAGGGGGCGGAGGGCTTTTGGCTGGAGTTGCTTATGCCCTAAAGAGCCGTAATCCTGCCATAAAAGTAATTGGGGTGCAGTCCAGGGAGGCTCCAGGGCTGTATCAATCTTTTAAACAAGAAACACTTACCCCCAAACCTACGGGGAAAACCGTTGCGGATGGTATTTGTGTAAAAGTACCTGGGCAGTTGACAACAGAGATTATCAAAGCATATGTGGATGATATGATATTGGTTCAAGACGAAGAAATTGCCATGACCATTTTGGCCCTTTTAGAACGGTCTAAAATAGTGGTTGAAGGGGCAGGAGCATCGGCATTGGCTGCAGCAGTGCGAAAATTGCCTGGCTTAAAAGGGCTTCATATAGGTGTTATAATCAGTGGTGGTAATATTGATGTGAATACAGTGTCTAATATCATTGGAAGGGGCTTATTATATACCCATCGTCGTTTAAAAATAAAGACAATATTGCCGGATCGACCAGGGAGTTTGGCAGGTTTGTTGACTTTATTGTCCCAGATTAGAGCTAATGTGATTTCCGTGAATCATGATCGCATTGGCAAAGGAATGTCCTTAAAAGATTCCTTGGTGGAATTGGTGATAGAAGTAGAAGGAAAAGCCCATAAAGAAGAAATTGTGCAGGCATTGACAAAGCATGAATATAGTATACATGCTTTGTCATAGAATAGAAATTCGTATTTTTAGTAATATTGAGTATAAAAATGCAAGTTAAGGATAGAAATTGTATGCTTTTTTGCGATAAAGGCAGGAATATATTGAGAATATGGAGAATGAGGCAATAAACTCCGAACAAGAAAAGGCGGTGAGAGATTTGGTATGGTAGTAACCGATGTTCGAATACGGAGATTATTAAATGATAAAAAAATGAGGGCTATTGTTTCAGTGACCCTTGATAACATGTTTGTCATACATGATGTAAAAGTGATAGAAGGAGCAAATGGTTTATTTGTTGCCATGCCCAGTAGAAGAACATTGACTGGTCAATTTAGGGATATTGCCCATCCCATTAGTGCTTCTGCTCGGGAAATGATTCACGTTGCTGTATTGGAAGCTTATGAAAAGGCCTTATAATGTAGATTTATATTTTATCTGAGAGCATAATGCTCTCTTTTTGCTTTGCCTTGAAAAGTATAAAGGAAAAGCATATTTTTTGTTGAATTAATTTCTTGATTTAATTCTTAAAATATTATACTTTACGATCTGCAAACATGAAAAAGTTTATTGATTATATTGAAAAATAGGGGGATTCATATGGGCTTGGCTGCTGTCATTCTCGCTGCAGGCAAAGGAACAAGAATGAAATCGAATTTGCCAAAAGTATTGCATACAGTATGCGGTGTATCTATGTTGCTTCATGTTTTGGAAGCAGTATCCAAAGCTGGCGCTGAACGGGTGGTGGTAGTGGCTGGATTTGGTAGGGATTTAGTGGCGCAGGAAGTGCAAGGAAAAGCAGAGGTTGTCTATCAGCAGGAACAATTGGGTACAGCACACGCTTTGTTGCAAGCACGTTGTTTATTGGACGGGTATAAAGGCGATATCATGGTTTTATGTGGTGATACGCCGTTGATAACTGGAAATACCTTGCAAAAGCTGGTGGAAAAGCATGTAAGCTGCCATGCTGCTGCCACAGTGCTTACAGCAAATTTAGAGGATCCTACAGGGTATGGCCGGGTTATACGACAAGAAGATAATAAGGATATAGTGAGCAAAATTGTTGAACAAAAGGATGCTTTGCCAGAACAATTAAAGATTCAGGAAATCAATACTGGGATTTATTGTTTTAAACAAAACAATCTTTTTGAGGCATTGGCAGATATAGGAGCAAACAATGCCCAGGGAGAATATTACTTAACTGACATTGTAGAACATTATACGAAATCAGGTAAAATAGTGCATGCAGTACAAGAAGCTTCTATGATGGAAGTCATGGGGATCAATGATCGTTGCCAGTTGGCTAAAGCTGATGCTATGATGCGGCAACAAATCATTGATGCCCATATGATGGCTGGGGTAACAGTAGTGGATCCTAGCTCAACTTATATTGAAAAAGATGTTTCCATTGGAGTGGACACTGTTATCTATCCTAACACACTGATTACCGCAGGCTCTGTGATTGGGGAAAAATGTATAGTAGGACCAGGGGCACATCTAAATCAAGTTCAATTGGGAAAGGAGGTAAGTGTAAAATATTCTTTAATTGAGGACAGTTATTTGGCAGATGGTTGTATTGTGGGGCCCTATGCCTATATTCGACCCGGTTGCCAATTGGCCCAACATGTAAAAGTAGGAGATTTTGTTGAATTGAAAAAAACTCTGATTGGGGAAGGCAGCAAAGTACCGCATTTGAGTTATGTGGGAGATGCTGTGTTGGGTAAAGGTGTCAATATTGGTGCAGGAACCATTACTTGTAATTATGATGGAAAAGATAAATGGCCTACTATCATAGAGGATAAAGCTTTTATTGGTAGCAATACCAATTTAGTGGCCCCTGTTACAGTGGGAGCTGATGCCATAACAGGTGCTGGTTCAACCATTACAAAAGATATTCCCCCTGGTGCTTTGGGTTTGACGAGAGAAAAACAGCGAATGATTGAAAATTGGAAAAAGAGCCGGATGAATCAAAGTACAAAAGATGAGCAAAGTACAAAGAAATAAAACAAGATAGCAAAAAGATAGCGTTTTACGAATGAAGTTTATCATATTGTGTAAATTGTTCTGGAGGTTCAAACATGTCAGCTAAAAAAAGGTTGAAAATTTTTACAGGAAATGCTAATCCTCAATTGGCAGAAGAAATTGCCGATTATTTAGGGGTCCCTGTAGGTGCCGCAAAGGTACATCGTTTTTCTGATGGTGAAATACAAGTCAAAATAAGTGAGAGCGTTCGGGGAACAGATGTTTTTATCATTCAGCCCACTAGCCAGCCTGTGAATGAACACTTGATGGAATTGTTGATTATGGTTGATGCTGTTCGCAGGGCTTCTGCCAGAAGAATTACCGCAGTTCTTCCTTATTATGGATATGCAAGGCAAGATCGAAAGACCAGGGCCAGGGATCCCATTACAGCAAAATTAGTCGCTAACCTTTTGACAGCTAGTGGGGCTGATCGGGTTTTAACAATGGATCTCCATGCTGGGCAAATCCAAGGATTTTTTGATATTCCAGTGGATCATTTGCCCGCAGTTCCGATTTTGGCCCAATATTTTCTTCAGAACAAAATGGAAAATGTTGTGGTAGTTTCCCCGGATTTAGGAGGTGTGACTCGGTCAAGGGATTTGGCCGATCGTTTGTGTACCTCCTTAGCTATTATTGACAAACGTAGGCCTGAGCCGAATGTAGCGGAAATCATGAACATCATTGGCGGACCCATTGAAGGTAAAGATATCATCATGATTGATGATATGATTGATACTGCCGGGACAATTACCAAAGGTGCAGAAGCTTTAAAAAAATTGGGTGCAGGTGATATTTATATTTGCTGTACCCATCCAGTGCTTAGTGGACCAGCCATGTCTCGCTTACAAGCTGCACCTATCAAGGAGGTGTTGGTCACGAATACCATTGCTGTTCCCCAAGGGAAACTAATTTCCAAAATGAAAGTTTTATCCGTTGCACCGCTTTTGGGCGAAGCAATTATTCGTATTCATGAGGATTTGAGTGTAAGTAAGTTGTTTGATGATTATTAAAAAAGGGTTGATAGTATGTTAAAAGCCTAGGCAATGAAATGTGGAATGATATTTCATTGCTTTTTTGTGGTCCAATGGAGAAAACAAAATACATATCAATGAACTATTTATACGAAAGAACCACTGACATAAAGGATTCAGTGGTTCTTTGACTGAAGAAATATATAAAAGTCTTTGTTGCTACAATTTTTCTGACGAAATCTCTTCATTAGAAAGGGAATCTTGAGCAATTGCTTCAGATGTGGGATTCTGTGAATGATAAATTGTTTCATTCTTTTGTGGGGTTTTTAGGGAAGACATATTTTGCGGCATCATAGAATGTATAGATTCAGGTTGAGGATACATAGGCTTTGAAGGAGTTTGTTGCCCTGTATTTTTATTTATTTTTATTTTATCCCTGGTTTTGCTTAATCCTTTGGTCTTTTGGATTGTTTGATACCAGATTTGACTGGTGGATTCTTTTAATTCTTTAATGGTTTCTTGGATTCCTCCATCCATTTTCATGATATGTTCTGTTGCTTCTTTCTTACAAATGATAATTCGTTTTCCGATGGTCAACACATAGTCAATGCTTAAAAAAGCATTGCCATGGGTCCAACTATTGAAGGCACTGCTGCTAAATTCAAGTCCAACAATATTGCCGGTTTTCGGCTCAACATCGTATTCATCCACATACCCAAGGGAAGTGCCATTTTCCGTAATAAGCTGCGCTCCAATGATATCCACTTTATTTTTTAAAAGATCCATAATTTCTGGTAAGCCCACTGTTTTATCCAAGCTTGATTTATATTCTATGGTAAGAACATCATTGCCAACACTACGAACTTTGCTGTAAGGAATATATTTTTGCTCTTTAAACCATCCCTTTTGTTCCACCATCAATGCTGTAATGGATTTTAAAAGGGGATTGATGACCAAAGCCTTTACTATTCCAATTTGTTGACCTTCGGCCAGGCTTATTACTGGCATAGAGATAAATTCTTTGCTCTTGCGCATATCCTGACCTCCTCATTTTATTTATTAAACAGTATGCCGAATGGCTGATATATATGAGTAAAAAAGGGAATAATATCTTAAAAAGACTGCTACAAGAATGAGGAGGAATTATGGATACTTATGATTTACATGTTTTTACCCGTCAAGAGCGAGGCAAAGGGTGTCGCAATGCATTAAAAAATACAGGTAAAATTCCCGGAGTGATTTATGGCCAACATGCGGATAGTGTTGCTGTGGCTGTGAATCAAAAACAATTGGAACGTTTGCTAGAAGGACAGCAAAAAGGAAGGCTTTTATATTTAATCATGGATGATGAGAAGGTGGCAAATCCAGTTATGGTCAAAGAGTGTCAATTTCACCCTCTCAAGAATAATGAGATGCATGTGGATTTTCAGAGGATTCATTTGGGGGAAAAGTTACATGCTTCAGTACCTATTGTTTTGCAAGGAGAAATCAAAAACGGTGTATTGCAGCAGGCTATTCGAGAATTGGAAGTGTTTTGTTTGCCCAAGGATATCCCTGAAGCTATTTGTATTGATAGTACGCAGTTAAACCCCGGGGATTCTGTTAAATTATCTGATTTACAATTGCCTGCAAAGGTAGAGCTGATGGGGGAAGGAAATGAGATTGTGTTAACTGTATTGCATGAAACCAAAGAAATTGTAGCAGAACCAGAGAAGATAGAAAGTGAAGAGGAAAAAGATTCAGCCAAAGAATAGAAACACCCATTGGGAACCTCATGCATATTCTGGTAATAAAAGCAAGGAGGTTTTCTAATGGCCAATGAGAATGATATAAAAAAACAGAATGAAGAGCGGTATTGTCCCCCAGGAATGATGGCGGATAATTTAGAAGAAAAGTTAGAGCAATGGATGGGGCAAACTGTAACTGTCTATTTGTATGATACAGAAGTTACTGGTATTTTACAGGGCATTGGTGACGATTATCTGGCATTATTGGTGCAAAATAATCTAAGTCGAGAAGTATTGATTCCTTTATATGCTGTCATGATGATGGTGACCGGAGAGCCGCTTGCAACAGCAGGGACAGCTCAACAAGCAGTGAATAACAACATTTTATAAGAAAAATTTATGCATGTGCTTATAAGTTGCTAATGAGGAAAAGCAGGATTTTTACTGAATAAATTAATTTTTTATAAAATTCATGGGTAAATCAATTGTTTGCACGTTTATAATGGGGAAATATGTTAGAAAGGCGTGATAGGTCACGCCTTTTTTATATGGGTTTTGCAGAATGTTTAAATATAAGAAATCTAAAAATAAAATACTGTTAATTAGAACGTTTACAGAAATATTTTAATAATATATATTACATCAAGTTCCCATTAAAAACATTATGTACCAATAATATTAGATTTGTTATATAATATAAATTATTATTTTATCTAAATATAAACTAATTTGTAAAAAGCGAGGAAATAAGGAGGTATAAAAACTTATGCATGCTTTTGAATCTTTTCGATTGGGGGCTGTGCATGCACCCAATCGCATTGTTTTTCCGGCCTGGCAAGTGAATTATGCCCATACAGATGGGAGTATATCGGATAAATTGTTTGATTTTTATGAAACCTTAGCCAAGGGTGGTTGTGGTATTATCACTACAGGATGTGCAGTGGTTTCTCCTGATACAATTGCCTTTGATCGGGTTATGCGACTGGATCGGGACGAGTATATCCCTAGCCTGAAAAAACTTTTTACCAAAATAGAGGAATACGGAAGCGTGCCAGCCATTCAATTGATTCATTACGGAAGACAAGCTTTATCTTCAGTTACGGGTTCTCCTTTGTTGGCTCCTAGCAACATTCCTTGTCCAGTGATGTCCCAATTTGATCCTCATTATGCAATACAAGAAATGACCTTGGATGATATTGCTTATATCCAAGAATCCTTTATAATGGCTGCCCGTCGGGCCATTGAAGCTGGAGCTAAAATGATTGAAATCCATGGGGCCCATGGCTATTTACTAAATCAATTTTTGTCACCCTATTCGAATAAAAGAATGGATGCCTATGGTGGGTGTATGGAGAATCGTACAAGACTGATTCGGGATATTATCAAAGAAACTAAAGATATAGTTGGTGATAGAGCGATTGTGGCCGTCCGAGTCAGTGGGCATGAATTTGTGGAAGGGGGACTTTGCCCTGAAGATTATCAGGAGATCATTCCTGTACTAGAAGAAGCAGGGATGGATTTGTTGCATGTAAGTGCAGGGGTATATGCTTCAATGGAACGAATTGTGCCTTCCAAGCATTTGGGGAACATGCCCCACATCAATATTGTTTCGACAATCAAGCAATATACCAAAGTACCTGTGTGTGCAGTGGGTTCGTTCTTTTCAATATCAATGGTGGAAGAAGCTTTAACCAATCAACAAGCAGATTTGGTGGCAATGGGGCGAGCGCAAATGGCGGATCCGGAGTTTGTAAAAAAGGCACAAGAAAATCGAGAACAAGAGATTCAGCAATGTTTGCAATGTAATGGTTGCACTTTTTGGACCACAGGAGATCCATGGGTGTATTGTCGTGTAAATCCCAAATATAAGAAATAAAGGATTGACCAATGAATAAATTGATACAAGAAATATCGCAACTTGATTTGTTTTCTTCTCCTAAAAAATTTGTACCTCAATTGCTGCAAATCATTTGTTTTCATTTGGGTTTTTCTGCTGGTTCAGTGATGGAGATACTGGAAAATGGCAAAGGTACGATGTTTGCCATTTATAATTTACCAGAAAACTACATGAATGGAGTCAATGCAGCAGGTTTAGTGTTTACCAGTCCTTCAGGGGAAGCTTTAAAAACAGGAAAAATCATTGTTTCCAAAAATCCTTTGCAGGACCATCGCTTAAAACCTTGGTGGCATCTTTTAAAACAAAGCGGTATCTGCAGTTTGGTCTGGGTGCCATTGTTCACCCAGGGAAAGGCATTTGGTACTTGTTGTTTCTATCATTTTGGGCATGAGGATTCCATAGAAAAAAACTTAACCCAAGAAGAATACCTTATCTTAGAACAATTAGGGCTTTTTATCTCCATTTGCATTGCTGCTAACCGTCATTTGAATGCTTTATCAGCTAAAACCATGGAGCTGGAAAAGGAAATTGAAAAACGTAAAATGGCAGAACAGATAAAGCAAGAAAAAAAAGAATTATTGGATGGCATTTTAGCAGGAATTCAGGATGGAATATACATATTGGACAAAGAGTATACAGTGCAGAAAATCAGTAACGCTGCCACTACCTATTGGGGAGTGACAGAACCTGTGGTGGGGAAAAAATGTTATGAGATTTTTCGGGGCAAACGGTCCAGCTGTTTCTGTTGCCCTGTTAGTAAAACATTACAAATGGGCAGAGCAAATCGAGAAATTATAACCTTTCAAAAGGGACAGCAAAAAAACATGCATAAAATGGAGGTCATTGCTGTTCCTTTTGCCGTAACCCGAGGTAAAGTGGAAAGAGTTTTAGTGCTTATTCGGGATGTAACAGAAACGATACGTTTGGAGCAGGAAATGTATCGCTTGGAAAATTTACATTTGGTGGGAAAGATGGCTGCTGGCATGAGTCATGAAATTAGAAATCCTATGACCACGGTTCGAGGATTATTGCAAGTATTAAATGATAAAAGGGACTGTGAGCACTATAAACAGTACTTTTCTGTCATGATTGAAGAGCTGGATCGGGCCAATGGCATGATAGAAGAATTTCTTTCTTTGGCCAGGGATAAAGTAAGTCAACAGAAATTACAAAATTTAAATGATATTATTTATTCTTTGTATCCGTTGATGGCTGCAGATGCTTATCACAGCAAAAAACAAATCAAATTATTGCTAGAAGATATCCCTAAATTGCTTTTGGATGAAAAAGAAATTCGTCAATTGTTATTAAATTTAGTGCGCAACGGCTTGGAAGCTATGGAGTCTGGCGGTATCGTATATATTGAAACCAGGATGGATAATGGAGAGGTGATATTATCAGTTTCTGATCAAGGAACAGGCATCCGGCAAGATATTTTAAGTAAAGTAGGAATTCCTTTTTTTAGCACTAAGAGTGGTGGAACAGGTATGGGATTGGCAGTTTGCTATGGCATTGCTGCTCGTCACAATGCAGTAATTAAAATCAATACCAGTGCTAAAGGCTCTATTTTTTCAGTTTGTTTTAAGAGACCCAATCGGGATTAAATGCAATACGTTTCTATTAATAAAAGGTAAATTTATATTAAGGCTAAATGAAATATATTTTTAGGAGGGGAGTGAGAGGATTGATTCTTGTGGTGGGTTTGGGTAATCCTGGAAAACAATATGCCTGTACTCGTCATAATTTAGGCTTTCGGGCAGCAGATGCCTTGGCAAGTCGATGGAACATTGTAATGGATAAGAATAAATATAATGGTTTATATGGAATGGGATATATCAAAGAAAAAAAAGTTATTATTAGCAAACCCCAAACCTATATGAATTTAAGTGGTCAAGCTGTAATTCCTTTGTTACAGTGGTACAAAATATTGCCCCAACAATTCATTGTCCTGTATGATGATTTGGACTTGCCTTTGGGAAAAATTCGACTTCGGGCAAAGGGTGGGACTGGTGGACATAAAGGAATGCTATCAATTGCAGAAGGGTTAGGAAATGGGGATTTCCCGCGGATTCGTATGGGTGTGGGACGGCCTGAGCTTCCGGAATACGATACTGCCCAGTGGGTCTTGGGACGATTTTCTACACAAGAAGAACTTATTGTGCAGAAGGTATTGTTAACAGTGGTAGATGCAGTACAGTGTATCATTACAGAAGGCATTGAATTGGCAATGAATCAGTATAACCGAAATTAAATCATGGGCCTATGCATTGCTGAAGTCATAAAAGATATGCTGTTGTATGTATCATTTATGACTTCGGATTTTGAAAAGCTCTAGGAAATTATAAAAAATAAAGCAAAATTTCAAAATAGGAGAAGAATCCTTTATCATAAATTAAATAGAGAAGAATTTATTTGTAAAAAAAGGGTCCGCTATAAAGGCCCTTTTTGCTTTATTTCACTAAAACATAGTATCATTTTGGATCGAAATAGGAATACATTTAAAAGCCTGGTAAAGGGAATTAATTTTTTATAGTTTGCATAATTAGAAGGAATATTTTGTGAAATAAAGGTCCTCCATTTGTTTGTTGACATGGCAGAGAAAGGAATGGTAGAATAGCAACAGACTGACTGGTCTGTCTTGAAGGATGTGAGATTATTAGTAAACAAGACAAAAAAGATATCATTGCGGATGCAGCAATGTCCTGTTTTATGACAGGGGGCTATGGTGGCACTTCCATGGATGATATAGTGAAGGCATCCGGAGTTAGCAAGGGAGGGATTTACTGGCATTTTAAAAGCAAAGAAGAAATTTTTTTATATCTTGTGGAAAAGGGCTTGGATCGCAACCAAAAAGAATTTGCAACCTTATTAGAGAAAAAAGGGACAGCCATGAATCAGTTGCATGAATTCCTTGAATGGTATGTTCATGAAGCAATGACTTCCTCCTTGCATACATTGGTGGCAGAATTCATGACCAGAGTAAAAAATGAAGAAATTTTAGATAGGCTAAGCCAGATATTGGTAAAGAAACATACAAATAATGATATGGTTTGCGATATCCTGCGTAAGGGGATTAAGAAGGGGGAATTTTCCAATGTAGATACCCATATCATGGCAGAATTTTTTTGTTCTGTATGTGAAGGTGCTTTACTTAGGTTTTGTATTTTTCATGGAGATAATGAATTATTAAAGAAAACATTGGCCATGGCAGAAGAAATTTTTTTGAAGTGCATTACCCAAACAGTCTGTCCTGTTGAGGGATAAAAGGATTGGAAGACATTAAAAGAGGTGAATTTTTACTTGGTTAAGGGAAATAAAACATGTATGTGGATAGCATTATGGGTATTGATTGTCGCGATTCTATTTGCAGGGTGTGGAGAAGATAAAGAACAAACACCTAAAAAAGAGGCGGAATATATTGCCCCAGTTGAAGTGGTGCAAGTGCAAAGGGAGAATTTAACCAGTTTACTGGAATCAGTAGGTGATTTAGAAGCCAGCGAAACCGCAGGTGTAGCAGCAAAAATCAGTGGACGGGTATCCTCAGTTCCTGTGAAATTAGGAGATAAAGTATCCAAGGGACAGGTACTGTTTACTTTGGATTCCACAGAAGCAGCCAATGCTGTGGCACAGGCAGAGGCCAGCGTCACTGTGGCCAAAACCAACATTGGTGTTTCCGAACAAACAGTGTTTGATGCAGAGCAAAATTTTCAACGGATTAACCAGTTATTTGAGGCAGATGCTGCTTCACAGTCCCAATATGACCAAGCGGAAAGTACCCTAAATAATGCTCGGCTTGGTTTACAGGTGGCCCAGGGACAATTGCGTCAGGCGGAAATAACCCTTGCCAATGCGCAAGAAACTTTGAGCTATTATACTGTGGTGGCACCCATTTCCGGACAAGTATCTTCGGTGGACATACATACTGGGGAAATGGCCAATGCCCAGACCACAGCCATTCGTTTGGTAAATTTGAGTACCATGAAAGTGAAAGTCAATGTATCAGAAAATATCATTAGCCACATGCAGCAGGGGGCAACAGTACCCATGGTGGTATCTGCCCTGAATCGGGAGGTAAACGGACGCATTTTGTCCATTAGTCCTTCCATTGATGAGGCTACCAAGGCTTTCCCGGTGGAAATCACAGTGGATAACAGCCAGGGGGATATGAAAGTCGGTATGGTGGTAAAATTAAAGTTGGTTTCTGGCACAGCAAATAATGTATTGGCTTTACCGACTGATGCTATGTTGGAAAAGGATGGCGTTAAATATGTTTTTGTCATGGAAAATGATACAGCCAAGGAAGTAAAAATTAAAACTGGTCTTATGACAGATACAAAGATAGAAATAAAAGAAGGCTTAGAAGAAGGCCAAACCGTGATTACCAGTGGAAATGAATTGATAAAAGATGGTCAGAAAGTGAAGGTGACCAAAGAATCAGAATCCAATTCTGCGCAGGAGGATAAAGCAGATGAAAATAGCTGATTTTTCGGTTAACAGGCCTTTAGCCATTACAATGTTAATCCTAGCTTTGGTTTTATTAGGGCTTTTTTGTTTACCCAAATTAACCATTGACTTGATGCCTGATATGGAAATCCCTGTGGCTTTAATCACAACATCCTATACAGGGGCAGCTCCCTCGGATGTAGAAAAAAATATTTCCGAACCCATGGAATCTGCCATGGCCACGGTGAGTAATATCAAGGAAGTACAATCCATGTCACAATATGGTACTTCATTGGTTGTGGTACAGTTTAACTGGGGTACGAATATGGATACTGCCATCAATGATATGCGGGAGAAATTGGATATGGTAAAGGCTGTATTGCCTGATGACGCCGATACTCCCATGGTCATGAAGATGGATGTAAATTCCATGCCCATTATCGTATATTCCCTAAAAGGGAAAGATTTGGTTGAATTAAAAAGCCTTGCGGATGATACCATTCAGCCTCGGTTAGAAAGAATTGATGGGGTTGGTTCTGTTTCTTTAAGGGGTGGTAGAGAAAGGGAAATCAAAGTCCTTTTGGAGCCAGCAAAGGTACAATCCTATGGTTTGAGTATTGCCCAAATTATTCAGGCCATTGGATCCGACAGTGTGACTGGGACAGCAGGAAGCATTGATAAAGGCTCTAAAGAGGTATCTTTGCGGGTTTTGGGGGAATATCGAGATGTTTCTTCCATTGAAAACATTCAGGTTTCCCTGCCTTCAGGAAAAGCCATTGCCCTGCGGGATTTGGCCACAGTGGAAGATGGTTACAAGGATATGGATACCTACGCTTATGTAGATGGTGAAACAGCTTTAAGCATGAGTGTCATGAAGGCCAGTGGAGGCAATACTGTCCAAGTGGCCAAAGATGTGCAAGCAGAGGTTGCGGCTATCAATAAGGTTTTGCCTGAAGGGGTAGAAATACATACAGTAATGGATACCTCTGAATTCATTCAGGATTCAATCAACAACATTGTGGAACACGGCGTTTTGGGGGCCCTTATTGCGGTAATTATATTGTTCCTCTTTTTCCGCAGTGTGCGCAGTACCTTGGTGGTTGTGTTGGTAATTCCTGTTTCTGTGATTGCAACCTTTACCTTGATGTATTTTGGTGGTCAGACCATTAACGTGATTTCCATGGGGGGGTTGCTGTTAGGTTTAGGGTCCTTGGTGGACTTTGCTGTGGTGGTGCTGGAAAGTATTTATCGTTATCGTGAAAATGGGTATGGCATGGTGGAGGCAGCGAAAAAAGGGGCCTCGGAAGTGGGAACCGCTGTGATGGCCTCAGCATCAGCTCAGATTGTGGTGTTTTTGCCCATTATATTTGTGACTGGGATAGCGGGAATTTTGTTCAAACCCATGGCTTTGGTGGTGACTTTTTCCCATATTGCAGCGTTGTTTACTGCTTTGACCTTGGTTCCCATGTTGTCCTCTAAATTATTGGTTAATATACCCACAGAAGGTGATGCCACCATTTATGTAAAAAAGGGGCGGACCTTCAATCCTTTGCTTCTGTTCGGAAAATTTATGCATAAGTTAAACAGTGTGTATAAAGTGGTTCTGAAATGGGCTTTGGGACATAGAAAAATAGTCATTGGTATTACTGTGGCATTGTTGGTGTGGAGTATTGCTTCTGTAGGTTTGGTAGGAAGTGAGTTTATTCCCAGTGTGGATGAGGGGAGAATATCCCTGGACTTAGAGATGGCGTCAGGTACAAAGTTAGATGATACTGCGAAGGTAGTACGTGAGTTGGAAGCCTTGGTTCGTAAAACACTGCCTGAAGTAAAAACTATCTCTAGTACAGTGGGTGGTGGTAGTCTTTCTATTTTGGGTGTTACCAGTGGGGATACAGCCACCATGAGTATTGAGTTGGTTGATTTAGAAGAAAGAACTATCAGTACAGATGAAGCTGTGGAAAAATTGCGTCAAGCAACAGCTGATATTCCTGGAGCGGATATTTCCCTTAGTGCCCAAAGCAGCAGTACGGGGGGCAGTAGCAATCCCGTGGAAATTACCATCCGGGGTGACAATATGGATGTCTTAAAAGAACTGGGCCAATCTGTGGTGGGATTATTAGAACAAGTGAATGGAACTCGGGAAGTTACCAGTTCCATGGATGATGCGAAATTAGAAACCCAGGTTGTAGTGAACAGGGAACAAGCATCCAGGTACGGTTTAACGGCAAATCAAATTCTATCTGCTGTGCGGGCTGCCATGGACGGCCAAGTGGCAGGTAAAATGCGGACAGAGGAAGATGAAATCGATATCCGTATTTTTATGAACTATGACCAAGCGGTAACCATGGGAGAGCTAGAGAATATTACCATTGTATCCCCTTCCGGCGCCCGGGTGCCGTTGAGTGTGGTGGCTTCCATTGAAAATCACGATGCTCCGGTGGAAATCAATCGTTCTTCTCAAAACAGGGAGGTAACCATATCTTGTGATGTAGTTGGGAGGGATATTGGTAGTGTAACAAAAGACGTGCAAGCCAAATTAAATGATTTTACGTTGCCCGAGGGATATATAATGGAATTTGGCGGGGAATCCCAAGACATGGCTGAATCCTTTGTTTCCCTTGGATTGGCTTTGGTTCTTTCCATTATCTTAATGTTTATGGTCATGGTGGCTTTGTTTGAATCTTTGTTCCAGCCTTTTATTATCATGTTTTCCTTGCCTCCGACTTTTGTAGGGGTTGTCTTTGGTTTATTGGTTACTGGACATCCTTTGAGTGTTTCCGCCTTTTTAGGGGCCATTATGTTGGTGGGGGTTGTGGTGAACAATGCCATTGTGTTGGTGGATTATATCAATACATTGCGCAGAAGAGGTATAGAGCGCAATGAAGCTGTGCTGCAGGCTGGTCCTGTACGGTTACGCCCCATTTTGATCACAGCCATGACCACAGTATTTGTATTATTGCCCATGGCCTTTAGAGGTGGAGAGGGTTCTGAAATGCAAGCACCTATGGCCATTGTGGTGGTCTTTGGTTTGGCGGTATCTACCCTTGTTACTTTGTTGCTTGTTCCTGTGGTATATACTTTATTCGATGATTTTACCCAGAAGATGTCCAGGATATTCAAACGGAAGAAAAAAGTAAATACCCAAATTGAGGAAAGTGTTTAAAAATAGAAGATTAATTTAAAAGAAATGAATACAAAAACCCTTTGATAAAGAAATAAGTATCCCCGCCAAAAATTTGATTTTTGACGGGGATATTTATATTATGGGACGAGACCCAGTAGAGGACGCGAAGCGTACGAAACAAAAACCACCCGCTATGCGGGTGCGGGGTGTGTGTTATACAAAAAGATCACCTTTCCGTTATAATGAGGTTGTTCAAGCCGATTTATAACGGAAAGGTAATTTTGATGGCCAATAAGGCAAATAGTCTAGCACATACAAAATGGATGTGCAAGTATCACATAGTGTTTACTCCAAAATATAGGGGAAAAATTATATACAATCAGTATAAAGACAGTATACGGGATATATTAGCACGGTAGGAGTCAACGAAGCAACCATAAAGAAGTATATTCAGGAACAAGAAAGCCATGATATAGCAATGGATAAGCTAAGTGTAAAAGAGTATGAAGACCCCTTTAAGGGATAGCTGGTAGTACAAAGCCCTTTTAAGGGCTGCGACGAGTCAAGGGCGTTGAGGCTTGAACAAAGTGAAAGCCAGCGTCTTTAGGCGCTGGCCGGTAACAACCCCTTATAGGGGCGTGCAAACCATCCGTTTGACGGACCGTCATGATTTACTTGGTATATATTGGATGATCTTTGTGGGTAAAATGATACCAAAGCGTAAAGGATAAATAAAAAATAATGTTTAAACTTTGTTTTATGAGAATATAACCTATGAAGTGAGGAAAAATCATGGGGTATGGTTTTTTGGTGGCAGGTTTGATGGCAGCAGGTCTTGCCTGGCTGTGCAATACATTATTCCGTTCTTGGGACTGGTATGCTATTGTCTTTATTGCCCCTGCAGTGGAGGAAGGATGGAAGACTGGTCTTGCTTTTATCGGCAATGTTTCTATTCCAGCTACACATATGATATTTGGTTTGGTGGAAGGATTTTGGGAAGGTTTGGTGGAAGGAAAGGTACGGGCAGGCATCATTGGTATTGTGTTACACTCTTTTATAGGGCTCCTTACTTATGGAATCGTCTGCTGGACGGGTTCTATTCTAGGGGCTTTTTTCGTTGCCTATGGAATTCATATGGCTTGGAATCATTTAGTTCGCATTGTATGTCAAAAAAGGCAGGCAAAGTAAATAATATCATAAAGCAAATGATATTGGATATTATTTTTGTTGTAGCATAAAAATATAGAAATTGGTTGTTTGCATGGAGTTTTCTCAACAATTTATATTGTATCGAATATATATATGTAAAGCATAAAGAAAAATTTTATTTGGTTTGTTACCTTAAGGTATCTTGACGCTTAAAAAAGCTCTTTATATAATGGAAAGATAGAACTATCATTTGATTACAATAAAGTTAATAATTTCCATATCTAGGAGCGTTTTTTTCTTTCTGTTTTGGAATAGATGTATGATGCCTGAAGTACTTGTTTAAAATGGTTTTTAAATGTAAAAATAGATGGCAGATAGGGCTTTGCTTTTAGAAAAGCCCTTGTCGTCGTGTTTGTAAGGAGAGTTTTATGAGTGCTATAATAACAACTTTCATGGAGGCAAAGGAATTTCGAACACTTTGTGCGGGAATGGACAAGAATCTATCCCAACAAATGGTGTTCGGTATATCAGGCTCTCAAAAGTCAGTACTACTTGCTAGTATTGCGGAATATTGTCAATCCACATTGTTTGTGCTGACAGCAGGGGAGCATGAGGCGCAGATGTTGGTAGATGATATCGCTTCTATACAGCCCCAAAGACCAGTCTATCATTTTTCTGTTTATCAATTACTTCCTTATAGCATGTTGGCCCATGGAAGGGAGGTTTTGGCTTCCCGGCTCAAGGTGTTAACTACATTATCCCAAGGGCTTCCCATGACTGTGGTGGCCTCTGTGGAAGGTTTTATGCGTCGCTTGTCATCTCCTGAAGTCTTTCAAGAAGCAATCCAATATGTCATGGTGGGGCAACAAGTGGAGCTGAATCAACTACAAGTCATGCTGAGCCAATTGGGGTATGAGCGGGTGGATTTGGTGGAAGGCCGAGGTCAATTTAGTGTCCGCGGAGGCATCTTAGATGTGTTTCCTTCCCATTGTGATACACCATTTCGTTTGGAATTTTTCGATGATGAAGTGGACTCTATCCGGCATTTTTCTCCAGATAACCAACGATCTTTGGATAAAGTGCAAGAAATTTGGATTGCTCCTGCCAGTGAGTTGGTGCTGAATCCTTCATTGCGCACAGAGGGGCTGCGACGTATACAGTTGGCCTATGAACAACAAAGGAAAAAGATAGCTCGTGCCAGCTCCTCTGAGGCAAGAAAACAGTTAGAGGAAACCATGCAAGCTGCTATTTCTCGTATGGAGACAGGCTTGTATTTTTCTGGCATGGAGCAATTTCTTCCATATTTTTATCAGCAGCCCTTTACCTTGGCTGATTATTTACCCCCTGGAATTCCTTTCATTTTGGATGATCCCATTCGTATTCAAGAAGTGGTAGAGGTTGTTTTAAAAGAGCGAATGCAAGTGTATGATGATCTGTTAGGAAAAGGTAAAGTATTGCCTGAACAGGTATGGGGCTATATTACCTGGGAAGAAATGATGGCCTGTTTCCAACGGTTTCAGTTGCTTAGTATGTCTCATTTGCCTCGGCAACCAAAGTTTTTAAAACCACTGCAAGGCATCACTTTTCCTTTTAAAAGCATTCCCGCTTTTTTAGGGCGTATGGATGTGTTGTTGGATGAAGTGCGTCACTGGAAGAAAGCTGGTTACGGGGTAGCTTTATTGATGGGCAATGAAAATCGAACAGAACAGTTATTGACAGATTTAAAAGATGGGGAAATTGATGCTTGTCGGGAAATAGACTTACAAGGGCGTTCACTGTTAGCCAATGTGATGATAGGGACTGGTTTTCTGACAGAGGGATTTGAATTTCCCAGTGGTAAATTGGTTGTGGTAACAGAAAAAGAAATTTATGGCCAATCCCATAAACTACGTCGGGCTAAAATAGCCAAACAAACCTCAAAAATGGATGTATTTACTGACCTAAAAGTGGGTGATTATGTAGTCCATGTAAATCATGGCATTGGACGTTATTTAGGTTTAATGTCCTTGGATATAGATGGTATTCACAAGGATTATTTACAATTAAAATATGCAGGAGAAGATAAACTGTATGTGCCTACAGATCAGGTGGGTTTATTACAAAAATATTTGGGTTCTGAAGCAGACGCCCCGAAATTATCCAAATTAGGTGGTGTAGAATGGCATCGGGCTAAAAATCGGGTCAAAGAAGCAGTACGAGAAATGGCAGGGGAATTATTGGCACTTTATGCCAATCGAGAGACCTTACAGGGATTTGCTTTTAACAAAGATACGGTTTGGCAAAAGGAATTTGAAGCCAATTTTCCTTATGAGGAAACGCCAGATCAACTGAAAGCCATTCAAGAAGTAAAAAAAGATATGGAACGCTCTCGACCAATGGATCGTCTATTGTGTGGAGATGTGGGTTATGGGAAAACAGAAGTTGCCTTGCGTGCTGCTTTTAAAGCTGTGATGGACGGTAAACAAGTAGCTGTACTTGTACCTACTACGATTTTAGCCCAACAACACTATAATACTTTTCAAGAACGATTTGCTTTGTATCCAGTGAAAGTGGAAATGTTAAGTCGTTTTCGTACGCCCAAAGAGCAACGGAACATTGTGGCCAATTTAGCTGTGGGAAATATAGATATTGTTATTGGTACCCACCGTTTGGTTCAAGAGGATGTGCATTTTAAAGATTTGGGATTGGTGGTTGTGGATGAGGAGCAACGTTTTGGTGTATCACATAAAGAAAAATTAAAACAATTAAAAAATAATGTGGATGTATTAACCTTAACCGCTACCCCTATTCCCCGTACCTTGCACATGTCATTGGTGGGGGTACGGGATACCAGCATTTTAGAAACCCCTCCTGAAAACCGTTTTCCTGTGCAAACCTATGTTTTAGAAGAAGATCCTCTGATGATTCGGGAAGCCATTCAACGGGAAATTGGTCGGAATGGACAGGTATTTTTTGTGCATAACAGGATTGCTGAACTGGATCGAATTGCCTTGTGGCTATCAGAACTAGTACCTCAAGCCCGTTTGGATATTGGGCATGGACAAATGCGGGAAGATGAACTAGAACAGGTCATGTTGCGATTGATGCAAGGCGAGACCGATGTATTAATTTGTACCACAATTATTGAAAGTGGTTTGGATATTTCTAATGTCAACACTTTGATTGTGAAAGACGCCAATCATATGGGATTAGCCCAATTATATCAATTGCGTGGCAGGGTAGGCCGTTCCAATAAAATGGCTTATGCATATTTCACTTATCGGCAAGACAGAGTATTGAATGAAGTGGCTGAAAAAAGATTGGCAGCCATCAAGGAATTTACAGAATTTGGTTCAGGATATAAAATAGCCATGCGGGATTTGGAAATTCGGGGGGCAGGAAATTTACTAGGGCCAGAGCAGCATGGTCATATAGCGGCAGTGGGATTTGATATGTATTGTCGTTTATTGGAAGATGCTGTGCGAGAGGCCAAGGGAGAAGAGACATTCAGTTTAGTAGATACATCCATTGAACTGCCAGTAGAAGCATATTTACCAGATGAGTATGTGCCGGATGGGAACCAAAAGGTAGAATTGTATCGCAGAATTTCACATTTTTATGAGCTTAGTGAAATTGATGATGTGGAAGAGGAAATGGTGGATCGTTTCGGGGATTTACCAAAGCCTGCAAAAACCTTGTTGAGAATTGCCTCCATTAAAATTGCTGCTGGACGCTTAGGGGTAAAAGCCTTGGCAGGACAGGCTGGATATTTGAAATTCCAGTTTCGGGAAGGACATGGCCTTACAGGGGAGAAATTAGTGGAAATAGCGCAAATCTACAAGAATCGTTTAAAATTCAACCATCAGGGAAATGATTTTGAAATTAAATTAAAAGCTCCTGATTT
>CATZDY010000012.1 GCA_958417755.1 uncultured Peptococcaceae bacterium
CCCTGGTGAAGAACCCTTCCCTTACGAGGGAAGGGAATGTATTATGTATCGCGCTTAAACAAAAAAGGAGGAAAAGCCATGTCCCCGGGTCGTACAAAAAAACAAAAGTCTCCGGAAGAATTGTTACGGGAAAAAATGAAATGGGAAATTGCAGAAGAGCTAGGACTTGCAGAAAAAATAAAAGAATATGGTTGGGGCGATTTAAGCGCCATGGAAGCGGGAAAAATCGGAGGCCTATTGGTTTCTCGTTTAAAACAAAAAAGCTCTCAATAAAACCATCATAAGCCCATGTTTTTTACAGTTTTATCTTATAAAAAAATAGCAATCACTTGATAACAAACAAATGCCAACACAATGGTAATAGGCAAGGTGATAAGCCAAGCTGTCACCATCTTTTTCCCTGTGGACCAATTCACCCCTGAAAAACGTTTGGCAGTGCCAACACCCATAATGGCGGAAGAAATAACATGGGTAGTACTGACTGGCAATTTAAATAATGTGGCTGTTAAAATCACGGAAGCTGAAGCAAAATCCGCCGCCACCCCGCTGGGGGGATCCAATTTAATGATTTTACTACCCACTGTTTTGATGATTTTCCATCCTCCCACAGAGGTTCCCAAAGCCATGGCAATGGCTGCGGATAGTTTGACCCACAAGGGAATATCCATGGTGCTATGAAATCCTCCGGCTATCAAAGCAAAGGTAATAATGCCCATGGATTTTTGAGCATCATTGGTCCCATGGCTAAAAGCCTGCCATGCAGCGGTAAAAATCTGCATTGTTCTAAAACGACGATTCATTTTTGCTGGATTGGCTTTTTGAAAAACAAATCGAATCAAAGACATCACAATATAACCTGCAATAAAAGCTATTACAGGAGCTGTCACCAAAGCCACCAAAATCATGATAAATCCTGAAAAATGCACAGCCCCAAAACCAGCAGAAGCAATGACTGCCCCAGCCAGGGCCCCTATCAAGGCATGAGAAGAGCTGCTGGGAATTCCGTAATACCAAGTGATTAAATTCCAAATAATTGCTGCTATCAAAGCTGATAGCACCACCAACAAACCATTTTCCAATTGAAAGGGATCTGCAATACTGCCCCCAATGGTTTTGGCTACCCCGGTAAAGCTTAAAGCTCCAATTAAATTCATCACAGAAGCCAATAAAATGGCGACTCTGGGTTTCAATGCTTTGGTAGAAACCGAAGTGGCAATGGCATTGGCTGTATCATGAAACCCATTGATAAAGTCAAAAGCCAGTGCAAAGAACACAACCCCAATGATTAACAATACATCTGTTTCCAAGATCATAACCTCAAGAGTTCCTCATGATAAGCCCTTCTAGTATGTCAGCCACATCTTCACAAAAATCGGAAAAAGACTCCATCATGGTATACAATTCCTTTTTCTTCATAATCTCAATGGGGTCGTGACACTGGGCAAAAAGGGATTTCAATGCATCTGTTAACAAATCGTCCGCAGCATTTTCCAAATCATTGATCTTATGGGTATATTTTTTCATGTCATCCAACTTATTTTGGACCAATAAATCCAAAGCAGCGCATAAATTTTCTACGCAAAGACCAATGTTCTTGGTAAACAAACGCACGTAATCGTCCTGTTCAGTAATACCGTATAATACAATGCGGGATGAACAAAATTCCAAACAATCCACCACATCATCCAATTGCAAGGTTAAACCCAAAATATCTTCCCGTTCCAATGGTGTGATGAAAGTCTTATTCAATTCCTTCATAATTTCATGGGTAAATTGATCCCCTTTATGTTCCATGATTTTAATTTGAATCACATATCGTTCGGCATTTTCTAAATCTTGAATCATTTGCACATAAATATTCGAAGCTTCCTTAATATTATCCCCTATCTTGGAAAAATATTCATAAAACGTATTTTGCTTTTTTTTGAATATTTTCATAATGCCCAAAAACAAAACTCCCTTACGAAAACCTCATATACCCCATTCAATTGACAAAGCCACCCTATCAATGGGATTCGTTGTTTTCTATTATTTACTGCTCTTATGTATTTTTTGCAACCAATAGGTACCGTTTTAGTAGATTCTGTGCTACTAAGCAAAATCCTGCTAAATCGACATGCTCCCCAATTTATTTTCCTTTTCTCAAAGCCTTTTGTACTTTTCCACCAAAAAGGATTGGTCAGCATTTTACCAAAGGCCAATAAGAAAGCGTTCAAAACCATCTTAACAGCTAACAAACTGCAAAAGCACCCTGGCGCGCTGTACCTTAAGTGGTTTTGATTTCTAAACCATGAAAAATTTTTCCTAATGGAAAAATTTGGCGAAATTATCACAAAAGGGGCCGGTTCGCTTCCGTAAAGGGGGGGTGATAACGTGTCGCCTGGAAAGTCTTCACGTATATGTTTATGTTTACTTCTCTCGCGTAATTTTAAAAGGCTTTTCAATGACTGGACCATCAATGGAGACAATGGCAACTATACTTTTTCCTTTGGAAACATCAATACCAACTGCATACATGTTTAACCCCCTTAGCAAAAGCGTTTCATCCCTTTTCCATATCTTCATCCTGGCTTTTTACACGAACGCATGAGGTTCAACTTGCTTAATCGAATGTATGATGTAAAGGATGAGCAACATTCCTCCCTTACGAACGTTAAGTTCAAGTGTAACTGCGCGTTGACCAATCCTTTATATACTATAAAAAAGAGTATACGTTATAAACCAATCAATGATTTAAACTTATACTCTTATGGTACCAGGTAACGCCTATGATGACTTGGACAGAATTACTTACATTTTGTCTTGTAATAATTGGTTATTTCCTTATGTATAACATATAAGAAATAGTGAAGGACACCTGATTGAAATGCACCCCAAAAGTTAGACAAAAAAGTCTGACAAAGGAGGTGCATTTTTATGCGTCAAGCAAGAACCCAGCGAATGAAACACGGTACGCAAAGGCCTTTGGTCTGCTTTTCTTTTGTCTCAAACCTGCCAAGTCATGCAAAGGGTGAACACAGAGTAAGGCAAGGCTGATTTTGGTAGTTTGCGGCAATTGAATGGAAGATGCAAAACTGATGCGCCCCATTGTCAATCATGAATGAAAAAATTCATTGTCCAGGCACAAGCTCAGCAACCATTGTAGGCAGCATAAAAAAATCCTTTGGCACTTTTAGCAGGCGTCAGACAAAATGGATGATAAACTACCATTGCCTGATAAAGTAAACCAAAGACAGCATCACTTTTCGCTATACCAACCTTGCTATTCAAAATTACTTCCTATGTGTTCACTGTGCTCAAACCCTTTTAAAATCCAAACCTACCATTTGTGGCTAGATAAGGCCAAATTAATTTTCACCTTTTTATTTTAACCGATAATCAAAAATTCGTTTGCTTTTTTTCTCGCTTCTGGGCAAGGTTCCCATTTCCACTGTTTGAGCTTGAATGCTAAGCCCTACCTTGTTTTTAAAATAACGGCCCAAAGCATGCTCTAATTCCAAGGCATTGGTATTGGCTATTCTCTCCACCTTTAAAAGCACTGTATCTTTGCCTGCCACATGATCAATATGCAGCTGGTATTCTGAGCTGAGTCCCTGAATATTCCGCAAGGCGTCGTCTATCTGGCCAGGATAAATATTCACTCCTTTGACCTTGATCATATCATCCGTTCGGCCCATAATCCGACCAATCATGGGATGTTTGCTGCCACAGGGACATGTTTTTGTAACAAAGCGGGTCACATCATGGGTGCGATAGCGCAAAAGCGGAGCAGCTTCTTTGCGAAACGTTGAAATCACCAGTTCTCCCGTTTCCCCTGGGGGCAACAGGGTGCCGGTTTCTGGATCAATGATTTCAAAATATACCACATCATCCCAATAATGCATCCCTGTATGATAAGAACAATCAATGCCAATACCAGGACCATACACCTCTGTTAAACCATAAATATCAAATAAAACGATCCCCAGCTCATCACTGATGCGTTGGCGCATTAAATCGCCCCATAGCTCTGAACCAATGATCCCTCGCTTTAAATGGATTTTATCCCCCAGGCCCCGTCTGGCCACCTCTTCAGCCAAAAGCAAGGCATAGGAAGCAGTGGAACAAAGGACTGTACTTTGAACATCCACCATCATTTGCAGCTGTTTTTCTGTATTCCCCGGTCCCATGGGGAGTACCATGGCCCCTAAACGCTCGGCTCCGCTTTGAAACCCAATGCCTGCGGTCCATAAGCCGTATCCAGGGGTTACTTGAACCACATCCTCTGGGGTTACCCCAGCCATGGCAAAGGCCCGGGCAAAGAGCATGGCCCAAGTATCCACATCATGCTTGGTGTAAGGAATGATAACCGGGCTGCCGGTGGTCCCGGAGGAAGAATGAACCCGCACCACATCCCGCTGGGGCACAGCCATTAACCCCAAGGGATAAGCATCTCGCAAATCGCTTTTATCTGTAAAGGGAATTTGGGCAAATTCTTCCATACTATGAATGGTCATGTTTCCAAAACGTTGGTGATAAAAAGGACTACAGGTAGTGGTTCGTTCTACAAAATCCTTTAAAATATCAAACATAGCCTCTGTCATTTGGCGCCTCCCTTTGCCTGAACAAACCCCAATTCATAAGCTGCCAGATTCAAATCCCGATATTGTTCAGGCACGCAATGCGCCACAGCCTGCCGCATCACTGCATCAGAAAAAGGAAGCAAACCAGCCCCACAGGCTGCACCCAACAGCACCACATTCACTGCTTTGGCTGAACCAGCTTGTCCGGCTAAGGCCAAACCATCCACCAACAAGGGGGATGCGCTATTGTCTTTGATATAAGTTTCAATGGCTTCCACCTGATATGTTTGTTGCCCCATGGCAACGCTCACTGGACGCAAAGCCTGGGCATTCACCAAAACCCGGCCCTGGGATTTGACATAACCCAGGTTGCGGGCAGTTTCAGCCAGCTCAAAGCCTAAAAGCAAATCCGCTTGTCCCAAGGGAATATAAGCGCTCTTTTCCCCTTCGCCAAAACGGATATGCCCCACCACAGAACCGCCCCGCTGGGCCATGCCAAAGGTTTCCATGGTGCGCACAAATATATCTTCCAGAATCCCCGCTGTGCTTAAAATCCGAGAAGCCAAGATGGTACCCTGCCCTCCCACGCCAGTGATCAATACGTTGAAGTTCATGATTCCTCCCCCTCCCTGATGGCTCCTAACATACAAAGGTTTGTACAAAGGCCGCAACCATTGCACAAGGAATCATCAATGGCCACTTCAATGTCCTCCTCCAATACATACATAGCAGGACAACCCAATTCTTTGATACACCGGTGACAGCCCACACAGGTTTCTTTGTCCACCTGCAGGTGTTTGGTGGAACGGAATAAGTTGACGCAAGGTGCTTCAAAGATAATCACAGAAACCCCCTTGGTTTTCGCTGCTTTACGCACCAGCTCCTTGGCTTTATCCAGGGCAAAGGGATTTGCCTTTTCCACCAGGGCTACACCAATGGCTTTGCAGATACCATGGATATCTATTTTTTCCACCACTTGCCCCATCATGGTTTTGCCAATGCCTGGATGGGGTTGATGCCCTGTCATGGCAGTGGTGGAATTATCCAACACCACAATGGTAATATCCAATTGATTGTATACGGCATTGATGACCCCAGGAATACCTGTATGAAAAAAAGTTGAATCCCCCACAAAGGCAAACAGAGGGGCCTCAGGGGTAGCAGCTTTTATCCCCTGGGCAATGGTAATGCCAGCTCCCATACATAAACAAGTATCTGTCATATGCAAAGGCGGTGCATTGCCCAAGGTATAACAACCAATATCCCCTGTATAAATGCCCCGACCCCCGGTGGCCTCTTTTACTGCATAAAAGGCTGCTCGGTGGGGACAACCAGCACACAACACAGGGGCCCGGCCGGGCAGCGCAATAGGCGGCAAAGCTTGGGCCTTCCCTTTAGTAAACCCAATCAAACCAGCCAGCATGTCCAGAACAAATTCATAAGAATATTCCCCTGCCCAAGGACAATGACCGCTTTTTTTACCCAAAATCTCCACATCCATACGGCATTGATAGGCTGTTTCCATCAATCCCTCTTCCACCACTGGCTCCAACTCTTCTAACACCAATACTTTTTCCACTGAAGATAAAAATACTGTGGCTGGCTCTAAAGGAAAGGGGTGAGACGTGCCTACTTTCAAAATCGTTACATCCAAACCATAGGTTTCCACAATTTCCTTCACATACCCATAGGTTACCCCGGACACCGCAATCCCTAAGCTGCCTCCTTTTTCCAATACATTGAACTCACTGTTGCCCAAGGACATGGCAATCCGGGGCAACATGTCTGCCAATTCACCATGCCGGCGGAAAGAAAGGGGCGGAAAGATGACCCATCGGGGGTCTTTTTCAAAGCCAGGGACTGGCCGCTCAAACCGTCCTCCAACCAAAGCAATGGTCTCACTTCCATGGCAGACCCGGGTAGTGGGACGCATGAGAACAGGTTTGCCTATTTCCTCTGATAAAGCGAAGGCAGCTTTGGTCATCTCATAGGCTTCCGTGGGGGTTGCTGGATCAAAAACCACCAAATTGGCGTATTTGGCAAAACGCCGGGTATCCTGCTCTGTTTGGGAAGACATGGGACCCGGGTCATCAGCCACCAAGACCACCATGCCCCCTTTTACCCCTACATAAGCAAGGCTCATCAAGGGATCAGAGGCCACATTCAGTCCCACTTGCTTCATGGTAACCAAGGAACGGGCTCCAGCATAGGCAGCCCCAGCTGCCACTTCTAAGGCCACTTTTTCATTCACTGACCACTCAACATGTATCTGATACGTATTGTTTTTCGCTATTGTTTCCAACACTTCGGTGGAAGGGGTTCCGGGATACCCCGAAACCACCTGCACCCCCGCCTCAATGGCAGCAAAGGCCATTGCTTCATTGCCCATCAGCAGTTTTTTCATGCTATACGTCTCCTATCTCCATCAAAGAAATTGGACTTTCTTTTCCCTCATCAGTTGGCGACTTGCCTCCAAAAAGGACCTTGGCTTATGCCAATATCCTAGGGATTAATCCCCTGTTTTCAGCACATCAGCGCAACGGGGACAAAGGGTAGGATGTGCGTCATCCCCACCCACTTGGGGATGATACATCCAACAACGTTCACATTTCGCCCCAGAGGCCTTCATTACCTTTACCCCAAAACCGGCAATTTCTTCAGAAACCACCGCATCTTCGGGAATACTTCCTTCCCGCAATTCCACAGCAGATACAATGAAAATAGTGGGCCAATCTTGTTCCATGGATGCCAACAAAGCATACACATCCCCTTGGGCAAATAAGCTGACCTTTGCTTCCAAAGAATTTCCGATTTCCTTGGCCTGTCTAGCTGCTTCAAGGGTTCTGGTAACCAAACCCCTGAGGGACAAAATGGCATTCCATTTTTGCTCCAATTCTCCGTCTAGATATTCCTCTTGCACCACAGGCATATCAGTCAGCTGCACACTCACCGGATCTGTGGGGGTTTTGGGAATGTATTTCCATATTTCCTCTGTGGTAAAGGTCAAAATAGGCACCAAAAGCCTGACCAAAGCATGGACCACTTCATATAATACCCTTTGGGCTGAACGGCGCTCCAGGGAATTGGCTGGCGCTGTATACAGACGATCCTTGATCATATCCAAATAAAGGGCACTCATATCCACAGCGCAAAAATTGTGTACCCCATTATACACTGTATGGAATTCATAATTGCTGTACCCTGCCAATACTTTTTCAATCATTCTATGCAAACGCAAGAGTGCCCAGCGATCAATTTCCAGCAACTTATCATAAGGCACAGCATGTTGGGTATGGTCATAATCATACAGATTTCCTAATAAAAAGCGACAGGTATTGCGAATCTTGCGGTACGCCTCTGTGGTTTGTTTTAAGATTCCGTTGGATATGGCCAAATCCCCCCGATAATCCGCAGAACTAACCCACAAACGCAGGATGTCTGCCCCCATTTGCTTGATTACCTTTAGCGGATCCACCACATTCCCCAAGGATTTACTCATTTTCCGACCTTGCTCGTCCACCAAGAACCCATGGGTCAACACTGCCCGATAAGGAGCTTTGCCAGTAATGGCCACAGCAGTGGACAATGAACTATTGAACCAGCCCCGGTGTTGGTCGCTGCCTTCCAAATACAAATCCGCAGGATAACTTAAATCCGGCCAAACCTCTGGTTCCTGCAATACTCCCACATGACTGGTGCCGCTATCAAACCAGACATCCATGGTATCCATTTCCTTGGTAAAGGTAGCCCCCCCACATGGACAGGTCAGTCCTGCGGGTATTAAATCCTTTGCTTCCCGGGCAAACCAAACATCTGAACCGTGAGCCCGGAACAATTCCTGCAAATGGGCAATGGTTTCTTTATTGATCACTGGCTCTCCACAATCTGCACAATAAAAAATAGGAATGGGAACACCCCAGGTACGCTGCCGGGACACACACCAATCACCCCGATTGGCCACCATATTATGGATCCGATCTTGCCCCCAAGCAGGGATCCAACGTACTTTGTCAATGGCCTCCAAAGCAGCTTGGCGGAATCCGTCCACTGAGGCAAACCATTGTTCTGTGGCCCGGAAAAATACAGGTTTTTTACAACGCCAACAATGGGGATATTGGTGCTGGATTTTACCTTGTTGCACCAAATAACCGCCCTTTTGTAACTCTTCCAATACAAGGGCATTGGCATCCATGTAATGCAGGCCAGCAAAAATACCAGCTTCTTGGGTAAATTTACCGCTCCCGTCCACTGGGGAATAAATGGGTAAATCATAATTTCTAGAAGCCACAAAGTCCTCATGACCGTGGCCAGGGGCTGTATGCACACAACCTGTGCCAGCCTCCAAAGTCACATGTTCCCCTAAAATCACCAAAGATTCCCGGTCCAAAAAGGGATGCTGGCACACAATGCGCTCCAAATCCCTGCCTTGATACTTCTGTACCACCGTTGCTCCGGTTAGCCCCGTAGCCTCTAAAAAGGATGGAGCCAAGTCTTCTGCTACCAAGAAATGTCTTTCCTGATCTTCTTGCCTTACCTGCAACAATACATAGGTATAATCTGGGTGCAAACAAATGGCCATATTGGAAACCAAAGTCCAGGGAGTGGTGGTCCAAATCACCATATCAACATGTTCAGGCAAAATGCCTTGGCCATTTTTCACCGGAAAACGCACATAAATGGAAGGGGATTGTTTATCCTGGTACTCCACCTCTGCCTCAGCCAAGGCAGTTTCACAGGAAGAACACCAATACACTGGCTTTAGCCCTTTATAGATATAACCCCGCTGGGCCATCTCTCCAAACACACCAATTTGAGCAGCCTCATAATGGGGCATTAAAGTCAAGTAAGGTTTATCCCATTGGCCCCTAACCCCTAACCGCTGGAACTCTTCCTTTTGGATATTGACGAATTTCATGGCATATTCCTTGCATTTACTACGAAAATCTAAAATGCTAACTTTATTGCGGTTCAATCCCAAAGCTTTGATGGCTTGCTGCTCAATGGGCAAACCATGGGTATCCCACCCCGGGACATAGGGCACATCATACCCAATCATGGAATGGTATTTTACCACCATATCTTTGAGCACTTTGTTCAACACATGTCCCATATGAATATGTCCATTGGCATAAGGGGGTCCATCATGTAAAATAAACTTCGGCAAACCAGCATTCTTTTTTTGTACTTCTTCGTAGAGGCCCAATTTCTCCCAATCATCTAAAATCTTAGGCTCTTGCACAGGCAGATTCCCGCGCATGGGAAAATCCGTTTGGGGCAAATTGAGCGTTTTTCCGTAATCCATAGGTATGACCTCCTGATTTTGCAATAAACTTTTGACAAGCTGTTGGCATAAAAAGCTTTCAGATTTCCTTTAAAAAATAAAAAAACCCGTCCCCAAAGGGACGGGACCATATCCCGCGGTACCACCCTGATAAACAAAAACATTGATTCTCCAATTTTTGTTCTCTCATTGGCCTATAACGGAGGCTCCGTTTCCACCTACCAAATGATTCTCGTGCAACCATCCTTCAGCAGAAAATCTCCCGGGTGATTTTCAACCAATGAACCTATCCGGATTCCACCTTTCCCGGATTCTCTGCAAAGATCCCACTAGTCTACTCTCCCGATCATAGACACTCATGTATAACGTTTTTATTATATATAAAATGTCCCCTGTCCGTCAACTTTTTCATTTTTTTTGCAAATAAAAGAAATTTTGCTTGTACTTTTACAGCTTTTTATTATAATTTATATTGTATCCTTTTATATAATTATTATATTTTAGAACAGAATTGGAATACCATTTCTTGTGGATACTAAAAGAAAATATTGCTTAAGGAGGAGATATCATGAGAGCAGTGGAGATTAAGCCCAATGTTTATTGGGTCGGTGGCATAGATTGGAATGTGCGTTATTTTCACGGGTATCGTACCCCTAGAGGTACTACATACAATGCCTATTTGATTATGGACGAAAAAATTACCTTGGTGGATACAGTAAAACATTATTTATCAGATGAAATAATCAGCCGCATCAAAGATATTGTGGATCCAGCTAAAATTGACTATGTGGTTTCCAATCACGTGGAAATGGATCACTCCGGCGGTTTGCCTGCCATAATGGAACTGGCCAAAAACGCCAAATTGGTTACCTCACCCCAGGGGAAAAAAGGTTTATCCCGGTATTATAAAAAAGACTGGGATTTCATGGTGGTGAACTCAGGGGATGATTTAAAATTAGGCGCTTTAACCTTAAAATTTGTGCATACCCCCATGGTGCATTGGCCGGATTCCATGGTTACCTATATTCCAGAAATCAAGCTCTTGTTGCCCAATGACGCCTTTGGACAACATATTGCCTCAGCTAAACGCTTTGATGATGAAATTGGCTGGGATATTTTGCGGGAAGAAGCCAGCACCTATTACGCCAACATTGTTTTACTCTATGGAGACAATGTGTTAAAAGCCTTGGATGTGGTTTCACAATTGGACATTGATATGGTGGCTCCCAGCCATGGTGCCATCTGGCGTACTTATCTGGATAAAATTGTACCAGAATATTGCAAATGGGCTGCCAATGAAACAGAACCCAAAGCTTTGATTGTGTATGACACCATGTGGGACTCCACTCGTCAAATGGCTACAGCCCTTCATGAAGGGCTGGAGGAAGCCGGTGTTTCTGTTACCACTCGATTCTTACAAACCAGCCATATGTCAGAAATCATGACAGATTTGCTTACCTCCCGGGCCATTTTGGTGGGTAGCCCTACCTTAAACAACGGTATGTTGCCCAGTATCAGCGGATTTCTAACCTACATCAAAGGATTAAGGCCGAAAAACCGTCTGGGCATGGCCTTTGGTTCCTATGGTTGGGGTGGACAAGGGGCCAAACAAGTGGCCGCTACCTTACAAGAAATGGGCTGGGATATGCCGGTGGATATGATAAACATTCAATACAGACCAGATCCTGAAGAATTGGAAAAAGTTAAAGAAGCGGGCAAACAACTGGCCCAAGAAATTTTAAAATAACCCCTCTGCGATTACTTTTTTTACAACAATAGAACGTATTTGGCTCAAAACAATGCTGACGCCGTTTTTCAAACGGCGTCAGTTTGCATAATCTTTCCCTATTCTGCGTTATCGGGTCTTTTTCTTTCTATTTTAATGCTCCTGCTCACTTCTAGGCATTGGGTTTATTTTTTATATCTGTTTCTCTTTTTCTGATGCTTATGCATAATTTTCCTGTTAAAATAAAAAATACCCTTTCTTTTTATCTCTACTTAATTTATAATATTTATAAATTAAGTAGCATCTAGGGAGGTTTTAAAATGGCAGAAATAAAACAAGTTTATAAATGTGAAATTTGTGGAAATATTGTGGAAGTGGTCCATGGGGGTGTAGGAAAGCTGGTTTGCTGCGGCAAGCCCATGGTAGAAATGGTGGAAAACACTGTGGATGCAGCCAAAGAAAAACACATTCCAGTGATAGAAAGAGACGGCCATACTGTGAAGGTAACTGTGGGCAGCGTATTGCATCCCATGGAAGATAAACACTATATTGAATGGATAGAACTCAATGTGGGCAACAAATCCAGCCGCAAGTATTTAAAACCCGGCGAAACCCCGGTGGCAGAATTTTGCGCCCCAGAAGGAGAAGCTGTTGCGGCCAGAGCTTACTGCAATCTACATGGTCTATGGAAATCCTAATTCTTTGGCTCCTCAATATTTCAGCTCACCCGGTTCTGGAAAAGGGTGAGCTGATGTTTTTCACACATGATTTTTGCAAAACTATACATAAGGGGCCAGCAAAGCCCTAGCCTCTGGGCCAAGGATTCCTTGAATCCGAAAGGTTTTATGGCGTCCAGTATGCCCGGATATCAATTCTACCTGGCCCCGGGAAACACCCAGTAATTCCGCTAAAAACCGCCCGCAAGCTTCATTGGCTTTCCCGTCCACCGGCGGGGCAGTAAGCCTAATTTTCAAAGCATCATCCAAAAGACCTGCCACCTGATTTTTTGAGGCCTTAGGTTGCACCTTTACTTTCAACAAAATTCCATTTTTCTCTTCTATGATTGGCAATTCACATACCCCATTTATCAAAGGCCTTACAGCAGGCGGCGCAAAGTAACAAATATGCGCCCTTTACGGGAAGTCCCATTCACAGAAACAATTTCCATCCTGCCCCGGCCTTTGAAGGAAATCACATCCCCTTCTTGCACATTTCGACCAGGGTCTTTACATGGTTTCCAATTTAACATTGCATTTTCCCCATTGATTTCCCCCACCAATTTTGACCGGGATATACCATATCCTGCAGCAGCCACTGCATCCAAACGCAAGGACGCCACAGTACAACACACTTCTTTGCCTTTTTTCTCCGGTAAACGCAGTGCTTGGCGGGTTGTCTCCTGTATTTCCACTGACCAACGGGAAACCTGCAATAAATTGGCCTGAATGAAACCCGCTACCTCTTGGGCCACAATCAATTGGGCCCCTTGTTCATCCACTAAAATATCCCCTAATTTGCTCCGTTTTAAACCTAATCCCAATAAAGCGCCCAAATAATCCCGGTGATTGGGTTGCCGGGTTTGGCCGAATTGTCCGCTGAGTTGCAAAAAAGCTAAGCCCTCAGAGCCGTCTTCCCACTGAAGATAGTCCGGATACACAACAATCTGCTGCCTTTCAGCCTCCGGATACCCGCCATCTCCAATGGCACGCACATCTGCTAACCTAGCCATTACAGCAAGAATCAATTGCACTTGATATGGATTTAAAAAATCCGTCCGTTGAAACTGACGATAACGCATGGCCAATTCCGCCAAATCCAGAGCCCTGGCCAATACTTCCCGATCTTCCCCCACAGCTCCTATTAAAAGCCGTTCCCGATCCAATCCTGTTTTCATCCTTTGTTACCCTAGAAAAAGAGAAGTCAGTATTGTTATAATAAGATATTTTGCCAGCTCCAAGGCAATAAAAGCCACAATGGGCGAAAAATCAATCATTCCAATGGGAGGAATAAAACGCTGAAACAAACCCAACACGGGTTGGGTTATTTCATACACAAAACGGATGATCGGATTATAGGGATTATGGGGCACCCAAGATAAAATAATCCTGGCAATGATCAGCCATGTATACACTTCAAAAATAATTTTAACAAGCTCAATAATAAATCCTATACCCATTTTACACTCCTGACAACCAAAAGATAGACACAGCCGTATTTTACCATAAATCCGCCAAAAATACCACTTTTCTACCTTAACCAGTGTTTGGCAAAAAGCTTTCGCGCAATACAAATGGTAATCAAGCATGTCCCCAGTGAACAAAGGTGTATCTAAGACCATAATCAGCCCCCAGCTGGGCTCCTTTATCCCCTGGCGTAACCCCTTAAACCCTTAAAGCAAAAGGGTCCTTATGGGGTAACAAACAATCCTTTGAGGCAAACCTCTGGCTCAGATTCATACCCTAAGCAAAAGAAGTCGTTATGCCAAGTTGGCTGAACGTCGGGCTGCAGCAATGACTGCATCCATAAAATCCCCCCGGACACCTGCCTTTTCCAATACATAAAGGCCCTCAATGGTAGTTCCTCCAGGGGTGCTTACCATTTCTTTTAGCTGGGCTGGGTGTCGGTCATCTTCCAATACCATGGCAGCTGCCCCTTTCATGGTCTGGGCTGCCAATAACAAAGCCTTATCCTTGGGCAAACCAAGTTTTACCCCTGCATTGGCCAAGGCTTCTATAATCAAAAACATATAAGCTGGCCCGCTGCCACTTAAACCTGTCACTGCATCCATTTGCTGTTCCGTCACTTCCACCGCTTGGCCCACAGCGGAAAAAATAGCCATGGTCCGCTGGGTATCCACAGCAGAGGCATGCTGTCCGGGACAAAAGGCCGTGGCTGAAGCTCCCACCAAGGCTGCACTATTGGGCATAACCCGCACCACAGACACAGTATCCCCCGCATATTTCTCCAATTGATCTGTGGTAACCCCAGCAACAATGGAAATCAAAGTTTGTCCTTCAGAAAAGCTTCCCTGCAAGGGGCGCAAAACCCCCTCCACCACCATGGGTTTCACGGCCAGCAAAACAATGTCAACCTTTTGTACCAAGGCAGCGCTATCTTCCACTGGGCATACCCCATATTGTTCTTGTAATCCTTGCAAAGCCTTTTGATTTACATCATGGATGAAAATCTGCTCTGGCCTAAAGGTCCCTTTCTGCAAAAGGCCGGCCATCATGGCGCTTCCCATGGCGCCCATACCAATACAACCTAATGTCAAACCACGCAATGGCATAAAGACCCTTCCTCTCCTAGTTCATTTAACGCATCCAGGCCAACATACCACTTTCCTTTTGAATTTGCTCTTTTAATTCTGATGTAATATCCATATTGCTTGGCACGGATAGAAAAATACCATTGCCCACTTTTTGCAGTGAACCATTCAATGCATATGTACTGCCGCTTACAAAATCCACCACCCGTTTGGCCAGCTCTGGATCTGCTTCTTCCAAATTGATGACCACAGGACGACGACTTTTTAAATGATCTGCAATTTTTTGCACTTCATTAAAATCCTGGGGCTTTGATACAATGACCTGCAACTGCCGCTGAGCATGCAAATTGACAACTTGTCCCCTTTTTTTAATCTGTGGGGGTGCCTCTTCCTCTGGTTGATATTGCTGCTGCTCTCTCTCCACCCATTTTTCATCTTCTTCTTGATCATACTCAAATCCCATTAAACCCAACATTTTATCCATTATTTTTCTGGCCACCATATTATCTCCTTTCCCCATTCAAAATTACACACCTTTGAAAAGTGCTGTACCCAGCCGGATGATATTCGCCCCTTCTTCCACTGCCACCCTGTAATCATTGCTCATACCCATTGATAAATACTCTATTGTCCCAGGAGCAGTATGCTCTTTTAGCATTTCGGACAAAAGACGCAATTCCCTGAACACATCCCTGGTTTCCTCTGGATTAGCCACCAAAGGAGCCATGGTCATCAAACCCTTTACTTGTATCCCTGCTAAGTTCCCAGCTTCCTGAATAAAATCCTTCGCCTCCCCAGGTGCTAATCCGGATTTTGTTTGTTCGCCGGAAACATTGATTTGCACCAATACCTTGACCCTGGTTCCCAACTCCAAAGCCCGACGGTGCAGCTCTTCTGCCAAGGCCCAACGGTCCAATGAATGAACCAATTGCACCTCAGAAACAATTGCTTTAACCTTATTGGTTTGTAGGTTTCCGATAAAATGCCATTCAATAGATTTTGGCAACAAAGGCTTTTTGGCCAATAGCTGTTGCACCTTGTTTTCCCCAAAAGTACTTAGTCCCAAAGCAACGGCCCCTTGCATGTCCTCAATGGAAGCCTTTTTGGTCACAGCCAACAGCTTAATCTCCCCGGGCTCCCGACCTGCTTTGTAAGCAGCGGCTTTTATATTGTCTCTTACCATGGCAAGATTTGCTGCCATTGTTTTTTCTGTCATTCCACCTTTTCACCCACCTGTACCCAACGGGGGTTTTCAATATACCGGGTATCTACATCCAAGCTTTCCCCGGTTATCACCAAATCCCCTTCCACAGTACCCTTCACTTCCACAGGGGCAAACACAACCCGCCCCCTGCGTACCACATAAATCCCTTTCTTTCCTTCTTCTTCTACGAGGGACGATTCATGAATACGAAAACCCGACAAACGCTCTTGCAACAACAAAGCGTCTACCTTTCTACATAAAACCAAGGCATCGGGATACGTATTTACTTGGACCATCAATTCGCTTTTCTCTTTCTCTTGGTTTACACGCACCACTCGGCCCACCAAATGTATTTCTTCTTCAGTATCGCTTGTCTCTGTTTGGTTGTTCTGCCGCCATACCAAGGTAACTTTGTCTTCCGCTTTGAGTTGCAGGGCCATTGGGGAAGAAGCTGTAAAATAAACCACCAAAGGAGCCAAATTATCCACTATTTTTAGGATGGGGGCAGCTTTTTGCACCACCTCTTCTTCCTCATCCTGGGCAGACTCCTCTTTCTCCACCTTTGCCAGCTGATCCATTTTCAGATTGTCCAAATTATCCATGCGCAATACAGATTCTAACTGGTCAATGTCACTGCATACCAAACCAGAATGCGGCGCCCGTAAGACTTGCTCTGCTCCTTGGGCATTGGTTACCTTTCCCACTTCCTGTCCGGGCTTTACCCTGCTCCCCTCTGCCTGGGAAAGGGTTAAGGTTCCTCCCACCGGTGCCTCCAAAAGGGTTTCACTTTTGATGAGCACACAATGTATCTGCTCTCCCTGGTTTACCTCAAAAGGTACGACAAAATCAATCTTTACCAATTTTAACATAATTGCTGGAATAAATGAAAAAATAATGAGATAAAGTACAAAAAGACCACTTACAATTAACAACAATAACACGCCGCGATTTCTACTTTTACCTTCCTTAACCTCCGAAGTGGTTGTCTTTGTCACACATGCACCTTCTTGTTTCATTTGCCGCATATTCGTACAAGACAAGTAAAATATAAATCAATCAACTTGAGTATTAGACATTCGACAGGAACAAAAATATTCCTGCGGAAAAAATAAAAACCTTTTCCGCGGTGAATTTACATAAATTCTACTTTTACCCCTCAATTTGCAGGTAAAAGACATGCTTATTCTATCATTCTACATAAACCTACACCATTCTACCTGAAAAAACCTATAAAAACTACTTAAATCCTGTTTTTTTGCATTAAAATATATTCTCTTGATTATTATAATTCTTTATAAAATGAATACTTGAGTAGCAATTGTACCTATAGGTATGATTTTCGCAATAAAAACAATAACCATCTGCCAATCTCTTTTTCCCAAGACAAATGGTTATAACCTGTATGATATGCTTTTTCTTTATTCTATTGTTATCGTAGATTTACTTTCCTTCTTGCCCCCAAATGGGGTTATCTGCTTTTATTCTAACATAAACAAAGATGCCATTCTACCACAAACACCAGACTGGGCCCGGTAGGAAAAAAACAAATCCAAATGGCAGGCAGTGCATAAACCTGATTCCACAATATGCTCTGGCAAAAGCCCTGCTTCTTCCAAAGCCATGCGGTTTGCTTTCCATAAATTCAAACGCCATTTTTCCAAACCATCCTCTGTGACCAAAACAGGCCAATCCTCATACTGTTCTTGCACCTGTGCCAGCACCAAAGGCCCCACTTGATAACAACAAGGTCCAATGGAAGGCCCCACCACAGCCAAGCAATCCCGGGGGTTAGAACCAAAGGCAGCCTTCATATGGGCAATGCCCTGGGCTGCTATCTTCCCCACTGTCCCCTTCCAACCAGCGTGTACAAGCCCAATGGCCCGGCTTACGGGATCCAACAGCATCACAGGGGTGCAATCAGCATGATAACTGGCCAACATAACCCCAGCCTGGGAGGTCACCAGACCATCCGTATCAGGTAAAGCCAAAGAAGGATTGTAAGCACCTCCTTGATGGCTGGCATCCACCACCTGCACCTCTGTCCCATGAACCTGCTGTCCAGCCACCACTTGCCCCGTCTGAACCCCCAAGGCAGCACAAATGCGTTGATGGTTTTCTTGTACGTTTGCCTCCTCATCCCCCACATGAAATCCTAGGTTTAAAGAAGAAAATCCCCCTTGACTCACCCCGCCCCGCCGGGTGGTAAAGGCATGCCGTACCAACTTGGTTTGGGTAAAGATATCAAAGGTAAGATAACGTCCTTCTTTTTCTTCCAAACAATAGCCAGACAATTCCCTCACCCTTTCTCATTGCCTGCCTTTGGTTTCTATGCATACCAATCCGCTCATCCACTATTTTATGCTTTCATTTTATCCAACAAACCGTGCAGTTGATTCAGCTGGGCCATAATATCCCCGTATTTTCCTGATTTATGCCCAGATTCCAATAAAGCTTGCAATTTTTCCGTGACCACTGTATAGGCCTTGCGCACATCTTCTTCGCTGAACACCGGCGAAGCAGTAAGATCCACCTCATCTTGCCAAGCAGGTATGGTCACAGGAAAAGCCAATTGATCCTCAATCAAACGAGCCAGCACAGAAGCTGCTTCTGGTTCCCCATGGACCAAGAATACCCTTTGGGGAGGCGTAGTAAAATTGCGCAACCAATCCAACAGTTCCCGTTGATCCGCATGGGAAGAGTATCCCTCAATCCTGCGGATATCCGCCTTTACCGCCACTTCTTCCCCATGAATGCGGATGGATTTGGCCCCATCCACCAGTTGGCGTCCTTTGGTTCCCTCAGCCTGATATCCCACAAACAAAATCGTGGACTCCGGACGCCAAAGATTATGTTTCAAATGATGCTTAATACGTCCTGCGTCACACATCCCGCTGGCAGAAATAATCACTGCTCCACCTTTTCTTTGGTTTAAGGCAATGGACTCCTCTGTGGTTTGGGAATACTTCAAATTAGGCATGACCAAAGGATTTTGCCCGTTTTGAATCAATGCTTTGGTGGCTGGATCAAATACATGTTGGTTTCGTTTGAACACTTCTGTGGCAGCCACTGCCATGGGACTGTCAATGTATATTTCCATGGGCGGGAACCGGTTGGCAATGGCTAATAAGTTGATATCATACAACAAATCCTGGGTGCGTTCCACGGCAAAGGCAGGAATGACCAAATTACCCCCTCTGCCATAAGTATCCCAAGCAATTTGCTCCAACAAAGCCAAACGATCCCCTGCATCCTCGTGCAGCCTGGCCCCATAAGTGGATTCCATGATCACATAATCTGCTTCCATAATATCCGTGGGATTATTGATATAGGCTTTATTATCCCGCCCCAAATCCCCGGTAAACAAGAGCTTTGTTTCTTTGCCATTCTCAGTGACCCAAATCTCTATCATAGCAGAACCCAGAATATGACCAGCATCCAAAAAACGAAGCCGAATATTGGAAGACAAAGTAATCATTTCCCCGTACTCTATTCCCTGAAAACTGCGTATGCATTCCACCGCATCCTCTGCTGTATAAGTGGGTTCCAGCAAAGGTTTACCAGCCCGGGCGTTCTTGCGATTAAGACGTTCAACTTCCATTTCCTGAATATACCCACTGTCTGGCAACATCACTTCACACAATTCCACCGTTACCCCACAGGTATATACAGTGCCTCGAAAACCTTGTTTCACCAACTTTGGAAGTAAACCGCTGTGATCAATATGGGCATGGGTTAGCAACACAAAATCAATCTCTCCCGGATGAAAAGGAAAGGGCTGGTAATTCCGTTCCCGCAATACCCTGGTTCCTTGAAACATCCCGCAATCCACCAATATCTTCATAGCGCCAGCCTCAATGAGATGACAGGAACCTGTCACTGTTCCAGCTGCACCAAAAAATGTTAACTTCATACCTTTTGCCTCCATTCGGCGGCTCCTGCGCCATCATACTATCTTTCTTCATTATAATTCACGATGCTCTCTGCAAAACCCTTTAGCAAGACCAGGCCTTGGCCATGTTTTTTGCCCAGCTTGACATCTGGGATACAAATGTTTACTCTTAATAGCATAAGAATTGATGTGAGATATATCAAAAATTTTCAGACAATCCAATACCAGGAGGTCTTGATCATGCCCATTTATGAATTCCGCTGTCAGGCATGCGGGCACAAATTTGACAAACTCTGTAGTTTGGGAGAAACAGGACAAAACGTACCATGTCCCCAATGTCAGGCAAACAATTCCCAACGAATCATGAGCGGATTTGCGGCCAAAAGCGTGGGGAAAAATGGATTATCCACTCCCATGGGTGGAGCAGGAAGCTGCGGCACTTGTAGTGGCGGCAATTGCAGTACCTGTCATTAGTTAGGCTTTCAGCAAAATAAAAGACAGCGCCTGCCTTTTAAGGTTTTAAGGGGGTTTGAAAAACCTATGGTTTTTAAAAAAGCCCTTAAAACTGCTTTGGAGCAGGCGCTTGTTTTTTCTTAGACCAAACACTCTAAGAATACATCATCCACCACAACGCAATTTTGATTGGATGCTCTGGGGGTAAAGACAAACCTCACCCTGGCAGTCCGGGTGCCACTGGGCACCCGGCCAGTGGTAAAAGAAAGCTGGCTAAAACGTTCATTGGGAATAAAATTTTGGTCATAATCAGGATCCGATTGTCCGATTACCCGTCCGCTGGCATCCAAGTACAACACACTGGTCCGCAAACTAAAATTACTCTGTTGGAATCTGGCACATTCCCTGGCCCAAAAGGTCAGGCGGTATACCCGTTGGGCAGCAACTGCCACATCCTGGGACAATTCCGCTTGCCGGGAAGGATTGTCACCCAATTGCAACCCAAAACTCCCTCCATGGCGTAAGGTGGAGCGAGCTACATTTCGTCCTTGCCACTGTCGCGGGCTTCCTCCATTGCCCCACTGTTCAAAACCAGGGTTTCTCAAGATATTTACCCCTGCTTGACATCCTGAAGGAAAATTATCCGGAGGATTGGGGTTACTGCCGCCGCCTTGCCCAGCAATGCGAATTTCCGTTCTAACCATCCGACTGGCCCATCCCCGGGCTACATTGGAACCCCGCAAAGTAAGGCGTTGGGGGACCACCTGGATCCCTTGGTTGTTTCGCTGGTCCCAGGTATAGCGATAGGTTCGGGATTGTCCTGGCCGTAATACCACAGTATCTCCGTTCCAGCCAAAGGAACGCCCCTGGGAGTAACGCCAAATCACCCGGCCAGATCGATTCAAAGCTTCAAACTCAAACTGTTGCCTGGTGGGATAATCCAAGGTAATGGTTCGATTGGATACATTGGTTTTTTTGAGAGAAATGGGAATCCGCTCTCCCTGCTGGTAAGTAGAACGGGGGGTGCCAAAAACGTATAAAATACCGTTAAATACAGCATTTTGATACGCCCCCTGCCCCGAAGATCCTTGCCCTGGGCCCGACCAATTGAGTCCATAGCCCTTGGCAGCAATATCCTCTGTCATATCCTCTGTCACGTCTTCCTCCCATACTTCATCATCCAGGCCATGATTTAAGAATTCCCCATCATCCACCACCACCAATACCTGACCCACCATAATTTGGTTGGGATTGGTTAAGTTATTCCAATCAACCAACTGTTCCACTGTTACATTGTAGCGCGAAGCAATGGAAGCAAGGGTATCTCCCGATTGCACTGTATATGTGGTTTCCACAATAAAACCTCCTATGCCATGGCATTTGTTCAGCAATTAGGCTCCTAATAGTTGAACAAAACACCTATTTTTCTGTATTCTATCTCTATCCATGCTATGCAGAGATAGAGAATCTGGCCACCAAAATCAAAATAAAATACTATATATTTCCATGACAATGGTCTGGCCTTACAAACAAAAATATTTATAAACCCTAAAGGCTTATAAAAAATTTTCCTGCTACCCATACCCTTTCACATAAGACTTTAAAAGAAGTCTTATGTTCAGAGTTACCTAAGCAGGAAACCAAGTCTTCATCACATAAAAAGAAAAGGGCCAACACATTGGTTCGCCCTATCCAAAAGAATATGAGGAGATATTTATTTTTTTATTTTCTTTCCCACTTGTTCAGCTTGTATTGTATGATAAACCTTGATTTTACCAAGCTATTGCCAATGATGTTGCCACCATATTTTGGTTTCTCCCAATAACTCTGCCAATTTGCTTTTGCACACCACAGGTTGGGATATCCGTGGCGATGCGGCCAAAAGAGTTTCTTGGTTTTGCCCTGCTTCTTTGTCCATTGTTTCCTTGGCCTTTTCTTGGGATGTGGCCTCTGTTGGATTGGCCAAAACAGGGGGGTTTTCTGTGGTTTGCCCCACAAAACACAGGGGCGGAAAAAGCACACACCACCAATTGGCCCCTTGGCCCTTGCCAATGATCAAGCGCACAGCTTCATATTCCCCAGCAGGAAAAGTCAAATCCTCCTCCTGGCCCTGTTTGGCAATGTGATAGGTTCTATCGGGAAAAGCGTACTCTCCCAAGGTCATGGTCACAGGATAATGATAACCAGCTGTTTGCACAACTTGCTCAGCCACAGCCAGGATTTGCTCTTTTTGTTGCAAAATCATTGCCCTGGCTTGCTCTTTGGTTTCTGTTCCTGAAAACTTTTGAGCCATGGTACGGATGATTTCATCCCTTACTTTATATTTAAGGGCCTGATCCCAAGGATTGTTGCTATTGGCAATGATATGCAAACGAATGACATTGGCTTTGGCATAAGGACCCCAATGTTGTTGATACCAATACCAACCATAGGATACAAGCACAGGCAAACTGCAAATACATAGTAAAAACAAAATGATTTGTCTTTTATTTTTCATCATAGGTCAAGCTCCTTTATGTTCACTATCTAGTTAGAGTATGACCTGTTTGTTGTTCCCTTATACCTATTTTGTTAAAATAAAATGATAGCTTACCAAAAATCAAGTAGCATGCTGTTTTAGCAAAACAACTTCCTGTTGGAATATAACCCATAGCAAAGTACAGATTTGGGGGTAAAACCATTTGCCCAATTTTTGTTGACTTATCAGCTCAATAAAAAATCTATACATAAGGAGAAAGATTCGATGGATTTTGCATCTTGTTTTCATCATGCCCCGGCTATTTTGATGGAAGGGGCTTTGGGAGAGCGCTTGAAGAGGGAATTCAGCCTGGGGGTTGATCCCCAGGTGGCCATGGCTGGTCTTGTATATACTGCCCAAGGCCGAAAGGCCCTGGCTACCTTGTGGGAGCAATACATGGCCCTGGCAAAGCAATATGACTTGCCTTTTCTCTGCACCACCCCTACCCGCAGGGCCAACAAAGAGCGGGTGGCTTGTTCTGCTTTTTCAGAAAGCATTCTTTTGGATAATATCCTTTTTTTACAACAAATCCGCAAAGCCCAAAACAATCAAAACATTTTCATCGGAGGTTTAATGGGGTGTAAAGGAGATGCGTATCAAGCCACTGAGGTGCTATCCGTGGAAGAGGCCCAAGATTTTCATGCTTGGCAGGCAAATTTATTCCAAAAAGCTGGGGCTGAATTTTTAATGGCCGGCATCATGCCAGCCCTATCCGAAGCAGTGGGCATGGCCAAGGCTATGGAAGAAACCTCTCTGCCCTATATCATCAGTTTTATGATCCAAAGGAACGGGAAATTGCTGGATCAGACCACCATACACCAAGCCATAGAGCAAATCGATGCCCAAACCACCCAAAAGCCCCTTTGTTATATGACCAATTGCGTTCATCCTTTGGTTGCTTTTCAGGCCCTATCCCAGCCATACAATCAAACCCCTTTGGTTTGGAAACGTTTTCAGGGAATACAAGCCAATACCTCTCCCCTGCCTCCAGAAGAACTGGATCAGGTCAAAACCTTACAAACCGCTGATCCCTACACCCTGGCGCAACATATCATGGCCTTGCAACACCTCATTCCTCTGAAAATATATGGAGGCTGCTGCGGTACAGACCAACGCCATATGGAGCAAATGGCCAAATGTCTGTATAATCAATACAGGTAAAAATAAAACATCGCACAAAATCCAAGATACTAAACTGGTCGATTTCAAAAGGCAAAAACTGCTCAGGAAGTATTGAGAACAAACGAACTTTACAGCTGGCAAACAGGTGGCATCAGCTCTATTTTTCCAAGTTTCCTCCTTGTCTTTGCGTCCGGCTCTTTGTTAACGGATATTCAGTTGCGTTACATGGATTAGCGTTTTCTCCCTGCACTTTGGATAAAACAGCGGGAAGGTCTTTAACTCCGTATCCTTCCGGATTTTTGCCCGCCTTTGCTCTTGCAGGCAGGACATAATATCCAATGTTTTTTCATATTTCGACCTCATTACGCATAATGGTATTGTTTCCTTTTTGCAATGAAAAAACCGACCGTTACAATCAACGCTACGCTCTCTGCCACTACGATTGACGCCCAAATGCCGTCCACCCCGAAGATCACCGGCAGAAGTATGATACTGCTGGTCTCAAAAATGAATGTCCGCAAGAACGATATTATGGCAGACACCACGCCGTTATTCAAAGCCGTAAAAAATGCGGAGCCAAAGGCGCTGAAGCCGCTGAAAAGAAATGCTATGGAATAAATTTTGAATGCGTGTACGGTCAATTCAAACAACTCTCTGTCGTATCCGACGAACAAACTTGACAAAGGAGAGGCGGCGGCCCTTGACAGCATTACCATAACGACTCCGCCGATGCCGATTAAAATAAGGCTTTTGCGGAATAGATTTTTCAGTTCTACATGATTGCCCGCACCGAAGTGATAGCTGACAACCGGCGCACTTCCCACCGCGTAACCGTAAAAAATTGCGGAGAAAATAAAAGCCACATACTCGATCACGCCAAAGGCGGCCACACCGTTTTCACCAAGAAAACGCATAAGCTGGTAATTATACAGCATAATCACCACGGATACCGCAATACTGCCTACCATTTCAGAGGAACCGTTGGTACAGGCCTTCCATATGATTTTTCCATAGAGCTTCGTTTTGGTAGTAAGACGCAGCAAACTGTCATTTTTTCTTGAGAAATAGACAATGGCAATCAATGCGCCGATGGCTTGGCTCAACGCGGTGGCAAAGGCGGCTCCGAATAGTCCCCAGTTAAAAATGAGGATGAACAAAGCATCCAGTAGAATATTGGTCACGCCCGCTGTCACAGTAACAGCCAGACCCAGTTTCGGTTTTCCTGCCATAATAAAAAAACTTTGGAATGTATTTTGCAGCATAAAAAAGGGCAGGGCTGCCAGAATGACGCGGCCATACAGGACGCAATACTCCAGCATATTTCCCTTGGCATGCAAAAACACGGCAAGGGGACGCAGAAAAGCAATTCCTAAAATAGCAAAGATAACGCCAATGCTGATTACAACATATATTAGCATGGAGAAATAGCGATTCGCTTTTTCCCCGTCGCCCTCGCCCAGCGTCTTTCCAACGATAGCAGTACCTCCTGTGCCGATCATAAAACCCAATGATCCTAAAATTGTTAAAACAGGCATAATCAAAATGATGGACGCAAAAGGTATTTTACCCACAAAATTTGATACAAACAAGCCGTCCACAATACTGTAAATGGACGTAAACACCATCATAACAATGGATGGGAAAACAAAGCGAAGCAGTTTGTTGTAAGTAAAGTGTTCTGATAATTGGATTTTCATATATGGTTTAGTTCCTTCCCGATTGGATACTTTTTACATTTCAGCCATGACCTTTATCGATAAAATACCATTCGCAAAAGTCATTCGGCCCATGCAACTGATAGGCAGCTTTCCCTCATGTCTGTTTTTCCAGCACACAAAGCACATGGAAGTTACTACAAAGTGAATAACCATCAATATGGTCAGATAAATAACAAGCTATGTTCCAACGATTACCCTGCATTTTCGCAATTTAAGAAAAGCGGCTCTCCTTTGAGAGCAAACAAGCAAATGTTAAATCCTGTTGCGCCTATGCCGTAAATGCTCCAAAATGGCCCCATATTGTGTTGACATGGGCTTCCCATTGGCTATATGAGCAGGCCCTCCAAAATCATGCCCATGACGCTTCCTGACAAAAACAACCAAAACATTTTTGGATATGTGATATGTTCAGCTATACTTTTAAGCAGCATTTTGTATCACCCCTTTGCAAAGGAGCCGCAGCTTTTACCCATGGACAACAACATATTTTCTGGGCCTTGTGTGCTAGTAAAGTCCCATATTGGCAACCGCTATTATTGCAATCGTAAGCACGATGGCTTTGTGCCTTTTCATCGTATGCTCTCCTACTGCTTGCTTTTATCTACAATTCTCTCAAATGCAGCTTTTAGATTTGCACTAAAGGTTTCCAAGTCTGATATAAATGATGGACTGCATTGCCGCATGGTTTCTTTTAGCGCCTCTTCTTCTGCCTCATACACAATTTTCAACGCTTCGCGCGTGTATGCCACTCCGGCTTCTGTCAGACAAATCTGTAATTCCCTTTTACGCCCCGGGATGGATTGGAGTGTGATATAACCGGCAGCTTCGCATTCTTTAATCAATGTGTTTACGGTTGTCTTGGGAAATAGCCAATCATCACATAATTGCTTTTGGGTATGGAACTCTCCATCATCTAACGCATAGAGCAACCAAAACAGGTTTTCTTTCACGCCTGCTGTTCTTGACAATAAATAATAAGCTCCATCCATTTCGCAGATAGCGTTTGTGATACGGCGCATACTTTTCCTGGTTTCATTCAAGGGAACAGCCTCCTTTTATAATCCGAGTTCGTATATTAAATCATATATACGAACTCGGATTTTGTCAATAGGCTTTACGACCACGATATAAAGAAATAGCGCAAACTTTGTTAATGTCTGTAAGGCTGATTTTGACAGTTTTGCCGCCATTATTCGCAAAGTGGATATCAAGGAATTGCCCCCTACCATTGTCAACAGGTTTGTGAAAAAAATCATCGTCCACCCGCCGGATAAGTCCAGCGGACACTGTTGACAGAAAATCCAAATCGTTGGAAATTCATCGGGGCATTGGAACAGGGCAATAAGGCGCACAAACTGTTAAACAACAAAGAAAAAACAGAACAGCATAGCCTTTCGACTATGCTGCCCTGCAAGTATCAGATTACTTCCTTGTGGGTGTGCGCCTAACCATCGCCCTTTTTGCGGGCAACATCCCTGGACATATTTTCTTGTTACTGCTCCTCCCTAAAATCCCCTGGATTTTAGCAAATCACATCTTTTCCTCCCATATACATTTGCAAAGGTTGGGGAATGCGAACACTGCCGTCTGAAACCAAATGATTCTCTAAAAAGGCAATCAACATCCGGGGCGGCGCCACCACGGTGTTGTTTAAGGTATGGGCAAAATAAATCCCCCGCTCTTTGCTCTTAATCCGGATGCCTAAGCGCCGGGCTTGGGCATCCCCCAGGTTGGAACAACTGCCCACCTCAAAGTACTTCTGTTGCCTGGGAGACCAGGCCTCCACATCAATGCTCTTGACCTTTAAATCCGCCAAATCACCGGAGCAACATTCCAAGGTACGCACCGGAATATCCAAAGACCGGAAAAAATCCACGGTATTTTGATACAACCGGGTAAACCACTGGGCGCTATCCTCTGGCTGACAAACAACAATCATCTCCTGCTTTTCAAATTGATGAATGCGGTAGACTCCCCGTTCCTCAATGCCATGGGCCCCCACTTCTTTGCGGAAACAAGGGGAATAGCTGGTCAATGTTTGGGGAAGCTGGGCTTCATCCAATATGCTGTCAATGAACTTACCAATCATGGAATGCTCACTGGTGCCAATCAAATATAGATCTTCCCCTTCAATTTTGTACATCATGTTTTCCATTTCAGCAAAGCTCATGACCCCTGTCACCACATTGCTGCGAATCATGTAGGGAGGGATATAATAGATGAACCCCCTGTCAATCATAAAGTCCCTGGCATAGGAAAGAATGGCGGAATGCAACCGGGCCACATCACCGCATAAATAATAAAACCCTGTGCCCGTGGTCTTCCTGGCGCTATCCAAATCAATGCCCCGGAGCTTTTCCATAATATCAATGTGGTAAGGCACCTCAAAATCAGGCACCACAGGCTCGCCAAACCGCTCCACCTCTACATTTTCACTGTCATCTTTGCCCAGGGGTACTGAATCATCAATGATATTGGGGATCAGCAACATTCTCTCCCGAATTTGCGCTGTAAGGGTTTGTTCCTGGACCTCCAAATCAGCCAGCTCCTGGGAAATGGCAGCTACCTTGGACTTGGTTTTTTCCGCTTCTTCCTTCAGGCCCTTTGCCATGAGACCACCGATTTCCTTGCTAATGGAATTGCGTTGCCCCCGTAAAAAGTCACCTCGCACCTTGGCTTCCCGAAATTGTTGATCCAAAGCCACAACCTCGTCCACCAAATGCAGTTTATGATCCTGAAACTTTTTCTTCATATTGTCCTTGACCAGCTGGGGATTGTTGCGTAATAATTTAATATCTAACATTTTTCTCCTCCTTGCTCCAATAAAAAATAAAACCTTCCGCACCCATATAAACCCTATGGGACGAAAGGAATCCGCGTTGCCACCCAAATTGCCGATCCCCGGGATCGGCCCCTTATCTGTGCTGTAAAGGGCACTCCCTTAAGGCTCTACGCCTGCAGCTTCAAAGGTGGAGTACTTACTCTTTTTACCGGTTCACACCAACCACCGGTTCTCTGGAAACCTGAATAAGCTTGTGGCCTTTATCATGGCTGCTTTTCCTAAGCACGAAGCATTGCCGTGCTTTTATCCATATATTTTCTATTATGTACTGTTTGCAAACAATTTACAAGTAAAAAAAGCCTATTTTTATTGTATTTTCCATCCCCATGAACAACAACATGGGGACCTGAAGAGGGGCCTGGCTAAGACGCATCTTGGCCAAACCCTCCACCTATTGCGGCTTTGCCCTGAACATCCGGACAACAATACCTCTTTGGGCCAGCCAGGGGATTAAAATGTGCAAACCATGCGAAAAATACGCTGATTTTCCCTTTAGGGAAACTTGCCTTAAGACAAGGAACAAAATACCATTTCCCTGCGTCTTCATAACAACAACTCTCATAAGGAGGGAAACCCTTGCAACAGCTATTATCCGGAATCTTGTCCCTGGTCATGTTGCTTATTGTAACCATTTGCCAGGGAGCCAACAAACCAGCCTTGGCCTCCCCCCTTGGGCCCAATCCCGTGGCACGGCCCGCTTATCCCCAAGGCATTGCCTTCCAAGACCATGAGGCCCAACAAAAGCAAAGGGAGAACAATCCAGTCCAGGAGGGCACCCTACAAGCCATCAACCAATTTTCTTATCATACTGGGGCCAAGATTCTCTCTCACATTCAAACAAACGGCTGCTATTCCCCCCTAAGCCTTTATTTTGCTCTATCCCTGGCAGCAACCGGGGCCCAGGGGAACACAAGGGACGAGTTTTTAAAGGTTTTGGGAATTTCCAATACTCCTGCGCTTTCCCAACAATGCCGCAATCTCTATGGTCTGCTTTATACGGACAATGCTGTCTCCAAACTAAAAATCGCCAATTCCCTTTGGTTGGATGAGGAGGTAAAGGGGCAAAATATCCCTTTTCAAAGTACTTTCCTGCAAAACGCCACTACCAATTTCTACGCCTCCCTCTATAAAGCTGACTTTGCTGACCCCAATACTGGCAAGGCCATGGGCCAATGGGTTGCTGCTAACACCAACAATACCCTTGCCCCTACCATGACAGTGGATCCGGAACAAATCATGGCCCTTCTCAACACCATTTACTACCAAGATCAGTGGCTCAACCGATTTGATTCCCAAGGCACCAAAATTGATGTATTTTATTTGGAGAATGGCAGCACCATATTATGTCACTTTATGAACAAAACGGATTCCTCCCAGGGCTTCACCAAGGGTCAGGGATACACCCGTTCTTCCTTACCCCTGAAAAACAGTGGGCAAATGGTATTGATTTTACCGGACAAAGGGATCTCTGTGAACCAATTGGTCTCCTCTCCGGACAAGCTGGCAGAACTCTTTACCCCCAAGGAGGATACCATAGGACAAGTTGTCTGGCAAATCCCGAAATTTCGTACTGACATCAACCTTTCATTGCTCCCTACCTTGCAAGCCCTGGGGATATCGGCAGCTTTTCAAGAAGATGCTGATTTTTCCGGCATCACCAAGGGCCAAGCCTTTATTTCCGCTATTACCCAGACAACCCATATCTCCATTGATGAAAAGGGAGTGGAAGCATCCGCTTTTACTAACTTAAGTTTGGGGGGTTCCTCCAAGCCAAAGGGCAGGGTGGCAATGATTTTGAACCGCCCCTTTATTTATGGCCTTATCACCTCCCAAGGAACCCCTTTATTTATGGGGATATGCGGCAATCCGGCGTCTTAAGCCAGCCTTGAAGCATAGCTCTGGAATAGCTTATTTTCTTTCAAAGATCCTGGAAAATCCCAGGAGCTTATTGTTTTACCGATTCCCTCCTATATTAGATTTAGAGAGATTGCAACTTTAACGAATGGATTGAATCATTTATATAGAGGGAACCTTTGGGCCCCTCCATCGTCTAAAAGACAAACAGCCTGAAAGGAGAAACATTTTATGCCTATGAAAAAAACAATGGCAGCTATCCTGAGCGCAGCCATGCTTTGCACCAGCAGCTTGGCTACCACAGTGCCAAAGGCCTTGGCCCAGGAAGCGCCAATGGCCGTGGAACAACAAACCCATCTTTCCATTGTAAGCAGCAAGATGAAGGTCCTGGAAGTGAACCGCAAGGACAATGATTCTTCTTGGCTCACAGTCCAACCCCTTGAGGGCCAAAATAGCCAGGCCATCCGCCTCAATCTGAGCCTTGATACCTTTTTTCTGGATAACAAAACCGGCCTGGCAGCTACTGTAGAGGACCTCAAGGTCAACCAAGAGATTTATGCCTATTACAGTGCAGCCATGACCCGCAGCATTCCGCCCCAGGCAGCAGCCTATGCCCTGGTGCTAAACTTGGATGCAAAGAGCACCCCAGCCCACTATCTGGTGGCTGAACAAGTCACCCAAAACGATGACCAAAGCGTCACTGTACTGGCGGAGCAGGGCACAATCTTGGTGACAATTGCCAAAGATACGCCCATTACCCCGTATCTGACCAAAGAAGTGGTCAACAATACAGATATTCAGCCTGGTACCCGTTTCTTTGCCTGGTATAATCAGGTGGCTCTGTCCATGCCTGGTCAGGCCCATGCCACCAAGGCAGTAATCCTACCTGCTGAATCCATGGATCAGCCCTCCACCCCCCAGGAGGAAACCCCGCTTCAACCCGGTGAGACCACCCCTTACCGGTACGGTATACAGGCCACCATCACGCAGGTCAATGTCACCCAGGATGATGATATGCTCTTTGTCTCCTCTATCTCTGCCAAGACAGAAGGAGATAAAGAACAAGAGATTGTCTTCAACCTTAGTACAAACCCCCTTGTCCTGGACACCAAAACCGGCTTACCTGCTTATGCTGCGGACTTAGAGAAAGGCCAGCAAATTTATGTTTATTATGATGCTGCCATGACTGCCAGTGAGCCTGCCCAGGTGTCAGCGGAAGCCATTCTCGTCAACCTTGACAAGGACCATGCGCCCGCCCATCTGCTGACCGCTGAACAAGTGACCCAAAACCCCAATGGCAGCATCACCCTGCTGGGTGACAATGGTTCAGTGCTTGTGACCGTGGGGCAAGATAAAAAAATTACCCCGTACCGCAGCCGGAATACGGTCAAGAATACGGACATCCGCATGGGCTCCAAGTTGTTCGCCTGGTATGATGTGGTGGCAGAATCCTATCCCAGCCAAGCAAGCGCCACCAAGGTAGTGTTGCTTCCTACTGAGGATTGTGAGTTAACCATGATCAGCCAAGGTGATATTGCCATTGGCCAAGCCAAAATTCAGGACAGCGTTGTCATGGTCCCCCTGCGCCAAGTGGCTGAAACCCTGGGTTTTACAGTGACCTGGCATCCCGCAGAACGCAGTGTGCACTTGACGAACAACATCCGCCAAGCCACTGTAACCCTGGGCGTGGACAGTTACAATTACTCCTCTGCCCAGCCGGGCCTGATCGGCATGTCCGCCCCCACCTCTTTGGGTGCTGCCGCCTATGAGCTTGAAGGTACAACCTGGATCCCAGCAGAGTTCTTCAACCTGCTTGTTGAGGGCAATCCCATTTCTCTACATGGCGATGTCCTTTATATCTAATGCCAAAGGGCCTAAAGGAAAAACCATATTTCCCGGGCTTACTTACTCTACTGATTTTTAGGACATATAAAAACCTCTGTTCACTTGGGCAGAGGTTTTTCCTGTGGCTCTTTGATATTTCTTTTTTTGATTTATGCTTTAAAATAAAGGATAGGGTTTTCATTTTACCCTTTCTTTAACTCTTTTTAATCTTTTCTTGGTAGTGGTACTGCATTACAGCCATTCCCTGGACAATGCTGTGCTATTGATTCTTTATGGTTTTGATTTTGGCCGGTTTTTTAACAGCACCGCTGTCTGGTAATGGACAAGTTATTATGCCTTGTCCTTGGTTTGTTGATATAAACCCCACCTTAATCTCTTAAGATGGGGTTAATTTACATCATATGCAGTATATCTAAACTAAGCTAACAAAGACCTCACTTCTTCCAAAGTCAATCCTGTAATCTGGGCAACGGCTTCTACATTCATGGTCTTCAACAGCTTGGCTGCAATCTCCCGCTTTCCCTCTTGTAAACCCTCTTGTAAACCCTTTTGCAAACCTTTTTGCAAACCTTCTTGCAAACCTTCCTGTAAGCCTTCTTGCCTACCCATTTGTAAGCCCTTTTGCATACCCCTTGCTTCCAATTTCTCCACCAATGTCATGGCCAATTCACCCCCTTCTTTGCTGATCCTCTTCGCTGCTTCTAGCAATACCCCTTCATCCAAATCTTCCCTGCTTCCCATGAGATAGAGTAAGCTGGTTTCTAGATAGCAAATGACAGCACTCTCTTCTGCCATTTCCTTGAGCAAAGTATAACTTCCCATTAAGGCAACCACCAATTCCTCTGGCCTTGCCTTTCTTATATCCCGCAGCATCCGAATGGTCAAGTTTAACATGGTGATGTCTTTTATTTCTTCATCCCCGTATTGGCTGAAATCATATAACAGATACTGATAGTCTGGTACGTATTTCTTCACTTCCCCGGGTAATTCCTCATATCCCCTTATCCAATCTCCTAATCGGGTCTTGATTTCCCACTTTTCCTCCCCATGATAGATTACCAACGGGATAATCAGGGGCAAGGATTCTAACTTTTCTTTCCGCAGCTTGCTTTCCCAAATGCCTACCATATATTTTAATAGCTGCAGGGCTGTGCTTTTATCTTTGTAACTTTTATGCTCAAATAAAAAATAGATATACCCCTCTTTCTTGTTTACCCGGGCTTTGAACAGCAAATCCGCATGGATTTCTTCCATCTCTTGGTCTATAAAACTATCCTTTTGCACCTCCAAGGTATCCATCTCTATCAGATCTGTGATGCTCTTTGGCAAATGCTTTTGTATAAATTCCCCGGCAATGGCCACATTGCCAAAGGTTTCTTTGTAATATTTGTCATGGGCTTTTTTCATGGATTCCATGTTCTCTAGGCTCCTTTTCCCTTGCTTCCATTATATCATACCTTCTGCTTCCCTTCCATTTCCAAAGCTTTTGTTAGCAAAAAGAGGGCCTCCCTTTTGGTCATTTCCTGACTTTTGGGACACCCTCTTGTTTTCAGTTTGCGCTCTGTTTATTGTTGTATTCCTAAGACTCAAGCATGATGGTATATTTAAGTTAAAATATGGCTTTCTGACTTCGTTGGTATAAAAAACCTCAAAGGATTGGTCTTTTTAGTTTTTGGGATAATCATACGTAGCAAAGGTCATGGTAATCACCGCATTGTTAAGCGCTTCCACATTGGACAAATAGTCAAAGGGGAAAATCCCGTTCACTGTGCAGGTCCAGCCTTTACCCCACCAGTGGGTGCTATCTTCCTCAGCTTCCCCCAATAACCCAAAGATATCGTCTATCCAGGCCCCGGGATCGCCATAAAGCGGGTCATCATCCCAGCCCAGGGTTTTGCTATGATTCCCCACCGCAGCAAGGACACAATCCAATACAGACACTTTGCCTGGCAGAGGATCCGTTGCCCCTATAGGTATATAACTTTTTTCCAATGTATCAGGATCCAAGGTTACGGATACATTGGCGGGCAATGTTGTGGGAACTGATACATCCCTTGTTTGATTCACAAAATTCACTGTGGCATGGATTGTAGCTGCTTCCGTTGTATTGGCAAAAGCAACGGGAACCAGCCTAAACAACATGGTGGCGCTTAAAACTGCTGCCAATACTCTCTTTTTCACGGTTTTGAACATACCCATTATGATATTCCACTTTCCTCTTGTTCATTGGTTAAACTTGAGGCAGCAAAAGCATCTTGTTAGATTGCTGCTTGCTGAACTTGTTTTTAGCAAAGAGGAGAGCCTTGGAGCTCTCCTCTTTTTACCAATCCACTAATAATCAAAGGAAGTAATGGCACCAATGGCATAGCGAAGGATTTGCAGAGCATCCTCTGTGGTAACGTTGCCGTCTCCATTCACATCAGCCAGTTGTCTTTCATTGGCACTGCCTTCCCGTTTCCCCACAGCAATTTGCAGGGTCAACAGAGCGTCATATACCGTAACTCTGCTGTTGCCGTCCAAATCCCCCAGCTCTCCGGTGAGGCCCACAGGCTCGAAGGCTGCGCTGATGGTCACGTCTTCTTCGGGCATGATAAAGCTTAGGTCTTCTTTTATCTCGATTTCCGTTCCGCTTTGGCCGGTTACAGTGAGGCTGCCGGCTTTGAGCTGCATCCCTTCTTCAGGGATAATGCTGAGCACTATCCGTTCCCCGGCGGCGGCATTTTCTTTATCCGCTTCTATGCTCCCTCCGGTGATGCTGTCCATGCTGATGGCATACTGCACCACTTCCGGCAAGCCCGCAGCTGTGATGATAATATCTCCGGTCACTTGGTCTATGGCAATGTCTCCGGTCTCCGGGTCATAGCTGTACTCTTCTGCGGTCAGCTCTATGTCTCCCATTTTCACTTGGATGCTTGGAGGCAGGGTATAGCCTGCTTCTGCTTCCAGGGTGCCTTCCCAGGTCTCTTCCTGCACAGCGCTTTCAGCTCCTGTTAAGCTCAGGTTTTCCAAGTTCCCGGTGACACTAAAGTTCACGGGCACCTGGACCCCTTCGCCGCTGATGGCAATGCTGCCGTTGACATTTTCAATCACCAGGATCCCTGTTTCTGGATCATAGCTGAAGTCACTTCCCTGGCTTAGGGTGTTTTCTCCCATCACCACAGTCAGGCTTTCAGGCAGGGTATACTCTTCACTGACACTCAAAGTGACCTCCAGGGTTTCGCCCTTTTCTATGGTTTCCGGACCCTCTACCATGATGTTGTCCAGTTCATAGGTAATGTTGTACAGTATCACCGGCGGCTCTTCGGGCAGGCCGGCGGCGCTGATGACAATATTCCCGCTGATATTTTGAATCTCTATGACACCCTCTGCATAGCTGTAATCTTCTCCAGCCACCAGGGCTTCTCCCCCCATGGTGATGCTGATGGTTTCAGGCAACAGATAGCCGCTGTCCGGGCTTAAGGCAATGGTGAGGCTTTCCCCTGCTTCCACCATGTCCGGCGCATTTTCAGCTGTCAAGTTGCTTAAAGCGTAGCTAATGCTGTACTGGGTGATGATTTCTTCCCCACTGGCTGTAATCTCTATGTCCCCGCTCACATTTTCAACGCACAGGCTGCCGTTTTGCGGCTCATAGCTATAGTCTTCCCCTGCCACCAGGCTTTGGCCTCCCATGGTCACATTGATTTCTTGGGGCAAGGCATAGCCTTCCTCCGGGGTGAGCACAGCGTTTAGGCTGCTTCCCTGGGCCACAGTGCCGGGTTGGTTCAAGGCGCTGAGGTTGGTCAGGGTATAGGTGACTTGATACCGGGTGACGGGTTCACTGCCATTGTATACTCCCACAGCAATGATGTTCACATCTCCGGTTACGCTGGTTATGGCTATGGTGCCATTCTCATAGGTATACCCTTCTCCCACTGTTAAGCCCTGGCCTCCCATTTCCACTTGAATGCCGTCAGGCAAGGAATAACCGCTGTGCGGGGTTAGGATAACCTGCAAGGGCTTTCCTTTTTCCACAGTCAGGGGTCCTGCGGCTTCTATATCGCTCAAGCTATAGGTGATATTGTACCGAATGCCGGGTTCTCCTCCATTGTAAACCCCCACCACAATGATGTGCACATCCCCGGTCACTTGTTCAATGGTCAGACTGCCCTGTTCATAGGTATAGTCCTCTCCTGCCGCTAGGCTCTGGCCGCCCATTTCCACTTGAATACCGTCAGGCAAGCTGTATCCTGCATCTGCGGTGAAGGTGACGGTCAGGCTTTTTCCTTCTTTGACTGTTTTTGGACCCTCTGCCTGTACATCACTCAGGGTATAGGTTACAGCATGGTTGGTATCACTGTCTGCTATCTCCATGTTCAGGATTTTTTTATTCTTCACGCTGTCCAGGGTCATCAGTGCTTCATACTTGCCGCTGGCTTCATTGTAGCTCACAAGGGCCGTGCCCCCGGCCTTTTGGAAGTCCGTATCTTTAAGCAGCTCATCCACATAGGCTTGCACCGCTTTGGTCTTGTCTTCCTGGCTTGCACCCTGGACTACGGTTACCTTACCGTCAACCAGCAAATCTCCGGCTAAAATGACAGCCAGCTCTTTTTCCTGCTGGTGGAAGCTATCCGTATAGTTCCAGATGATGGCATCCCCGTCTTCTAAAACATACTGTTCTAACCCTAGAATGGGATAGATGTTGTTCACTGTGTACAGCCAGCCGCTATCCGGACCATTATCGAATTCTCCCAGCATTTCTTTGGTCACAGGATTTTGGATACTCACAATGTAATTGCCGTTGTTTTCATAGTCCAGGCCTGCTTCTCCCAGGGCTTTGTTAAATACATCCACCACTTTGGAGCCTACGGGCACAGTGATGTCCTGGGTGGGAATCCATTCCTCATAGCTTTCATGGGCCCCGGCGGTATTGTGCCAACTGTCCCCGATTAAGCGGAAGCTCACAGTGATGGTATCTCCCTGCGCTCCTGCTTTGACGGTGAGGACAAAGGTCTTGCTTTGGATTTCACTGCCATAGCTTAAGGTGGCAGTGAGGTTCACCTGCACATCTTTGTCCTGGGGTATAATGACCCCCTTATTGGTCAGCACACTGGGTTTATCCGAACTCCAGGCAATGGTGGTGCCAAAGGTACCTTGGGCAGGTAAAATCAGGTTTTCGGTCACTGCTTGGGGATCCACGGTTTCTCCCAGGGTCAGCTGGGCCAAATCCTCTTGGACCAAATGGGCCTCCAGACTGGGGGTACTGGTACCCAGGCTTTCCTCCAGATGTTTCACATCCAACACGTACTTCCACACCACTGCTGCACCGTCAGGCACTGTTTTGCTGCCCAACTCCTCTGTCCACAGCTGGCCATTCACATAGCAATACCAGGCAGCGTTTTCCTGGGCACTCAAGCCCCCGATGCTTTGCACCCCATCCTTTTCCACAGCATACTCAATATTGTTCAGGTTGGCCACATTCTGCAACATGGACAATACATTGGTGGCTTCTTTGTCTGTCACTATGGTGCTGGGCATGATGGTGGCTTTGCTGCTGTCCCCCAGCACAGTCACGGTGGCAGAACCTTTTTCCACCAAATTCCCCAGGGCTTCTTGTAAGGCAAAGTATTCTGTCCCAAAGGCCCTGGTTTTCATTTTATCCGCATCATTTTGTACCTCTTGGGCTGCGTCATAGGCTTTTTGCAAGGCCTCCACACTGGCTTCGCTGTATTGCTGGCTTTGGGCCAGGGTGTTTTGGGCTTGGCTTAGGGCTTGGCTTAAATCCTCTTCTGTGATGGCCACCCGGCGCCAGATGCTGTCCCCATAATAGGCATCCCCCAAGGCTATGGCTATTTGTCCGCTGAATTGGCCGCTGGCGTCCATACCCTGGCTACACAGGGCCTCCAAGGGTCCTATGCCATCCACTTTCCAGGCATCATCCGTCAAATCTTCTCCCCAGGCCACCAAGCCCATGACAACACAGGCTGTGGACATGGGGTTATACCCTTCCAGGGTGGCAAACATGCCTTTTTCCTCACCGTTTCGGATTTGGGTTTCCTTTAGCTCTTGGATAAAAGCCTCAGCTGCTTCCACTGCCCCAGGCTCATCCTTATGATTGGCCAACAGAATAAGGCCCCAACCAGCTATATCTGGTCCATAGGTTAGGTTTTTAAATTGTGTTTCAGGATAGGCCACATAGCTGGCATCATACCCCTCGGCACCAGCTGCCTCTAAGGCCATGCCCGCCCAAATGGGATTGGCAAAAGAACCCCAGCTGCCTTTTTGCTCATTAAATTCAATTAGTTTTTGCACATAATTGATGCCTTGATAATTGTAGGGATTTTCCCCAATGGCCAAAAGGTGCAAAATCACGGCACTATAATCCGTAGGCTGCCAGGGAGACGTGGGTCTATGCCGCAACACATCAAAATAGGCAAAACCGTAATCCTGGAAATCCTGGTCCAACACCGCGGCTGCGGCAAAGGTGGCCCAGTAGTTGCGGGTTAGATCCTTATTGCTGTCATAGCCGGCTCTGATGGCATATACCGTATCTTTGAGCATGTCGCCCTGGGCTATGACTGTAACAGGGAATTCTTTGCTTTTGCTGGTTTCATTCTTCTTTGCCGTGGCAGTGAGGATTACCGGCACATCCGCCTCTCCCTCTGCCGGCCGAACCACAGCACCAGTGCTGGGGTTTATTACTGCTTCATTGGTGCTCTGCCAGCTGATGGCGCTGCCATTGGCCCCGGTCGCAGGCAAGGCCAAATCCGCCAATGCTGCTTTGGGGAGCACCAAGGCAGCCAAGTCCTTTTGCACAGCGTCCGTATCCGGGTCCACAGTGGCGCTCACGGTGATGACAAAGGTTTTGGTTTTTTTCACGTCCCCTTTGCTTAGGGTGGCAAGGAGGGTTACCTGCACATTGGGCTCTCCCAAGGCCGGGGGGGTCACTTCCCCGGTGCTGGGGTTGATCACCGCCGGGTTGCTGGACTGCCAGCTGATGTCACTGCCATAGGTGCCCTTGGCTTTTAGCCCCAGGTTTTCCCCTGTGACTGCCGGCAGGGTCAAGGCGGCCAAATCCCTGGCCACTGTCTCCTCATCCGTCCAAGTCCCGGCATTGCCCTGGATAAAGGTTCCTAAAATGGCCCGTTCTGCCACATAATCCCCCAAAGCCATGGTCACTGCAGCTGTGGCCTGGGCGTTTAGTCTCAGTTGATTTTCCCGCCCTAGTGGAGAAAGCATTGAATAATCCCCATTTGATTTTGAATTAAGCCTTGACTCATAAGTCCCGTCATCCAAGCGGGCATTGCGCAGTCTGCTCAACAGGCCGTATGCATCCACCTTGTCCTTGTGCCCTGCTGCCACCAGGGCGGAGATATACCGGGCCATGTTTTCGGTGCCTTGGATTCCCACAGTACCATCATAATTTACATTGGTATCATCGTAATACTTGATATAAATGAGCAAATCCTCCATGGCTTCCTTGACCCGGGGGCCCAGCTGGGGATCCTCCTGGAACCGGGACAACATGAGAACAGCATCCTGGTTCTCTGTATATGAAGAAACCATGCTGCTAGTAATCCATTTTCCGCCGGAAGCTGGATCATCCTTTAAGGCATCCAGCCAAGCCTCCACAGCCCCCCGGCGTCCCAATTTGGTGCCTTCCTGCTCATTGCCCCACTCCCCGCCATTGAAGTACATATCCAGGGCTAAAATCTTGTATAACTGACGGTTCGCAAGATTATTGTCAATTGCTCCGGTTTCCTCGCTTTGCCCATCCAATATTTCCTGGATTAAATCCACTTCCTGGGAACCTCCCACCATATTTTTGGGAACTTTCCGGGGGTCCCCGCCTTGGGCCATGACATCCATTGCTGCATAGGAAACAGCTACATGGATATAATTGGTATTTTGAAGGTACTTTTCCACATAATCCAAATCAACTTGAAATTCCCCTAAATCATCATATACAGACAACAGGGAAATGGGTTCCTGGATGGTATCCAGGGTTCCTTTGTGCCCGTAATGCTGTTTTAAGGCTTCAAGGCCCCCCACCACATCCAGGGTATCATCCACAGCTTTGACCAACACCCAAAAATCCCGGGTCTCCACTGCTGTCCCTGCGGTAACAGTGGCAGTGAGGCAAGCATAGCGGTCCGCTTCCCCGGCCCCGGGGCGGTGGATGCTGCCATTATCTTCCACGTATTGCGGCCAGTTACTGGCCCACTGAATGGTGCTGCCCTGGGCTCCCTTTATGGGCAAGGCAAGATCCGCATCAGTGCTTTCCGGCAAATCCAAGGCTGCTGTATCCCGGGCCACGGCTTCCATGTCCTTTTTGGCAGCCTCCTTGGCCCCTTGGTCTACTTGGGGCAAACGGGTGAATACAGAACTGCCGGCCTTGCAATCCCCCAGGGCCATCAAGGCCATGGCTGTGGCTTCCCGGTTGCTTTCCGTATCATTGGCCTTGCGCTTGTAACTGCCGTCCTCCAGCTGGTAGGAGGCCAATTGTTCCCACAATTCCTCGCTTACCTCCTGGCCCAGCACCTGCTTGGTGATAATATAAGAGGCCAAAAGCTCGCACTGTTTGGCATAATATCTGTCAAATTCTTTTTCCATTTCCCCCAGGGATTCTTCCATCTGTTTTATCACAGCTGCCTGGTCCTCTGCACTGCTGCCACAGGCTGCCAAGGCCCAGATGACCCAGGGGGTACCGATGATCCAGCCAGTGGTGCTTGCTGATCCTCCTTGTTGGATTCCCCACTCCGTATCATTATCGACATCATAGCGGGCCGTTGGGTAAGTCAAAAAGGTACTCCCATAAAGGGGAGCATTGAGAACAGCCGCCTCTCCGATGTAATCCAGCTCACCTTCCAAGGGATAGGGCTCCTCTCCCCAAAAGGCCCGCAGGGACAACAAAGCCGGGCCATTATAAGCGATACTATAGTCATCAAATAATCCAGGATACACGGAACTAGTATTATTTTTTTGTTTTTTCAAAATTTCATAAACATAGTTCACACCCTCCACATCCACAGGGCTGTTTCCTTGGGCCAAGCTGTCAAACACCATTTTGGCCAGGGATAATATGTTTTGCGTTCCGTTCTCCTTGAGGGGATAAGTGATGCCCGTGGTATCGTAGCGTTGGACCTCCAGCCCGGCGCCGTACAGGGCTGTGGGTTCCAAGGGCATGGTCAGGGTTTTTTCCTCCAGGTTTTCATAATAAGCCTTTACTTTATCCCATTGGGCTTGGGCTGAGGCTGAGGGCCAGGGAATTTCCCCGCCCCCCTCGGGAAAGGGGCTTTCACCTTGTCCCGGCATACCAATCAGCTGAGGATACCTTTGGGTTTCGTCCCAGTGCCAGGTATTGCTGAAATCATAGCCCAAGGCTTCCCAGGTGCCCTTGGTTTTTAGTTCTGCCAGGCTTTTGCTGCTGCCCTGTTGCAAATCATTTTCCCCCGGGCTCACCGGGGCTCCGTTCACCGGCATATCCGCCCAGGCCAGGTTGTTCTCCCCTGTATAATTGGCATACCCCACCATCCGGCCCAGATTGCTTGCTTCCCCGTTTTCCGGGTTTTCTATGCCTTGGTTTACAGCCACGCAACGAACGATTTTTACCCTTTCGCCATACCCTTTGGCACTATTGGCTGCCCCGGCAATGCCTCCGGCTCCCCCTTGGCTGTTGGGGCTGGCGCTGATTCTTCCGCTGGCATAACACTGCTCCACAATGATGCTCCCGGTGCTGTTGGCGCCCCCGCAGGCGCAGTCACCCACAATACCCCCTGCTTTGGCCTTCTGCCCGCTGCCATTGCTGGTGATATTCCCTGTGGCATAGCTGTTGCTGATCAGAATGTGGCCCCCCACATTGTTCCGGTTGGCTATCAGGGCCAAGCCCGCCATGCCTCCGGTGGGATTGCTGGCATGGCTATTGATTGCTATGGATGTATAGCTGTTTTTCACTGCAGCTTCCTCATCCGCTGTTCCCAAGGAAATCAGCCCCACCAGACCGCCGATGCTGCAATAACCCGAATCCAAGGGGCTGTCTATGCTGCCTCCCTGGACACTGCAACCCTCAATGCTGCCTTTGTTCCCCAGGGTTCCCGCCAAAGCCCCCACGCCAAAATAGCTCCAGGCTGAACCTTCGCTGGCCATGGCAATGCGGGGATCCACAAGATTCACATTTTTGATGCTGCCATTTTGCACTTTGCTGAAAAGGCCTTGGTTCTTGGCTGCAGCATCTTGGATCTTAAGGTTATTAATGCTTTTTTGTTGCCCGTCATAATGCCCTTGGAACGCTGCGGGGCCTATGGGGCTCCAGTTTGCCACGCTGCCCAGGTCTATATCCTCTGTCTGCTGGTAATAGGCGCCAACATAGGCTTTTGCCTGCTCCGCATCTCCATGGATGGCTGCCAATTGCTCCAGATCTTCCAAGCTGCTGATCAAATACGGATCCTCCGCTGTGCCGCTGCCTCCGCTGAAGGGTCCTTCTCCCCCTTGTCCTTGGAAGGCTGCCAATTGGGGATACTCTTGGGTTTCCTCCCAGTGCCAGGTATTGCTGAAATCATAGCCCAGGGCTTCCCAGGTGCCCTTGGTTTTTAGTTCTGCCAGGCTTTTGCTGCTGCCCTGTTGCAAATCATTTTCCCCCGGGCTCACCGGGGCTCCGTTCACCGGCATATCCGCCCAGGCCAGGTTGTTCTCCCCTGTATAATTGGCATACCCCACCATCCGGCCCAGATTGCTTGCTTCCCCGTTTTCCGGGTTTTCTATGCCTTGGTTTACAGCCACGCAACGAACGATTTTTACCCTTTCGCCATACCCTTTGGCACTATTGGCTGCCCCGGCAATGCCTCCGGCTCCCCCTTGGCTGTTGGGGCTGGCGCTGATTCTTCCGCTGGCATAACACTGCTCCACAATGATGCTCCCGGTGCTGTTGGCGCCCCCGCAGGCGCAGTCGCCTACAATACCCCCTACCTTGGCCTTCTGCCCGCTGCCATTGCTGGTGATATTCCCTGTGGCATAGCTATTGCTGATCAGGATACGGCCCCCCACATTGTTCCGGTTGGCTATCAGGGCCAAGCCTGCAATACCTCCGGTGGGATTGGTGGCATGGCTATTGATTGCTATGGATGTATAGCTGTTTTTCACTGCAGCTTCTTCATCCGCTGTTTCCAAGGAGATCAGCCCCACCAGACCGCCGATGCTGCAATAACCCGAATCCAAGGGGCTGTCTA